>NZ_CP017480.1:315000-630000 GCF_001887595.1 Luteibacter rhizovicinus DSM 16549
GCCCAGGGCATGTTTTCGGCGGGTGTGGACGTACCGGCGCTGATCCAGCGCGATCGTGCCGGCGTGCAGGAATTCTGGAACGAGTTCTTTGCCCTCTGCGGTGCGATCGCCGCGTCGAGCGTCCCCACGGTCGCCGCTGTTACCGGTCACAGCCCCGCCGGCGGCGCCGTTGTGTCGCTGTTCTGCGACTACCGGATCATGGCGCACGGCCCTTACAAAATCGGCCTCAACGAGGTACAGGTCGGCCTGTCGGTGCCGGAGCCGATCCAGTTCGCCATGCGCCGCATCGTCGGCAATTACCGCGCGGAACGCCTTCTCGTGGCGGGCGCCATGGTCGACGCCGAGCAGGCCCACGCCATTGGCCTGGTCGACGAACTGGCGACCGTCGAACAGGTCGTGCAGCGCGCCGTGATCTGGATGACCGATATCCTGAAGCTGCCGCCGAAGGCGATGCTGCGCACGCGAGCGATCGCGCGCGCCGATCTGGTCGCCGTCTGGGGCGATACGACCGACCTGCTCGACCCGGGGTTCATCGATGATTTCTTCGCGGATGAAACGCAGGGTGTGTTGAGGGCGCTGGTTGCGCGGCTGAAGTCCAGGTAAGGATCGCCTTGCGATCCATCGCCGATAAATCGGGTCCTACAGAAAGCCGCGAATACCTGCCACGCCCTGCGCGGCATGCAGCCGCGCCTCCATCCCATCATCCGGCCCTAGCCCACCCAAGGCATACACCGGTAAGGACGCCGCCTCGGCGAGCCGCGCGAAACGCGGCCAGCCGAGCGGCTCCGCGCCGGGGTGGCTGGCGGTGACCTGCACGGGCGACAAGGTCGCGAAATCGCAACCCAGTGCCGCGGCCCGCGCCAGTTCGTCCGCGTTATGACATGACGCGGCGACGACCTGCGACAGCGGCAACGGCCTGGCGTCGAGCTGATGAAGCTGCGACGCCGCCAGATGCACGCCGACGCCCTCGCCAAAAGCACGTGCGCCTTCGATATCGCGATTCAGCAGCAAGGTGGCGCCGAGCGCACGCAGCTCCGGCAGCACCTGCGCG
Source organism: Luteibacter rhizovicinus DSM 16549 (assembly GCF_001887595.1). Classification (NCBI taxonomy): domain Bacteria; kingdom Pseudomonadati; phylum Pseudomonadota; class Gammaproteobacteria; order Lysobacterales; family Rhodanobacteraceae; genus Luteibacter; species Luteibacter rhizovicinus. The sequence continues at coordinate 316,052 of NZ_CP017480.1, forward strand.
ACCATGCCGTGGACCGCTTCCGTCGGCAAGCCGGGCAAGCGCAGCTGGAGCAGCCGCTCGCCGCGCGCCAGCGCGCTTGCCAGCAAGGCCAGGGCATCGTCGACGGACACGTCGGGCGGCGTGATCGGGTAATGCGATGGCAGTCGGGTGGCGGCAAGGATCGGGCGATCGGCCGGGGCGAGCAAGGCGGGGTCGATATCGCGGGGATCGGCCCAGCGAATCTCAGCCGCATCCAGCGCTTTCGCCTCGCCGGTCCAAGCGCGGACCAGGATCGCTTCCAGCAGCATCGCGCGGTCGCCGTAGGTCCACGGAATGCGCACGAGTGCCTCGAATGAGAGCGGATCGACTGCGATCCCCAGCTCCTCATCCAACTCGCGCTCCAGCGCCATCGGCGGCGTTTCACCGGGTTCGAGCTTGCCGCCGGGGAACTCCCACATGCCCGCCAGGTGCTTGCCTGGCGGCCGCTGCGCGATGAGGATCCGTCCGGCGCCGTCGACGAGGACGCCGGCAACGACATGCATCAGACGTTCCGGACGTATTCGACCATGTCGAACGCGTGGGCGTGATCCTTGTCGGCTTTGTGATGCACGCGCGAGACCTCGGCCCATTCCTTGAAATCGATGCCCGGGAAAAACACGTCGGCACCGTCGACCGCGGCATAGACCCAGGTCAGGTACAGCGTACGCGCGTACGGCAACGCCTCGCGGAATACCTCACCGCCGCCGATGACCATCAGGCCCGTGTGGCCACAGCTCGCCTGTGCCTCGGCCACCGAACGCACGGTGATCTGGCCCGGGAACGGGGCCTCGCCCTTGCGCGAAAGCACATAGTTCACCCGGTCCGGGAGCGCCTTGCCGATCGACTCGGCCGTCTTGCGCCCCATCAGTACGGATTTGTCCGTGGTCAGGCGCTTGAAGTGACGCAGGTCTTCGGGGAGGTGCCAGGGCAGGCCTCCCTGCTTGCCGATGGCAAAATTCTCGTCGAGCGCGGCAACCAGGTGAACGGACATGTAGCTTCCTTCGGATGAGAGGTAGAACGGGCGCATACGGCGGCCCTTGCGGACCGCATAGTAGTCCTCCGCGTGTGATGAAGAAACTAACGCCGGCGCTTCCCCGGGCGGTCCACGTCCGCCTGTCCGCCGTCCATCTGTCCGCGGACAGGCGCCTGGGGGCGGGCTTCGCCCTATGGCGCGGCCGAAGCCATGGCACAGCCCTTGCTACCCTGCCCTGAAGGACACACCACAGGGATCGCCAACGATGTTCGGTTACTACGTGCAACTCGGGCTTCGTAGCCTCAGGCGCAACCCAGTGCTCACGCTGTTGATGGTGCTGGTGATCGGGGTGGGCGTCGCCGCCTCGATGACGAGCTATGCGGTATTCCGCGCAACATCGGGCAACCCCATACCTGAAAAATCCTCGCAACTGTTCATAGCGCAGATCGACAACTACGGTCCCGACTCCACCGACAATGGCGAACCGCTGAACTGGTTGACCTGGCGTGATGCGACAGCGCTGGCCGCCGCGCATCGGGCAAAACGCCAGACCCCGCTGTATCCCATCGGGGTCTCCGTCGTCCCCGATCAGCCGAACACGATGGCGTCGCCGGCACGCGGCTATGCCGTCCAGGCCGACATGTTTCCCATGTTCGACGTGCCGTTTATCTACGGTGGCCCCTGGTCGGCCGCCGACGACGCCGGGCAGGCCCGCGTCGTCGTTATCGCCAAGAGCCTCAACGATCGCGTGTTCGGCGGGGTCGACAGCGTCGGTCGCGACATCGATCTCGACGGCCACTCCTTCCGCGTCGTCGGCGTCACCGACTACTGGGATGCGCGGCCGCGCTTCTTCGACCTGGATTCGAAGCACGGGTTCGGCGATCTCGGCGAGATCTACATGCCGTTCGCACGCGCGATCGCCGACGGTCTCGAACCGGCCGGTGGCAATGTGTGCAACCGCCCTTCCAAGCCGGGCTGGGATAACTTCGTCCATTCCGAGTGCCTGTTCGTCACCTTCTGGGCGGAGCTGCCCGATGCGGCCAGCGCCACGGCCTACCGTCAGTTCCTGCACGACTACTCCGCCGAGCAGACACGCAGCGGCCGCTTCTCCTGGCCACCGAACGTGCGGCTGCGCGACGTCATGGAATGGCTCGAGGTTCGCCACGTCGTCCCCGCCGAAGCGCGCATGGGCCTGCTGGTATCCGCGGCCTTCCTCGTCATCTGCCTGGTCAACGTCATCGGCCTGCTCCTGGCGAAATTCATGCGCCGCGCCCCGGAAATCGGCATACGTCGTGCCTTGGGCGCATCGCGCGGCGCCATCTATACGCAGTTCCTGCTCGAGGCCGCTTCGGTAGGACTGGCCGGCGGCGCGCTCGGTGTCATCTTCACCGCGCTGGGAACCCTGTGCATCGGCGCCGTCTTCGATCCCGCCATCGCCGACCTGGTGCACATGAGCCTGCCCCTGCTCGGCCTGACGATCCTGGTTGCCCTGGCGAGCACCCTGGTCGCCGCCTTCTATCCCACCTGGCGCGCCTCACGAGTGCAGCCGGCATGGCAACTCAAAGCCAGCTGATCCGGAGTCCGATATGCCGCCTTTCCGCCCTATCCTCGCCGCGCTGCGCTATCACAAGGCCGGCGCCATCCTCATCGCCTTGCAGGTGGCCTTGACCCTTGCCGTCATCTGCAACGCGATCTTCGTCATCGAGCAACGGCTACAGCGCCTGTCACGCGACACCGGCATCGCCGAAAGCGAGCTGATGGTCGTCAACAACAAGTGGGTCGCACCGGCGGCGGAACTGCCTGCGCGACAGGCAGCCGACGTGGCCATGCTGCGCGCCTTGCCCGGCGTAGCGGATGCCTACGCCACCAACGCGTACCCGCTCATCGGCGGCGCCTGGCAAAGCGGCGTGCGACTGGATCCGACGAGCAAGCACTTCGTCAGCGAAGGTGCGTCGATCTACTTCGTCGACGACCATGCACTGAACACCCTAGGTGTAAAGATCGCCGAAGGGCGGAATTTCCGCTCCGACGAAATCGGCACCCTTGTGCCCAACGGCAGCCCCGACGCACCGTCCATCATCATTACGCGTGCGCTGGCCAAGCGAGCCTTCCCCGAAGGCCACGCGCTGGGCAAGGCGTTCTACATCGGCAACAGCGATTCCCGTCCGAGCACGATCATCGGAATCGTCGAGCACGTGCAAACCCCGCAAACCGATAGCGGCGACGACATCTACTGGGAGGATTCGATCTTCGTACCGATGCATCTCACTGGCAGCGGCGCGTTCTTTGTCGTTCGTGCGCAGCCGGGGCAGCTCAACGCGCTCCTGCGCTCCGTGCCGGAGGCCCTCAAGGCGCTCAGCGCGCGTCGCGTCATTCCCCAGCCACACGGCGTCATGCCCTTCAGTCAGGTACGTCAGATCGCCTACCGCAGCGATCGCGGCCTGGCCTGGATGCTCGCCGGCATCTGCGTCACCCTGCTCGTGGTCACCGCCGCCGGGATCGTGGGACTGACCAGCTTCTGGGTGGGTCAACGTCGTCGGCAGATCGGCATTCGTCGTGCGCTGGGCGCCACGCGTCGCGACATTCTCGTGTACTTCCTCACCGAGAACGGACTCATCAGCATGGCGGGCGCACTCGCCGGTGTCGTCCTGGCCTTCGGTCTCAACGCCTGGATGATGCGCGCCTTCGAGACGTCACGGCTTTCGCTGCTCTATGTCGGCGCGGGGGCGGTGATCCTGCTGCTGCTCGGGCAGCTGGCCGTGCTGTCGCCGGCACGGCGGGCGTCACGCGTGCCGCCGGTCGAGGCGACGCGGACGATCTGAGCGCCGACCCAACCCAGGGGACATCGTCCCTCCGGGGCAGGCAGCGGACTTCAGACCGCCACAGGTGCCTTGATCGCCGGATACGGGTCGTAATCCACGATGGCGACATCCTCGAAGCGGAAATCGAAGATCGACGTCACCTCCGGGTTGAGCGACAGGCGCGGCAGCGGACGCGGCTCACGCAACAGCTGCTTGTCGGCCTGCTCGATGTGGTTCGAATACAGGTGCGCATCGCCCAGCGTGTGCACGAAGTCGCCCACTTCCAGCCCGGTCACCTGGGCGATCATGTGCGTGAGCAAGGCATAGCTGGCGATGTTGAACGGTATCCCGAGGAAGATGTCGCCCGAGCGCTGGTACAGCTGGCAGGACAGCTTGCCGCTGGCCACATAGAACTGGAACATCGTGTGGCACGGCATCAATGCCATCTTCGGCAGTTCGCCCACGTTCCATGCGGAAACGATAAGCCGACGCGAATCCGGATTGCGCTTGATCTCGTCCACCACCCAGGCGATCTGGTCGACTACCTTGCCGTCCGCTGTCGGCCACGCACGCCACTGGCGTCCGTAGACCGGGCCGAGGTCACCGTTGGCGTCGGCCCATTCGTCCCAGATGCTGACTCCGTTCTCCTTCAGGTAGGCGACATTCGTGTCGCCCTGGAGAAACCAGATCAGCTCATGGACGATCGACCGCAGGTGCAGCTTCTTGGTCGTGACCAGCGGAAAACCCTTGGCCAGGTCGTAGCGCATCTGCCAGCCGAAGACGCTGCGCGTACCCGTGCCGGTACGGTCCGATTTCTCGGTGCCGTGGTCGCGCACATGGCGCAGGAGTTCGAGATAGGGCTGCATGGCTCGGGACGATATCAGGTCGCGGTCGCGGCGGTGGCCGCGACGGGAGCGACAGGCGCGTACGGTGCACGGCGCGACATCACCAGCCAGAGGATGCCGAGCGCGATCAGCGGCAACGAGAGGATCTGCCCCATGGTGACCCAGCCAAAGGCCAGATACCCCAGCTGGGCATCGGGTACGCGGACGAATTCGATGATGAAGCGGAAGCTGCCGTACATCAGGGCGAACAGGCCCGACACGGCGTAGCGCCGGCGCGGCTTCAGCGTAAACAGCCAGAGCACGGTGAACATCACCACGCCCTCGAGCGCGAACTCGTAGAGCGGATTGGGATGGCGCGGCAAGGCATCGGGCGCATGCGGGAAGATCATGCCGATGGCCAGGTCGGTGGGCTTGCCCCACAACTCGCCATTGATGAAGTTGCCCAGGCGGCCCAGGCCGAGGCCCAGGGGCACCAGCGGGGCGACGAAATCGATGGTGTCGAAGAACTTGACGTGGTTGCGCCGCGACCACCAGATACCGGCCACGACCACGCCGAGCAGGCCACCGTGGAAGGACATGCCGCCGTCCCAGATGCGGAAGATGGCGAGGGGGTCGGTCCATATCCAGGAAATGGCCGTGTAGAACAGCATGTAGCCGACCCGGCCGCCCAGCACCACGCCCATCATGCAATAGAACATGAGGTCGCCGAAGCGGTCTGCGCTGACAGGCAAACGCCCCTGCCGGCGGCGATACTCGCCGAGCGCCCATCCGCCGAGGAAGCCGCCGAGGTACATGAGCCCGTACCAATGGACCTGAAGAGGTCCGAGGGACAGCGCGACGGGATCGATATTGACGACGAACGGAGTTGCCATGGAAGGCCCAGATAGAACGCAGGCGGCAAGTGTAGCGCCCCCTCCGGCCGAGGGGGCCGCCTTGTCGGCGGCCTCGGAATCGGCTATATCCGCCAGGGGCGCTGTCCGGGGAGGGCAGCGTGTAAGGGAAGTACACCAAAGCAAGGGGAGTCGAACATGAAGTACCGCTTCGTGCGGCCGCTACTGGCCGTGCTGTGTCTCGCCGCGTGCGCCACCGGCGTCGCGGCCGCCGATCTGATCCCGACGGCCGATTTCGCCCGTCGACTGCCCTTGACCATGCCGCGCCTCTCGCCCGACGGCAAACACTTCTCCGTGGTCTACAACGACCCGGACGGCAAGACGCATTCGATCGCGATCTATTCGGTCGATGACCCGACCAAGCCGGGGAGCCTGATCCGCATGCCTCCGTACGAATTGCCGGCGAACATCGTCTGGGCGAGCGCCACACGCCTGGTCGTCGCGCGCGGCAAGCAGGACGGCTCGATCGGCAACACGTCGTACACCGGCGAGATCATGGCGATCGACATCAATGGCAAGAATCCCGACTACCTTTACGGCTACGAGGCCGTCGGCAAGCGCTCGGGCACCCGCCAGACCGACTCCGGCTGGGGCGAGATCGAAGGCACGCCCGTGCAGAGCAACGGCCACTTCTACATGCGCGCCACGTCATGGTCGGACAAGAATCGAAGCACTCTCTTCGACGTCGACGCGACCACCAGCACACGTAAGGAGATGGCCAACATCGGCATCGGCGACATGAGCTTCATGGTCTCGCCCGAGGGCGTGGCCAAGTTCTCCTACGGCACGGACGACAACTTCAAGTACGTGGTGTTCCACCGCGAAGGCAGCGGCTGGGTCAAGGTGCCCGAGAACGGCGAACTGCAGCGGTTCGTGCCTGTCGCCTCCGTCGCGGGAAGCAACCGCATATATGCCCGCTACAGCCCCGGCGGCATGGGTGGCGAGTTTGTCGAGCAGGACGAGGATGGCGGCAACCGCCGCGTGATCAGCAAGGACGATTTCAGTACCGTCACGTCTGCCGGCTTGTGGACACCGGTGCCCCTGCGTCCCTTCGGCACGTATGCCACCAGCGGCGTCCCCAAGGTCACCTACGTCGACCCGAAGGAATCGATCGCCAAGTTGCACATGGCACTGTCGCTGAAATTCCCGGGGAACTTCGTCAACTTCATCGACTTCAGCGAGGACGGCAGCCAGCTGATGTTCGGCCTGGCCAGCGACCGCGATCCGGGACGCTACATGCTGATCGACACCAAGACGTACAAGGTGAGCAGCCTGTTCGCCGTGGCCCCCTGGATCGACCCGGCAAAGATGGCCGAGCGCCGTCCGCTGCGTTTCAAGGCCAGCGACGGTACGGAACTCGAGGCCATCCTGACCTTTCCCAAGGGCAAGTCCGAAGGCAACCTGCCGATGGTGCTCGTCCCCCATGGCGGCCCGATCGGCATCAAGGACGACTGGTTCTACGATGACGACGCCCAGTTCCTGGCCAACCGTGGTTACCTGGTGCTGCAGGTCAACTACCGCGGTTCCGGTGGCCGTGGCAATGGATTCGAGGAACAGGGCTATCTCAAGTGGGGCACCCGCATCCAGCAGGACCTGATCGACGGCGTGAAATGGGCGATCGCCGAAAACTATGCCGACCCCAAGCGCATCTGCGTGTACGGGGCCAGCTTCGGCGGCTACTCCGCGATGATGACCACCATCCGTGACCCGGGTCTGTTCAAGTGCGCGGTCGGCTACGCGGGCATCTACGACCTGGACATGATGTACAACAAGGGCGACATCAAGACGACGAAGTCCGGCCGCAGCTACCTCACCTCGGTGATCGGCCGCGACGAGGCCGACCTGGCCGCGAACTCGCCCGTGCACCTGGCCGACAAGATCACCGTGCCCGTGCTGCTGGTCCACGGTGAAGACGACGAACGCGCCCCGTTTGCCCAGTTCAAGGCCATGCGCGCGGCGATGGATGCGGCCCACAAGCCCTACGACGTCCTGACCAAGTCCGGCGAAAAGCACGGTTTCGTCAAGCCGGAGAACGTCGAGGAGTTCTATAACAAGCTGCAGGCGTTCCTCGACAAGAACATCGGCGGCGGCGAGGCCAGCACCGCGTCGAACTGAGCCGGAGCCCCAACCGGCGGTCGTCCATGACTTCCGCCGGTTGCCCCCGTCACGCCGCACGCGTTATCTTCGTGTGATCGTCGAGCCCGGGTGGGGTATGGCGGGGCTTGGGAGGCTTCAGGGTATGTACGTCAGTTCCGGGCACAAGCGCCTCGTCGCAGGGCGACGCGTAGCGCTTGCCGTAGCGCTCGGAGCCTGCGTGCCTTATGTCGGCGCCTCCGCGCAGGAAACCCCTCCGTCGGCGGAGATGCTCGCGCCGGTGAACGTCAGCGTGACCGGTTCGCGCATCCGCGGCACCGATGTCGAAACCGCGCAGCCCGTCTTCACCATGGATCGCCAGGCCATTCGCGATACGGGCCTGACCAGCCTGGCGGACGTGATCGCCCGCATTCCCTCCGCGGCGACGCCCGAAGTCACCCCGCAGGACACGCTCTCGTCCAGCACCGACGCCGGTGGCCGCTACGCCAACCTGCGCAATCTTGGCGCGGTGCGCACCCTCATCCTGGTCAACGGCCGGCGCTGGACCACCAGCCTGAACGGCCTGACCGATCTCTCCACCATTCCCGTGGCGATCGTCGAGCGCATCGAAGTCCTCAAGGATGGCGCCTCGTCGATCTACGGCTCCGATGCCATCGGCGGTGTCGTCAACATCGTCACGACGGATCGCTTCGAAGGCGCGTCCGCCGACGTGCTCTACGGCGTCAACGGCAAAGGCGACGGCACCCAGAAGAACGGCACGTTCACCTGGGGCAAGAGCACCGAGCGCGCCTCGATCATTCTCGGCGCCAGTTACGAAGACGGCGACGAACTGGACGACAGCAAGCGCTCACTGACTCGCACGGCCTACGGTCCGCGTCATCCGGACGATGGTTTCGGCATGGGCCCTTTCGGCGGTGTGGTCGATCCCCGCGCAGCAGGCACGGCCGGTGCAGGCGCGTACGCCGCGGACGGCTCGTGGGCGCCCAACCGTTACGTCGTCAACCATCCGGGTGGCGTGGTCGGTAACACCGCGGACCTCGCCAACTACCACCCTTACGACGTCAACAGCAACGCCGACAAGTATTCGACGCCGCAGGACATGACCTTCCGGGCGAGCAGCAAGCTGCGCAATCTGTTCGCGACGGGTCGTTACAACATTACCGACGACATCGCCCTGCGTGGCATGGCCAACTACGGCGTGCGCGACACGCGCAGCCAGGCGGCGGGCTATCCTCTGGAGAGCGGCTCGGGACGCACCAGCGACCTGGCGATCGATGCGGGCAACGCATACAACCCGTTTCCAGGCTACGACACCGACTTCTTCCGCCGCACCACGGAACTGCCGCGGATCAGCTGGGCGAAGAGCAAGGCCTTCCACGCCGATGCCGGCGCCGAAGGCAGTTTCCTCTGGGGCGACCGCACCTGGAACTGGGACGTTACCTACGGGTATTCCGAGGCACGCGACAGCCGCACCGACAGCGGCAACATAAATCTGGTCAACGCCGCCAAAGCGCTGGGACCGACCTCGGTCGTCAACGGTAACGTCGTCTGCGCCAATGCCGCGGATCGCGCGGCCGGCTGCGTGCCGTGGAACATCCTTGCCGGCCCCGGCGGTACGCCGGAGGCCGTGTGGAACTACGTGCAATCCACGACCACCGCCCGCCAGGTGACGAGGACCAACGACATCGTCGCCAACCTGACCGGCGGCGTGTTCGACCTGCCTGCCGGCACGGTTCGCGTGGCCGGTGGCCTCGAGCATCGTACCGAGAACGGACGCTACGTGCCCGACCCCGCCGACTCCGCCGGCCTGACCACCCAGCTGGCCAGCAATCCGACCAACGGCGGCTACATCGTCAACGAGGCCTACCTCGAACTCGACGTGCCGCTGCTGGCCGACTTGCCCTTCGCGCGGGAACTGGCGGTGAACGCGTCATCGCGCTATTCCCACTACTCGGCCTTCGGCGGCCGGACCAACAACAAGTACAGTTTCCGCTGGAAACCGTTCGACGATCTCCTGTTGCGCGGCACCTACGCCGAAGGCTTCCGCGCACCGACGGTCGCCGATCTCTACGCAGGCTCGAGCGAAAGTTTCGAGAGCTTCCTCGACCCCTGCGACAGCGTCTACGGTGCGGCGGCGTCCGACGCCGGTGTGCGTGGCCGTTGCGGCGCGGCAGGCGTGCCGGCGAACTACCGTCAGATCGACCAGTCGGGGGCGCAGGTCAACTCCGCCACCGGCGGCCAGAATCCCGTGGCATTCCGCACGGGTGCCAATCCCGCGCTCAAACCGGAATCGTCGATCACGCGCACCGCCGGCCTGGTTTACAGCCCCGGCTATCTCGATGGCCTCGACATCACGCTCGACTACTACAAGGTCGACATCCGCGACGTCATCACGCCGATCCTCGCCGGTGACATTCTCAACTTCTGCTACGTACGGAACGATCCGACGTATTGCGGACGCTTTACGCGTGCGGCCGACGGGCATATCACCTCGCTGGACGAAAGCCTGGCCAACCTCGGCACGTTGCGTACCGAAGGCTACGATCTCGGCGCGCACTACCGTTTCCCGGAAACACGCTATGGCGAGTTCACCCTGCTTTCGGATAGCACCTATCTGAAGGACTACACGCAATCGAGCAGCCCCGGTTCACCGCCACGCCAGCTAGCCGGCTACATGAACGGCGTGCAGGGACTATATCGCGTCCGTTCGAACCTCTCCCTCGACTGGTCGTGGCGGCGCTTCGGTGCGACGTGGACCGTGCGCTACTTCGACGGCCTGAAAGATTCGTGCTGGTCGTCCACGGTCGAGTGCAATCGTCCGAATGAGCTCAACGCGATCACCGGCGTCACCGGCGTGAGCCGCAAGGGCTCGGTCGCCTTCCACGATGCGCAGCTGCGCTGGCAGGCACCCTGGAACGGCAACTTCCGTGTCGGCATCAATAACGTGTTCGCACGCAAGGGACCGCTGTACTACAACGTATCCAGCGCCGGCGGCGGCAGCCCGCCGTACAACCCCGCGTTCGACATCGATCGCTATTTCTACGTCGGCTACCAGCAGAAGTTCTGAGCCGACCTTGCGAGGCCACTGTGGGAGCCGCTTCAGCGGCGAACCCTCGCCTTTTCAAAGCTGCGAGTGAGGCCATGCGCTAATCTTCCGCGCACCACATCGGTCGACCGGAACTCGAACGAATGACCTGCGATAACACCACGCTGATTCCGTCCGGCGGAAACGTATTTGCCGATCTCGGGTTTGCCGAGCCGGAAGCCGGCATTTACAAGACGCGATCGGAAGCCATGATCGCTAACGAAAAGATGCTTGCAGAAATTCAAGCATCTGACGCGAGCTGATGCGCTAAGGCACCAGCGCCAACGGCGAAACAATATCCGCCCCTTCGCTACGAACAGGCGCGCCATTCGTGTTCTGCCCCACCGCGATCAGCCACTGGCCGTGCTGCTTGCGCGCGAGAAACATCATGATGCCGGAACGGGGTGGGATCGCCCGGCCCGCGTCGTCGGTGGCGCCGGTGATCTGCCAGGTGTAATGCACGGAGGCAAGATCCGGCCCCAGAAAACGCACGTTGGTACCGATGACGCGGTTGACCGAGTCGCGGAAGCGCGTACCGAGAATGCGCGTGTGATACGTCTCGAAATCCTTCTGCCCCCGCATCCACTTGCCGTCGACCGTGACGAAGTCCACCTCGCGTTCGGTGAGGACGGTCAGGCCATGACCGTCGTGCCGATTCCACGCATCGATGAAAGCCTGGGGTAGTGCCGTGAGAGCGGCTTCGTCGTTGCCGGACTGGGCCTGGGCCAGCGACGGTCCGAGCAACAGGATGAGCAGGAGCAGGAAGGTCTTCATGCGTCGCACCGGACGGGGATGACTCGTCAAGCGTGCTACGGGAAGAGTCTCCAGACCATTCCCCGAAGGGCGTATGCCTCCCGCGCCCCCAGTGCGTAACGCCAGGGTTACAGCACCAGTGGCCGGTCGGGCAGCTCGTTTTCCCGCGAACGACCGTCGGCCGGGAAATGTCGGGCCAGCAATGCACCGGCGTCGGCGACGCCGATCTGCACGCCTTCGCGAAAACGGCCCTCGGCGAACGCGTCGCGCATATGGACGGTGATGGCGTCCCATTCCGGCTGCGTGACGGCCCGCGCGATGCCGCGGTCCGCGATGATTTCGATGCGATGCTCGGCGAGCAGGACGTACAGCAAGACACCACAGTTGTCGTCGGTGTCCCATACGCGCAGATGAGCGAACAGCATTGCCGCGCGGTCGCGGGCCGTGACGCCGGACGCGACGGCAGAGAACGGCAAGCGCGATTCGATGGCAACACGCAATTCGCCGCGGTGCGTGGCTTCGCCCGCGGATACCGTGCCCGCAATGGCATCGAGGGTGTCCGACCCGAACTGACGCCCCATCTGGAACCAGGCACCGAACAGGTTGGCGACGATCCGTTGCATGTCCATCAATAGCTCCCCGACGCGCCGCCACCACCGAAGCTGCCGCCGCCTCCGCTGAAGCCGCCGCCTCCACCACCACCGCCGAAGCCGCCGCCTCCGAAACCGCCACCACCGCCCCAGCCACCGAAACCACCCCAGCCGCCACCGCCGATGGAGCGGCCGGCACCGCCCGGAATGGCCATGAACAAGGCGCCGGCGACGAGACCGACCACCCCGCCGAAGATCGAGCTCATGATCAGCCAGGCCAGGCCGCCGGTCACGGCTCCGCCGATCGGCATGCGCGCCCACAACGGCGCACGGCCCAGGATGCCGCGAAGAAAGATCACGCCGAAGAGGAGGGGCAGGAACAGATTGCCGCCACCACGCTTGCGCTCATGGCTTTCGTCGGGACTGACCGGCGGCGGCAACGCCTCGCCGTCGACGATCTGGGTGATCGCGGTCAGCGCGTCGCTGATGCCGCCGTAGTAGTCGTTCGTGCGCAGCTTGGGCGCCATGTACTCGCGGATGATGCGCGAGGCGATGGCGTCGGGCAGCGCGCCTTCGAGGCCGTAGCCGGTTTCGATGCGCACCCGGCGATCGTTCTTGGCCACCAGCAGGAGGACGCCGTCGTCGGGCCCCTTGCGACCGATCTTGTTGGCCTCGGCGACCTTGAGCGAGTAACCCTCCAGATCGTCCGGCTGGGTCGTCGGCACCATCAACACGACGACCTGCGCGCCCTTGCGCTTTTCCAGATCGGCCAGCCGCGTATCCAGCTGGCTGACCTGATCGGCGCTGAGCGTGCCCGTGAGGTCGGTGACGTGTCGCTGTAGCGTCGGCACGGCGGCGTCGCCGTCTGCCAGCGCCGCCATGGACGGCACCAACAGGGCGACGGCGAGCCACAGCCGCGCCGCGAACCGCCACATCAGCGGCTGGCCGCGGGAGCCGGTGCGGGGGCCTGGGCCGGGGTGGAACCGAAGTCCACGGTCGGCGCGGTGGAGATGGCCTTCTCGTTCTCGACGCTGAAGTTCGGCTTCACCTTGTAGCCCATGACCTTGGCGGTCAGGTTGTTCGGGAAGGAGCGGATCAGCGTGTTGTAGGACTGGATGGCCGCCACGTAGCGGGTACGCGCCACGGTGATCCGGTTCTCGGTGCCTTCCAGCTGGGCCTGCAGGTCACGGAACGAGCCGTCCGCCTTGAGCTGGGGATAGTTCTCGCTGACCACCATCAGTCGCGACAGCGCGCCGGACAGCTGGCCCTGGGCGGCCTGGAATTTCGCCAGGGCCTCGGGGTCGTTGGCGAGCTCCGGGGTGATCTGGGTCTGGCCGACCTTCGCACGGGCGTTGGTGACTTCGGTCAGCACGCGCTCTTCGTGCTGGGCGTATCCCTTCACCGTGTTGACGAGGTTAGGAACCAGGTCGGCGCGGCGCTGGTACTGGTTCAGTACATCGGACCAGGCGGCCTTGACCGATTCGTCTTCGCGCTGGATGGCGTTGTAGCCGCAGCCGGACAGGAAGCCGGCGAGCAGGACGAGGGCAAAAGCACGGACGAGTGTCTTCATGGCGGCGATTCCTTGGGGTGCGGGGCACAAGTTAACCCAAACCCGGGGAGTTCGCAGGAATTTGCAGGGAAAGCATCGCCGATGAATCGGCTCCTACATGGAGCCGCGTCAGTGGCTGTAGTGGGGAATCAGGATCAGGGCCCAGCTGACGCCGACCATCAACAGGAGGAAAAAGACCGCTGCGGAGCCCATATCCTTGGCCCGTCCGGCCAGCTCATGGAATTCGGGGCTGACCAGATCGACGACGGCTTCGATGGCCGAGTTGAGCAGTTCGGCGGCGAGGACGAGGATCGGGAAGGTGACGAGCACGATCTTTTCGACACCGCCCTGACCCAGCCAGAAGCCGAGGGGCACGAGAATCACGGCAAGATAAACCTCAAGCCGGAACGAGGCCTCGTGCTGGTAGCAGGCTTTCAGGCCCTTCATGGACCACTGGAACGCCGAGAACACCTGCCGCGGCCCGCGCGGAATCGTGGAAGCCATGGGCGGTCAGGTCGCCGAAGTGGACAAAAGGACGGGGTTCAGGACCATGGCTCGGGCGCTGGCGTGACGGTAGGCCCCCTATGATGCCATAGCCCGCCTACGAAGCCGCCGAAACCCCGCTCCGTGGCGTATCGCCGCGCCCCTCTGGCGCTGCAGCACAACCCGGTGGACCATTTGTATTACGCTTGAACGGTTGTGACTTCGTTCAGGTCACGGCGACGGGAGCCAGGGTTCCACAACCCGGCTCGCTGTTTCCAATGCTTCCGGAAAATACATGGCAATCCAGAACCCGCCCGTTTCACAGACCAAGTCTTTCAGCACGGTCTTCCTCATCGAGATGTGGGAGCGCTTCGGCTTCTACGGCATGCAGGTGCTGATGGTCACCTACATGGTGAAGAAGCTCGGCTTTCCCGACGTCGACGCCAACCTGGTCTGGGGCGCTGCCTCTGCCCTGATCTACGCCACACCCGCCATCGGCGGCTGGATCGGCGACAAATTCCTCGGTACGCGCCGCACGATGCTTACCGGCGCCGTGGTCCTCATGGTCGGCTATGCGCTGCTCTGGATCCCGACCAACAGCACCTACTTCCTGTACATCGCGCTGGGCGTGATCATCCTGGGTAACGGCCTGTTCAAACCGAACGCCGGCAACCTGGTGCGCAAGATCTACGAAGGCGACGAGGTCAAGATCGACAGCGCGTTCACCATCTACTACATGGCGGTGAACGTCGGCTCGACCATCTCGATGCTGCTCACCCCGTGGATCCGCGACTACGTCGGCACCCACTACAGCGACGCGCTCGGCTGGCACACCGCCTTCGGCGTCTGCTCCATCGGCCTGATCCTCGGCCTGATCAACTACTTCTTCATGCGCCGCACGCTCGCCCACGTCGGTTCCGAGCCGGACGAGCATCCGCCGAAGGTGAAGAACATCCTCGCCATCATCGGCGCGGGCATCCTGATCATCGCCGCCTCGGCCTACATCCTGCAGAACCAGGGCGTTGCGCAGGCCTGCGTCTACATCGCCGGCGTCGTCATCCTCGGTATCTTCGTGCACCTGATCCGCTCCAGCGCACAAGGCGAGCGCGCCGGCCTGATCGCCGCACTCGTGCTGACCGTGCAGACGATCTTCTTCTTCATCTTCTACCAGCAGATGTCGACCTCGCTGAACCTGTTCGCCCAGCGCAACGTCGACCTGCAGTTCAACCTGTTCGGCTGGAATATCTTCACGTGGATTCCCGAGCAGTTCCAGTCGCTCAACGCGATCTGGATCGTGATCCTCTCGCCGATCCTGGTCTGGCTGTACAACACGCTCGGCAAGCACGGCAAGGACTTCCCGGTCGCCGCCAAGTTCGCCCTGGGCTTCGCGGCCGTCGCCGCCGGCTTCTTCATGTACGGCCTCGGCGCCACCACCGCGATCGCCGGCAAGATCTCGTCCTGGTACATGGTCTGGGGTTACGGCCTTTACTCGCTGGGCGAAGTGCTGGTGAGCGGCCTCGGCCTCGCGATGATCGCCCGCTACGTCCCCGCGCGCATGGGCGGCTTCATGATGGGTGCCTACTACGTCGCCTCGGGTGTGGCCCAATACATGGGTAGTGTCGTCGCCAACTACGCGGCGATCCCGGACAACATCACCGATCCGCTGCAGTCGCTGACCATCTACACGAGCCTGTTCAACAAGCTCGGCATGGTCGGCATCCTGTGCACGGGCATCGCGGTGGGCATGCTGCCGCTCATGAAGAAGCTTTCGCTCAATCATGCGCTGGCCAACGTGCCGCCGTTCCCGCCGGTACACAACGAAGACCTGTAACGCGCCGAAGGGCCGCCCACCCGGCGGCCCTTCCCTTTTGAAGAGACCCCCGTGAGCGACAACCTGCACTCGCCGTCATCCCGCTCCGGTCCCTTCGCACTCGCGCGTACCCTTGCCTGGCTCCGCCTGTGCGCCATTGCCGGGCAGAGCGTGGCGATCCTCTCCTGCGTCACCCTGCTCAACCTCGACGTGCCCTTGCTGCCGCTGATGATCGGCGTCTGCGTGCTGGCCGTGTTCGCGGCGGCAGCGTCGTTCCGTCTCGGCATGCCGTGGAAGGTGAGCGAAGGCGAAGCCATCGTGCACATCGCCGCCGATACGCTGGTGCTGGGCTACCTGCTCTACTTCACCGGTGGCGCCAGTAATCCGTTCGTCACCCTACTGCTCGTACCGATCGCGCTGTCGGCGGCCGCGCTGTCGATCGCCGGCGTGTCGCTGGTGGCGATCCTCACCGGCGTGGCTTACGTCCTGCTCGTGCCTTATCACCTGCCGTTGCCGACACTGGGCAGCAGCAGCCTGGATCTCGACCTCTACGTGGCCGGCATGGGCGTCAACTTCGTCATCATGGCGATCCTGCTCGGCGTGTTCATCAGCAACCTCGCAAAGGCCATCCGCCATCAACAGGGTGAGGTGCAGCGCGTGCGCGAACGTGCCCTGCGCGACGAGGGCATCCTGGCGATCGCGACACAGGCCGCCGGTGCTGCGCACGAACTCAACACCCCGTTGTCGACCATGCGCACCTTGCTGCCCGAGATCCGCCGTGAGCACGTCACCGACAATGCGCTGGGCGACGACCTCGACCTGCTCCAGGGCCAGGTGGAACGATGCCGCACCATCCTTCGCGAAATGGTCGCCTTCGGCCAGGCACAGCTGTCGCAGGTGCCGGAGCGGATCACCCTGGACGAGTTCGTACACGGCTGCATGGAACGCTTCCAGTTGCTGCGCCCCGAAGCCGAGGTGACGCTTGCCGTCGCGGACGATGCGGCACGCCTGCGCCTGCGCTCACCGCCAGGCCTGCGCCACGCGCTGATCAACCTGCTGAACAACGCTGCCGACGCCTCGGCGATGAACGCCAGCGCCGCCGTCTCGCTGGCCATTCGCCGCGACGACCGCTGGCTGGAACTCGTCGTCAGCGACGAGGGCCCCGGTTTCGACGAGTTCGACGAACTCGGCACGCTCGGCCTGTCGCAAAAGGCGACCGGCCTCGGCATCGGCCTTGCGCTGGCCGAAGCGACCGCCGAGCGTCTCGAAGGCGAACTCGCCGCCAGCAATACCGGCCACGGCGCGCAGATGCGCCTGCGCCTGCCTCTTTCGGTTATTGGAGATCCGGCATGAATGAACTCGTCCCACCCGGCGGTCGCCCGCTGCTGATCGTCGATGACGACCCCACGTTCGCACGCGTGCTGGGACGTGCCATGACCTCGCGTGGGTTCGAGGTCATCACTGCGGACAACGCAGACGATGCGCGCGCCCTCACCCGCCGGCACCAGCCTCGCTATTGCGTGCTCGATCTGAAGCTGGGCGACGAGAACGGGCTGCGCCTGATTCCCGAACTGCAGTCGCTGGTGCCGGACATCCGGGTCCTGCTGCTGACCGGGTATGCGTCGATCGCCACCGCGGTGGAAGCGATCAAGCGCGGCGCACACGACTACCTCGCCAAGCCCGTGGATGCCGATGCCGTGGTCCGCGCACTGCTCGACGGCGACTCGGGCCCTGCCGACCCCGACGACCTGGTCGACGCCCCCGACGCACCCCTGCCGCTGCGTCGCCTGGAGTGGGAACACATCCAGCGCGTGCTGACCGAGTGCGAAGGCAATATTTCCGAAACGGCACGCCGTCTCGGCATGCATCGACGCACGCTGCAGCGCAAGCTGAGCAAGCATCCGGTGCGCGAACGTCCGGACGAGCGCTGAGCATGCGCCGCCTCGCTTGCTTCGCTTCACTCCTCCTCGCCGGCCTGGCCTCCTCGGCGCATGCCGACGACATGCACGGCATGGCCATGGGACATGAGGCCCCGCTGGGCTTCGACGCGGCTATCGATGCCGGGGGGCACCTGTGGGTCGTCGACACCGTGGGCGAGCATGTGCGCGCGCGACGCTCCGACGACATGGGCCGCTCGTTCACCGTCTCCACCATCGTCAATCCCACGGGCGAGCCGATCTACGCCGAGGGCGAGAATCGGCCCAAGATCGCCCTGGGCCCGAAGGGCGAGCTCTACGTGACCTGGTCGCAGCCGCGCAAGCTGCCGTGGACCGGCTTCGTACGTTTTTCACGTTCCCTGGATGGCGGTGCGCACTTCGACACACCGACCACCGTGCATGCGGACCGCGCGGAAATCACTCACCGGTTCGATTCGCTCGCCGTCGACGGCAAGGGCAACGTCATCGTCGCCTGGATCGACAAGCGTGACCTCGAGGCCGCGAAAGCAGCCGGCAAGCCGTACCTCGGCGCAGCGACGTATTACAGCTGGTCGACTGACCGCGGCGCGCATTTCGCGCCGGAGCGCAAGATCGTCGACGAAAGCTGCGAGTGCTGCCGCATCGCGCTCGCACGAGCGCCGGATGGCTCGGTGGATGCGTTCTTCCGCACGATCTACGGTGACAACATCCGTGACCACGCCTTCGCCACCCTCCCCGTTGGCAAGACGTCGCCGAAGGTGGAGCGCGCCACGTTCACCCAGTGGCACATCGAAGGCTGTCCGCATCACGGCCCTTCGTTGTCGATCGATGCCAAGGGCACGCGTCACGCCGTGTGGTTCAGCGCCGCCGATGGCAAGGCGACGATCTGGTACGGCCAGCTGATGCCTGGCGCGCCGCCGTCGCATCTGACCACGGTTGCCACGGCCGGAGCTTCCCATGCGGACCTCCTCGCCGACGGCACGCATGTCTGGATCGCGTTCCACCAGATGTCGCCCGAAGGATTGAACCTGATGGTGCGCGAGTCGCGCGACGGCGGCGCCAGCTTCGACGAGCCCCGGCAGGTCGCCCATACCGCGAACGAGTCAGGCTGGCCGAAACTGGTTCTCTGGGATCACCGCGCCTTCGTGGCATGGAATCCGGAAGGACAGTTCCGCCTGGTGCCGACGGAGGCGCTGAAGTGATGAAGCGAATACTCCTTCTGACGGCGTTGAGCATCGCGATGCCCGTGTTCGCCGCAGCGCCGGTGGCCTTCACCCCGGCCGACGTCAAGGCGCTGGTTGCACCACCCGCCAAGGGTGTACGCATGGTCGCGCTATGGGCGCTCGATTGTGCGTATTGCGAGGAGAACCTGTCGGCCCTGGCGACCTGGCAGCGCGAGCATGCCGATGTTGACCTGGTCTTCGTCGCGACGGACTCGATCGGCCAGCGCGATGCACTGAGCGCGCGGTTGAAGGCGGCGGGGCTGGATGGCGTGCCGTCACGAGCCTACGCCGATGCGACACCCGACCGGATCAATTACCTCATCGATCCCCAGTGGGGTGGCGAAACGCCGCGCACACTGGTGATTCGTGCGGATGGGACGCGTAAGGCGTTTAGTGGGGCGTTGAGTAGCGAGCGGATCGCTAGCCTTGTGAAGTGAGGATTTCGCCGAATCGCCGCTGAAGCGGCTCCCACAAGAGCCTTCTGTAGGACCCATCGATCGGCGATGTGGGAGCCGCTTCAGCGGCGATGTGGGAGCCGCTTCAGCGGCGATGTGGGAGCCGCTTCAGCGGCGATCTGCGATCACGCCTCGACCGGCTGCGGATGCGGGAACCTGACACTCGCGACGCGATTCGCACCGGGCAGCGAGCGCAACTCCAACGGCCACTGGAAGCGATCCGACAGCCGCCGTGCAATCGCCAGGTCGAAGCCGTGACGATCCACCGAGGCATGTCGCCGGCTACCCTCCTCAGGCAGGTCGACCGCAGGATTGATGACGCTCACGCTGCCGGGCATGACCGTCACGACGATCACGCCCTGGTCGGTCTGCTGAAGCGCATGCCGGATCAGCTGTCCGCAGAGCACGGCGAAAACCCGCGGCGATGCGTGCAAGGCGAAGCTCGCCGGCTCGTCGAGAATCAGTTCCACCGGGCGTCCGGCGATCAGCTCACGCGCGTATTCGACTTCCTGACGAAGGATCTTGTTGACGACGAAGTCTTCTTCGGCAAGACCCTGGTCGGATTCCCGCGAGAGGATGAGAAAGGCCTCGACCAACGCTTCCAGCTCACGCGTGGAGCGTCGGATTCGCTCCAGCGAACGATGCCCGAAATCGGAAAGGTCCGACTCGTCCGCCAGCATGTCCGATGACATCTTGATCACCGTGAGCGGGCTGCGCAGCTCATGGCTGGCGTCACGAGTGAAGTTGCGCTCGCGCTCGCCATAGCCGTCGATGCGTGACGCCAGACCGTGCAGGCCGCGGATCAGGGATCCGACGTCGCCGTTCGAACGCTTACCGCTTTCCTGATCGAGCTGGGCCATGTCGGGCTTGTCAGGGTCCCAGCCATCGAGCAGGCGCGCGAGTGTCGCGATGGGTACCCACTCACGCGATACGGCCAGCCATGCAAGACCGCCCGACGACAGCATGATCGCGATCGCTGCGCCGATCGGCGCGACATTGTTCGCCGCCATCAGCGAAGCGATGACGACGACCAGGGTCTGCAGAATGAAGACGATCGCGATGCGGGCGCGGAATGACCCGCGCCGACGCTTCGTCCCCTGCGATTTGCTGCCTTCCATCGATTACATCCGGTGCCGCGTTGCCTTCATGCCGTCTGCGACGCGGCGACTTCGGAATCGAGATCGGCAAGCCGATACCCCGCCGAATGAATCGTGTGCAGGAGCGGACGGTCGAACGGCTTGTCGATGACACGGCGCAGGTTGTACAGGTGCGAACGCAGCGTGTCGGAGTCCGGCAAGGTGTCGCCCCAGATTTCGCGCTCGATGTCACGGCGGCTGACCACACGCGGCGATTCGCGCATGAGGATCGCGAGCAGCTTCAGGCCGATCGGCGAGACGGTGAGTTCCTGACCACTGCGGGTCAGACGCAGCGTCGCCGTGTCGAGGGTCATGTCGCCGACATTGAGCACCTCCGACGACACCTGACGACGGTCACGGCGGATCAACGCACGCAGGCGCGCTTCGAGCTCGCGCACTTCGAACGGCTTGACCAGGTAGTCGTCGGCGCCGGCCTCGAGGCCGACCAGCTTGTCTTCGAGGGTGTCCCGTGCCGTAAGCATGAGCACCGGCGTGGACTTCTTGCCGTCCTTGCGCAGCTTGCGACAGACATCCAGGCCGTCCATGCCCGGGAGCATGAGGTCCAGCACGATGACGTCATAGCTGTTGGACACCGCCAGGTGGAGGCCACTCACGCCATCGGCCGCGTAGTCGACCGAGTAGCCCCGACGCTCAAGAAATTCGCCCACCATCTCGGCGATCTGGCGATTGTCCTCGACAAGAAGGATCAGGCCGGCTTGTTCGTCGCGGTTGCTCATCGGGTGTCACTCCTCTGTGATTCACAAATGTGAAGAGTTAACGGCCGGACCAGTGAGAACCGTGTGAAGACCGAAAACAAGCATTCATTCTGCGGACGAGAACGTGGACGTTATGTCGTTTAACGGAGCAAGGGCGTAAGCGCTTTCCATACATTGTCCGCAACGCGAGGCTCACCCTGCGCGGTGGGATGAAGGCCGTCGTCCTGCATCAGCGATGGATCCAGCGCCACACCGTCGAGCAGGAAGGGAACCAGGCCTACGTCGTGTTTCCTTGCGGCATCCGCGTAGACCTTGCGCAGCCCGTCCCGGTATTGCGGTCCATAGTTTACCGGCAGCTCGATGCCGAGCAGGAGCACCTTCGCTCCCGCGCCCTTGGCCGCGTCGATCATGCCGTCGAGATTGCCCGCGAGTTGCCCCAGCGGCAGCCCCTGCAGGCCATCGTTCGCACCCAGTTCGATCACCACCACCGCGGGATGCTGTTTCTGCAGCAGGCCCGGCAACCGGTTGCGCCCACTCAGCGAGGTCTCCCCGCTGATACTGGCATTGACCATCGTCCACGGCGTCGCCATCTTCGAGGTGCGAGCGTCCAGCAAACGCACCCACCCGGCGTCCACCGGGATGTTGTGCGCCGCCGACAACGAGTCCCCGAGCACCAGCACCTTGCGCGGCGCATCCGCCGCGGAAGCGATGGCGCACCAGACGAACAGCAACAGGAACAGGCAACGACGCATGAGCGATTCTTCCCGAGGTCTTCTAGAAGTAGCCGATGTTAGCAAGTCGGTTTTCGGCCCGGAGGGACGGCTGGACATCCTGTCCGGGGTCAACCTCAGCGTGGCGGCCGGCGAGAGCTTCGCCATCGTGGGTGCGTCGGGCTCGGGCAAGACCACCTTGCTCGGCTTGCTGGCCGGCCTCGACGTGGCCACCGGGGGCAGCGTACGACTCGACGGACAGGCACTCGAGGCGATCGACGAAGAAGCCCGGGCGGCGATCCGCCGGCGACTGGTCGGCTTCGTGTTCCAGTCGTTTCACCTCCTCCCGGCACTGACGGCCGAGGAAAACGTGATGCTGCCGCTGGAACTGGAAGGCGACAACTCGGCGCGTGACCGCGCGCATGCGGCGCTCGAGTCGGTCGGCCTCGGCGCGCGACGTCGCCACTACCCGGCCCAGCTTTCCGGGGGTGAGCAGCAGCGCGTGGCCCTGGCCCGCGCCTTCGTGCACCGGCCACGCATCCTCTTCGCCGACGAGCCCACCGGCAATCTCGACCAGCACACCGGCGAGCATATCGGCGACCTGCTCTTCGCGATGAACAGCGAGCACAACACCACGCTGATCCTGGTGACCCACGACGCCCGCCTCGCCGCCCGCTGCGCGCGCTCGGCGGAACTGCACGAAGGCCGTCTCGGAGTGCCCGCGTGAACGTGACCCGGCTCGCCCTGCGCACGCTGCGGCGCGAGTGGCATCTCGTCGAGCTACGTACGCTCGCCGCGTCGCTGGTCCTGGCGGTGATCGCGCTGGGCGTCGTCGCGACGCTGTCCACCCGCATCGAACGCGGCATCCTCGCCAGCGCCGCCGAGCTGATCGGCGGCGACCTCGGTATCTCCGCACCCGCACCCCTGCCTGAGCCGCTCTTGCGCACGGCAGTCGACGATGGCTTGCGGACGACGCGTGGCGCCGCGTTCCGCAGCGTCGCCTTCGTCGGCGAGCACAGCCAGCTGCTCGACGTCCAGGCGACCGACGCGGCCTACCCGCTACGCGGCACCCTGGAAGTTCGCGATACGAAGGGAAGCGATCACGCCAGCCATGGGCCAGCCCGCGGGGAAGTCTTCCTCGACCATCGCGCCCTCGTCGGCCTGGGCATCACGCCCGGACAGACACTGCAGATCGGCGGCCGCGACCTCACCGTCGGTGCGGAGCTGATCCGTCAGCCGGACGGCGGCGAGCTGTTCGCCCTCGCACCGCGCGCCCTGATGAACCTCGACGATGCGAACGAGGCCGGTCTGCTGTCGGTCGGCAGTCGCGCGCGCCACAGCCTGCTGGTCGCAGGAACGCCTGCCGCCGTGGCCGGCTGGCGCACGCGTGTCGAGCAGGGATCGCTTCCCCACGGCGGTGAGCTGATCACCCCGGAAAAGATGCAGGAACGCATGCGTTCGGCGTTCGACCGGGCCAGCGCCTTCCTGCGCCTGACCGCCCTGCTTTCCGCCCTGCTTGCTGGCGTGGCGATCGCCCTGGCCTCGTCGCGCTATGCGCGCCGCAAGGCCGCCGAAGTGGCCCTGCTCCGCGCCTTGGGCACGCCGCGCCGGCGCATCGCCGCCCTGCTGGTCACGACGCTCGCTGCACTGGCCCTGCCCGCCGCCGCCTTGGGCATGGCGATCGCACTCGGACTCGCACAAGGCGCCTGGTACTTCGCCAGCCAGCTGTTCGATAACATTCCCACCACCTTGCCCCTGGGTCCGGCTTTCGCCGCGGCAGCCATGGGCCTGGCCGTGCTCGCCGGCTTCGCCTTGCCGCCCCTCGTGCGCCTGGCCGAAGTCCCTCCCGTCGCGGTGTTCCGCGAATCCATGCAACGCCGCGTGCGTCGCTTCGACGCGCTCTACCTGGTGCCCGTGGTCACCGCCGTGGCCCTGGTCTGGTTGCAGAGCGACTCGGCGAAACTGGCCGGCATCCTCGCCGCCAGTCTCGCGGGGGTGGCGGTCGTGGCCGCCCTGCTGTCCGGCCTGCTCCTGGTCCTCGCCAGGCGTATCGCCCCGGGCGCCCATCCTGCCCTGCGCCTGGGCCTTGCCGCGCTCGCCCGTCGCCGCGGCCTGTCCCTGGTCCAGGCGACCGCCCTGTCGCTTGGCCTCTGCGCCCTGCTCCTGCTGGCGGTGATCGCACCGTCACTGCTCGATGGATGGCGGCGCGAGCTGCCGGCGGATACGCCGAACTGGTTTGCGCTCAACCTTCAGGACGAACAGCGCGAGGACTTCTCCCGCGCCCTGGAACGCATGGGCGCCAGCAAGACGAACATGATGCCTCTGGCGGTCGGCAAGCTCACCGCGATCAACGGCCAGTCGGTCGATCGCATCGCTTTCGTCGACGAGCAGGCGAAGGATGCAGCGGACAGGCAACTGCGCCTGTCCTGGAGTGCCGAGCTGCCGCCCTCGAACAAGGTCGTCGCCGGCACGTGGCCAGGTGCTTCCCCCGCGCAGGCCGAGGTATCGGTCGACACGTCCTGGCGTGACCGCTTCCATCTCAAGCTCGGCGACACGCTGCGCTTCGAGGTTGGCGAGGGCACGGTGGATGCGCGCCTGACCAGCGTGCGTCAGGTCGACTGGGGCTCGTTCCGGGTCAACTTCTTCCTGATGATCGATCCGGCCCATGCGACCGAACTGCCCCATACCTGGCTGACCAGCTTCTACCTGCCACGAGGCCATGCCGACGACCTGGCGAAGGTCTCGCGCGACTTCGGCAACCTGAGCCTGATCGATGTGGACGCCCTGCTCGACCGCGTCCGTGAAATCGTCGATCGCGTCGGGGGTGCGGTCCGCTGGGTACTCGGCTTCAGCCTGCTCGCCGGTGCCCTGGTGCTCGCCGCCGCCCTGGCGGCAAGCGCACAGGAGCGTCGCAAGGAAGCCGCCTTGCTGCGCACACTCGGCGCAACGCGCGCGCAGCTGCGCGCGGCGGCGGCCTGCGAGTTTGCCTTGCTCGGTCTGGTCGCCGGCCTGACCGCGGCGCTCGGCGCGAGCGGCGCGGGCTTCTGGCTGGGCAACGCGGTATTCCACATCGAGCACTTCGTCCCGCCCGTCTGGCCACTCGCCGGGGCTGCCGTGCTGGCGGCGCTGGTGGTCATGGCTATCGGCCTGTTCGGCACGCGTCGCGTGCTCAGGACATCTCCGATGGCCCTGTTGCGCGAGGGCTGAGGCTCAGCCGGAAATCCGCATTTCCAGCGACATGACGATCGCTTCCTCGCGTCCACCCTTGGCCGGGTAGTACGCGGGGCGGCGACCGATTTCGGTGAAGCCCAGCGTTTCATAGAGCGTCTTCGCCACGGGATTCGACGGACGGACTTCCAGGAAGATCCGCTCGACGCCATACCAGCGCGCGAGATCGATCAGCCGGCGCATCATCCGCCGGCCGTAACCCAGGCCGCGATGCGCGTCGCCCACGCAAACGTTCAGTACATGCGCTTCGCCGGCGGCCACCGAGAGGATCCCGTAACCGGCGATGTCACCCTCGTGAACCAGTACCCAGCAGTTGTGCCCGGCCTGCAGGCAGTCGCGGAAGATGCCCGCACTCCAGGGAAATTCGTAGGACGCGTGCTCGATCGCCACGACCGCGTCGAGGTCCTCGCGACGCATCGCGCGTACTTCCGTCGAGGGGCGGGTCACGGCGACCATGGTGTCAGCCCGTGACGAAGGCGCGTCCAAGCGCGCGCAGGCCGTTCCACAAACGGCGTTTGGCGGCCGCTTCGACGAGGATCGTCGAGGGCGGATCGACCAGGACGATCTGCGCGGCGCTCAGTGCGGCAGCCGATAAATCGCGACCGAGGGCATGGGCCTGTGCGTCGCCGAACACGAGATAGGCAGCAGCCACCGGCACCTGGCCGAGACCACCCTCACCCACTTCGAGACGTGCGGCCCGACCGGTAACCGGGCCGAACGCACGCAGAGCCTTGCCGAGCAGGTCGAGTTCGCGGGCACTGCTGCCCGCCGGAAGGATCACGACGCAGCCGACCTGGTCGCCGCTGGCCACCTCATTGGCGGCGGACTCGATGCCGTCACCCGCTACCACCTCGCCCACCCGCAGACGCCAAGGCGTGACACCCATGACCCGGAGAAGACGTTCGCGGCGATCGGCGAAAGCTGGCATCGGCGCGTTTACTCCGATGCCTTGGCGTGGCGACGGACGCGACGACGGTGCGTCGCACGGCCCCACAGCGTGTGGATCGGTCCGGAGAGGGTGTAGATCACCGCCACGGCAAACAGGACACGCGCCGTGTCGACCAGCAACAGCACCACGACCAGCACCGCCGCGATAAGCCAGATAAAGGGCACGCGATCACCCTTGGGCCAGGCCTTGAAGCTGTAGTAACGCACGTTGCTGACCATGAGCAGGCCGGCGATCACTGCCAGCGGCATCGCGAAGAATGCGACCGACGGACCGGACACATCGAACTTTTCCATCGTCCAGACAAAGGACATGCACAGCCCGGCGGCCGCGGGACTGGCCAGCCCCTGGAAGTAGCGCTTGTCGGCGACACCGACCTGGGTGTTGAAGCGGGCAAGACGCAAGGCAGCGCACACGGCGTAGATGAAGGCGGCGGCCCAGCCGATCTTGCCCCACACCGGGCCATAGAGAGCCAGCGAGGACAACGACCAGGTGTACATGACCAGCGACGGGGCCAGGCCAAAGCTGACCAGGTCGGAAAGCGAGTCGTACTGCACGCCGAATTCGCTCTGCGTGTTGGTCATCCGCGCGACGCGACCGTCCATGCCATCCAGGATGGCGGCGACGAATACCGCCAGCGCCGCCGTCTGGTAGTGCCCACCGATCGCCGAGACGATCGCGTAGAAGCCCGCGAACATCGCACCGGTGGTGAACAGGTTGGGCAGCAGGTAAATGCCGCGATGTCGCGGCCCCTGGGCCTGGATCGGATCGCTCATGGGCCAATGCCGTAACGTGGGACGACAGTGTAGCCCAGGCACCGTGAAGCGTCAGTCGGACGCCAACATGGGCGCCGCCGCACGAAACCTCACTCCGTCGCTTGCGTGTCCCCCGATCCGGTGATAGTTGTTTGCGCCACTAATCACCCTGCCGGATGGCCCGCATGCGCCGCTACCTAGTCCTCGCCCTTCTCGTGGCTGTCTGTCCC
Organism: Luteibacter rhizovicinus DSM 16549; assembly: GCF_001887595.1. Lineage (NCBI taxonomy): Bacteria > Pseudomonadati > Pseudomonadota > Gammaproteobacteria > Lysobacterales > Rhodanobacteraceae > Luteibacter > Luteibacter rhizovicinus. Next base: position 343,258 of record NZ_CP017480.1, read on the forward strand.
CTGGCGTTCGGCCAGGCGTACAAGTGGAAGGACGCCCAGGGCGTCACGCATTACTCGGACTCCCCGCCGCCGGCTGGCACCAAGGTCGAGAAGATCAAGACCAGCGGCGTCGTGATCCCACCGGCGGGCGAGCCGGCACCGGCCTCGACGGTGGCGGCAAAACCGGCCCCAGCCGCTCCCGTGGCCGACACGCCGGCCAACCGCACCAAGCTGTGCGAGCAGTTGCGCAAGAACGCGGACACGCTGAGCAAGGAAAAGGTGGTGTCAGTCGACGATGGCAAGGGCGGCTCCCGGGTCCTCGACGATGCGGGCCGAGCACGCCAGGTCGAGACGACCCAGGCGCAGATGACCCTCTACTGCAAGTAGTCGGGCCGTTCGCGGGGTGGCCAGCCGGCCTATAATCTCCGCTTTCACCCGAAAGACATCCCGCATGCGCCTCAGCCAGTTCCATCTCGCCACCGTCAAGGAAGTCCCCGCCGACGCGGAAGTCGCCAGCCACAAGCTGATGCTGCGCGCGGGCATGATCCGCAAGCTCGCCTCCGGCCTGTACACCTGGTCGCCGCTGGGCCTGCGCGTGCTGCGCAAGGTCGAGCACGTGGTGCGCGACGAAATGCTGCGCGCCGGCGCGATCGAAGTGCTGATGCCATCCGTGCAGCCGCGCGAGCTGTGGGAAGAGACCGGCCGCTGGGAGAAATTCGGCGGCCAGCTCCTGAAAATCAAGGACCGCAAGGAGCAGGAGTTCTGCTACGGCCCCACGCACGAGGAAGTCATCACCGACTTCGCGCGCAACGAGCTGAAGAGCTACAAGCAGCTGCCGCTCAATTTCTTCCAGATCCAGACCAAGTTCCGCGACGAGATCCGCCCGCGGTTCGGCGTGATGCGCGCGCGCGAGTTCCTCATGAAGGACGCCTACTCCTTCCACCTGACTCCCGAATCGCTCGGCGAGACATACAAGGTGATGTACGACGCCTATTCGCGCATCTTCACCCGACTCGGGCTGGAGTTCCGTGCGGTCGACGCCGATACAGGAGCGATCGGCGGTAGCGCCAGCCACGAATTCCAGGTACTCGCCGACTCCGGTGAGGACGCCATCGCGTTCTCCGACGCATCCTCGTACGCGGCCAACATCGAGAAAGCCGAAGCACTGGCTCCGGCCGGTGAACGCCCTGCCCCCTCGGCCGAGCTCACTCGCGTCGACACGCCGAAGCAGCGCACGATCGACGAGGTCACAGCCTTCCTCGGCGTCCCGGCGACCCAGCTGGTCAAGACCATCCTGGTGCGCGGTCGCGACGGGCTGGTGGCGCTGTGCGTGCGTGGCGACCACGAGATCAACGAAGTGAAGGCCGCCCACCTGCCCGAGCTGCCGGACGACTCCGAGCTGGCCAGCGAGGAAGAAATCCTCGCCGCCACCGGCGCGCGCCCCGGCTCGCTCGGTCCTGTCGGCCTGCCCGAGTCGATCCCGGTCATCGTCGACCGCAGTGCGGCCCTGCTCGCCGATTTCGTCTGCGGCGGCAACCAGGACGGCACCCACTTCACCGGCGCGAACTGGCAGCGCGACGCGCGCATCAACCGCGTCGCGGACATCCGCAAGGTCGTCGACGGCGACCTGTCGCCGGACGGCAAGGGCCATATCCGCCTCGCGCGCGGCATCGAGGTGGGTCACATTTTCCAGCTCGGCCAGAAGTATGCCGAAGCCATGGGCGCCGACGTGCTCGACAGCAACGGCAAGAAGTCCACCATGTACATGGGTTGCTACGGCGTCGGTGTGAGCCGGATCGTCGCTGCCGCGATCGAACAGCGCAACGACGACGCCGGCATGATCTGGACCGATGCCATGGCGCCCTGGCGTGTCGCCGTTTGCGTCATCAACCCGAAGAACACCGATCCCGTCGTCGCCGAGGCCGGTGAGTCGCTTTACCACGAACTTTCGCAGGCCGGCGTCGACACCGTGCTCGACGATCGTGGCCTGCGTCCGGGGTCGATGTTTGCCGACATTGAACTGATCGGCATTCCGCACCGTGTCGTCGTCAGCGCACGTGGGCTGGAAGCCGGCACGTTCGAATACCGTGCCCGAACGGATAGCGAAAGCCGGAATGTATCGCGTCAGGAACTACTGGCACTCCTTGGCGCCCTGTAATCCGGCCATTACTGGCGTGGTTATCTATCGATATTGCGCGTAGGTAAAATCCAGCTAATGCGAGTGAATGCCGGATGGAAACATCCGGCATTTTGCTTTTTATGGCGTAACCAGCTAAAAATCCCGGCGCGCACGTTAATCCTCTACGGGAGACCCCAATGGCTGTCGATATCAAGAACCTCAATCACAACCAGCTCAACGAGCTGATTTCCAAGGCACAGGTCCGCCAGACGGAGTTGCGCAAGGAAAAGGTCACCAAGCTGCGCGAGAAGATCAATGCGCTGATCAAGGCCGAGGGGTTTACCTTCGACGACGTATTTGGCGCTCGCGCCCCTAAATCAAAGCGCGCCGGCACCACGGTCGCAGCCAAATACCGTAATCCCGGCAATGAAGAGCAGACCTGGTCGGGCCGCGGCAAGCGCCCGCGCTGGTTCAATGAAGCGCTGAAGGCGGGCACGAAAGAAAGCGATATGCTGGTCTGATCGACTGCATTACGCGAACGGTCTTTTTGTAGGAGCCGATTTATCGGCGATGCTTTTCAGCTTCACCGCTCCGTTGGCTTTTCGCCGATGAATCGGCTCCCACATGTACCTTTTCGCCGATGAATCGGCTCCCACATGTACGCGGTTAAAGGGAGCGGCGCGGAGCCACGATCAGGTCGCCGAACAGCAGGCCGGCGACGAGGGAAACCAGCAGGGTCACGCCGAGCAGGCCGGTATCCATGCTCAGGGAAGCATCCCGGTCCAATAGATAGGAAACGCTGCGGAAACTGACCGACCCCGGGACCAGAAGGATGATTCCCGGCTCGCGTACGACGGCACCGGGCTGCTGGGCATAACGCGCATATACGTTGCTCAGCGAGCCAAGCAACAGGCCGCCGACGAATACCCCGAACGGCGCGCCAGGCAAGGAGCCGGAAATACTCCCTCCCCACCGCGTGGCGAGATAGCCGAGCACGACCGACCCCATGACGACCAGCCAGTCGCGTTTCGCTGCGCGAAAAAGGATGGCAAACGAAAATGCGCCCAGAATCAGCGTGGGCCAGTCCGCCCAGCCAGGCAACGGCGGCAGTGCGTAGTTACGCGGGATGATGCCCACCGCTTCGCAGAGCTGGCTGGCGGCCACGGTGCCGAACGTGAGTTTGAGCAAGGTCGCAATCGCACCACCCATGCGGGCCACACCCGCCACCAGGTGCTGGCTGGAGATTTCGCGTACCGCCGTGGTCAGGGCCATACCGGGCATCAACACGATCAGGCTGCCGAGGATCACCGACTTCAGTGCGAGCGGCACCACATAGGCACTGACCACCGTCGCGACCACCGTCGCCACCATCGCACTGATCGCTTCGCTGGCCGCGGCCAGGCGCGGCCGACTACCCGAGGCAACGGTGATCAGCCCGATCAGTACGCCGATCACGCAGGCGGTGATCAGGTCGGGCCAGGAACTGTGGAGCAGCAGGCCGACGACACTGGCGGCGCAAAGGCCATAGCTCGCAATGACGCCGAGTTGGGCCAGGAACGTCTCGGGCGCGCCGAGCTTGCGCAGCAGATGGAAGCCTTCACGCAATTCCATCTGGCCATCGATCACCGAATCCGCGATGCGATCGGCCTCGCACAAGCGTGCCAGGTTCACGTCGCCCGGCGGCAGGCGCATCACCTGGGTCACCTGGGCGACGCCGTCGTCGCCCTGCCCCAGGTCGGCAAACGACACGATGATAGCCGTGGGACTCGACCAGACTTCGGCGGAGAGTCCCAGGCGTTGCGCCGAGCGTGCGATGGCGGTTTCCAGGCGCGGCGCGGTGGTTCCGTACTGATGCAGACGACGGGCGAGCTCGGTGAGGAATGCGATGCGGGTGTTGATCGCCGTGGTGGCGAAGCTCACCGGCACGCTCATCGGCACGACCTCAGGCAACGTCCACCGCCTTCACGCGCAGGGTCGTGCCATCGATACCGACCACCTCGATCGTCGCGCCCAACGGCAGGTCGGGGCCGACGACCAGCCACATGCCGTCACCGACGCGAGCCTTGCCGCGACCGTTGACGATGGGTTCGCACAGGGCAAAGCGCTGGCCGATGAGCTGGTCGCCGCGACGGTTCAGGCGTTCGTTACCGATCGGCACGATGCGCTCGAGCCGTGGGCGGACGAGCTTCCAGTAGGCGAAGCAGGACACGAAGGCGAGCACACCGAAGACGAGGGCCTGCGTGAGCGCCCCCATGTCAGGCATGACGAAGACGAAGCCACCCATGACAGCGGCCGCGATGCCGATCCACAGCATGAAGTAGCCGGGAAGGACGACTTCGCCGCCGATCAGCACCAACGCGGCGATCCACCAGAAGTAGTGCAGGGCCAGATCGGTCATGGCATCAACGCGGCGGCAGTGGCGGGCGGTCGCTGTTGGCGACGGGCGGGGTCGTTGCGCGCTGGGCAGTCAGCGAATCCCTGGCCAGCTCGGCGATACCGGCGAGCGAACCGAGGATGCCGGTCGTTTCCATCGGCAGCAGCAGGGTCTTCTGGTTCGGCGACTTCGCCATTTCCTTCAGCGCCTCGACGTAGTTGTTGGCGACGAAGTAATTCAGCGCGTTGACACTGCCGCCGGCGATCGCGTTGGAGACCATGGTCGTCGCCTTCGCTTCGGCTTCGGCAAGACGCTCGCGCGCCTCGGCCTCGCGGAACGCGGCTTCCTTCTTGCCTTCAGCCGAGAGGATGGCCGACTGCTTCTCGCCTTCGGCCTTGAGGATGGCCGCTTGGCGATAGCCTTCGGCGTCGAGGATGTTTGCGCGCTTCTCGCGCTCGGCCTTCATCTGCCGGGCCATTGCATCGACGAGATCGCGCGGCGGCGAGATGTCCTTGATCTCGATGCGCGTGACCTTCACACCCCAGGGATGGGTCGCTTCGTCGATCACACCGAGCAGCTTGGCGTTGATCGCATCGCGCTGGCTGAGGCTCTCGTCGAGGTCCATCGAACCGAGCACCGTGCGGATGTTGGTCATGATCAGTGCCAGCGCCGCGCCTTCGAGGTTGGCAACCTCATAGGCAGCCTTGGCGGCATCGAGGATCTGGTAGAAGACGACACCGTCGACACGGACGACCGCGTTGTCCTTGGTGATGACGTCCTGCGAAGGGACTTCGAGCACCTGTTCCATCATGTTCATCTTGCGCCCGATGGCATAGACGAACGGAATGAGGAAATGCAGGCCCGGCGTCAGGGTGCCCGTGTACTTGCCGAACAGCTCGACCGTCCACTCGTAACCCTGCGGCACGATGCGGATCAGCTTGGCCAGCACGATCACCACGACGATGACGACGACTAACGCGACGACGCTTCCCATTGCCCTTGCACTCCCTCATCCGGATATGTCCCGGAGTATAGGCGAAGCGGCTCAGGGCGTTCCGGCAGGAAGTACCAGGGTCACGCGCAGACCGCCGCCCTCGCGGTTGGACAGTGCGATGCGGCCGCCATGGGCCTCAGAAATTTCACGGGCCAGGGCCAGGCCAAGCCCCGTACCCGAGCGTTTGGTCGAGTAGAACGGCAGCAAGGCCTGGGCCAGTACCGTCTCGCTCATCCCTGGACCACGGTCGGACACCTCGATCAGGGTCTCTCGACCGACCGCGTGGACCGCGACCGTGACTTCGCTGGCCTCCCCACCCGCCTCGTGGGCGTTCTTGATCAGGTTGATCAACACCTGTTCCACCTGCGTGGTGTCGAACCAGCCGGGATGCTCGGGTGGCGGCGACGCAAGGCGGAACGACGCATGCAGTCCGAGGGCGTCGAGGAAGGGCCCCCATGGCACGGCCCGCGCCTGCGGATTTGGCAACTTGGCAAAGCTCGCATAGCCCGAAATGAAGGTATGCAGGTGCTTCGCGCGATCGCCGATCGATGCGAACACACCGGGCAGCCGCGCAAGGTCGCCACGCCGGGCGAGCTCGGCACCCGAATGTGACAGCGACGAAATCGGCGCCAGCGAGTTGTTCAGCTCATGGCTGATGACACGGATCACGCGCTTCCACGTATGCACTTCCTGACGGGAGAGCTCTCGCGTCATGCGACGGTACAGCTGCAGACGATGCGGACGTCCCTGCAGCCGGAAGCCACGCTGCGAGAGGTGGAACGTCTCCTCGCTCCCTTCCATCTCGACGGAGAACAAGGCGTCCTCGCCGGTCGCCGCCGCTTCGCGCAGGCTCTCGGGCATGCTCGCCAGCACCGTGGTGAAATCGAGTCCGGCCAGCGAGCGGCCTTCGTTGAACAGGTGTCGCGCGGCGATGTTCGCGTAGGTGATGTTGTCCGCCGAGTCGGTGAGGACCAGCGCCACCGGCGTGTTCTGCACCACGGTGTCCAGCAGCAGTTCGCGCTGGGCCAGATGCTGGCGCTGGTCGCGCAGCGTCTGCCCCAAGGCGTTGTGCATGCGGATCAGGTCGCCGAGTTCGTCACGTCGCGTGGTACCGATCGACATGCTGAAGTCGCCGTCGCGGTAGCTGGCCACGGCACTTTCGAGGGCGCGTATCAGGCGGCGCAGCGGTTCGACCAGCGCGTGGGCGACCCACACGGACAACGGCACCAGCACGAGCAGGCAGATGAGCAAGGCCGTGCCACCATCGAAAAACTCGACGGGAACGACGTCGGGCAGTGCACCGGGCTTGGCCGGCGCTTCGCGCATCCACGCCACCAGTTGGGGAAAAGGCCAGATCGATACGCCAGCGAACACCAGCGCACCGACAATCGCCGAGCTGGCGACGACCAGGGTCATTCGTCCTTCGAGCGAGAGCGTCTTCATGGCGGGGACGCTAGCAGATCACACCGCCAGTCCGTAACGCTCCATGCGCCGGTACAGCGCCTGTCGCGACAGGCCGAGATTTGTCGCGGCGCGACTGACCACGCCGCCCGCCGACGCCAGTGCCGCTTCGACCGATTCGCGGCTGGGCTCGTCGAGATTGCGGCTCACGCTCTGCGTGGGCGGCGGGAGGTTCAGGTGCCCCGGCTCGATGCGGCCATCGCTGGCAAGCAACGCCGCACGAGCGATCGCGTTCTTCAGTTCACGCACGTTGCCCGGCCAGGGATGCGACAGCAGCGCTTCGCGCGCGTCTTCGCTGAGCTCGGCCTGGCCGGCGAGGAAGAACTCGGCGAGCGGCAGGATATCGTCCGTGCGATCGGCCAGGGCCGGCAGATTCACGTCGATCACGTTGAGGCGGTAGTAGAGATCTTCACGGAAGGTGCCCGCGGCGATCATCGCTTTCAGATCGGCGTTCGTGGCACTCAGCACACGCACCTTGGCCTGTCGTGTGCGGCCCGAGCCAAGGCGTTCGAACTGACCCGTCTCCAGCACGCGCAGCAGCTTCATCTGGCCGGGCAGCGGCAGGTTGCCGATCTCGTCGAGAAACAGCGTGCCGCCATCGGCCATCTCGAAGCGGCCTTCGCGCGCCTTGTTGGCGCCCGTATAGGCACCGGCTTCGGCGCCAAACAGTTCGGCCTCGATCAGCTCGCCGGGTAGCGCACCGCAGTTGACCGCGACAAACGGACCGCGGCGCACGCCTGAATTGGCATGCACGATCGCGGCGATACGTTCCTTGCCCGAACCGTTGGGTCCGGTGATCAGGACCGGCACGTCGGAACGCGCGACCTGGCAAGCCAGTTCGATGGTTCGGCTCATGGCCTCGGACGCGAACACCAGGCCGTCGAGGTCGTATCGGCCTTCGAGGATCTCGCGACGCTTGCGACGCTCCACGCGGGCGCGGGTCACTTCGCGCGTGGATTCCGAAAGCTCGAGCAGGTTCTCCACCGTGGCGAGCAGCTTGGTGTCGTCCCAGGGCTTGGCCAGATAGTCGGCCGCGCCGGCCTTGACCAGCTCCACCGCGGCCTCCAGGTGCGTCCACGCGGTGAGCAGGATCACCGGCAAGTCGGTGTAGCGGCCGCGGATCGCCTTGAACAGCGCCACGCCTTCTTCGCCCGAGGTGGTATCGGCGGTGAAGTTCATGTCCTGGATGACGACGTCCACGCGTTCGGTCGCAAGCGTGGCGAGACCATCCTCGGGCGTCATCGCGACGAGGGGGCGGATATCCCGCAGGGAAAGCGCAAGCGATAGCGCCTCGCCCACCGCGGGGTTGTCGTCGATAATCAGTACGCAGCGCATCTGTTCCCTTCGCATGGAGTCATGGATGCTTCCCCCGCCGAAAGGGTTGCAACCCCATCGGCACTTTATTCGTTCCCAGGGCCATTCTAGCCACGGGTAGCCACGACAGGGGGAACCGAAGCCGCGCGCATGGCCGGTGCGAATACGGCGATCTGGCCGAGCAGCCAGAGCAGCACGGCTCCCAGGGGCAGATAGAACAGGGGCAGCCGCGGAAGTTCGTACTCCCTCATCAGGAACAGGTTGACTCCGTAGGCCAGCGCCATGCCGAGCACGATACCCATGCTGGCGAGCAGGAAGTTCTCCGTCTGGAAGTAACGCAAGATGTCGACGCGGCGGGCACCAAGGGCACGCCGAACGCCGATCTGCCGCCGTCGCTGCCCCACCCAGAAACTCGCCAGGCCGACGATACCCAAGGCGGTCACCACGAGCAGGATGACGCACACGGCCGCCAGCAGGCCGGCCATGGCGCGGTCACCGGCAAAGCGCTCGTCGCGGACCGCCTTGAATTTCTCCTTCTTGACGATGACCCGACGCGGGTCGATCTGCTTCAGCTTTTCGACGGCGAGAGCAAGGACCCGATCGGCCTGGCCAGGCTGGCTACGAATGATGAAGGAGCCGTTGGTGGCCGTCGTCTCGCGCCAGGGCTGCCACGTGGAGAACTCGACCACGGAGCGATCGACGCCGCCAGCGCTGGCGAGGTGATCCACGACGCCGATCACGCGCATCTCGGTATTGCTGCTGCCGAGCCAGACCGAACGCCCTAGCGCCGACGCGTCGCCGAAAAGATGTCGCGCGAGACCCTGGGTGATCACGATCACGGGGGATGGCTTGGCCTTGCCCGTGACCAGATCGTCCAACCAGACGTACTCGCCCGGTTCAAAGTAACGCCCCGCCACCAGGCGCGTGCCCAGCGTTTCGCCAACGCCCTCGCCGTAGAAATTCTTCACGTCCACGGTCGAGGATGCCTGGTTCGGCGTGACGTTGAGACTACTGCCCCAGCTGGTGTCGCCAAGCGGCAGGCTGTTGGTGATCGTGGCGGCTGCCACGCCCGGGATGGCGCGTAGCGCGGCGAGGTCGGCTTCGGCACGCGCATGATCGTCACCATGCCTGCCGATGTCGGAGGTGACGATATGCACCACGTTCGCTTCGTCGATGCCGCTGGGGGTATCCAGGATCGAAAGGCGATCGCTGATGAGGAACACCGCATTACAGACGATGGCGCAGGTGAGCGCGATTTCGAGGACCACCAGGCTGGCCGTGAGCCGGTGCTTGCGCAAGGCGGAGAGAATGGGACCGATGTCCTTCAGCATGTCATTGGCTCTTCAGTTGCAGCGCAGGAGTGATACGGCAGGCACGCCACGCCGGCAGCACGCCGGCGGCAACCGTCGCGCCGATAGCCATCGCGAAGGTCACGCCCAGCATCGTCAGGTCAAGATGAGCCAGCTTCGCGTAGGACACGGGTTGCAACCGAACCATCCACAGGCCGAGCCAGGACAACAACACGCCGGCAACGCCACCCACGAGACCGACCATGCCCGCTTCGGTCAATAGCTGGCTGAAGATGCTGATGCGTGAGGCACCCAGCGCGCGCCGCACGCCGACCTCGCCCGAGCGCCGCATGAACTTCGCGAGCATAAGGCCCACGGTGTTGATCAGGCACACCAGGAAGAACGCGAGCGCCAGCCACACCTGCAGCCGCACGTCGCTCGGCACGACCTTTTCGTGATCGAGCCAGCCCATCAGGTCGAGCATCCGCGTATGCGCCGGCCGTTCGAAGCGGCCAATCGCCTTCTGCTCCGCGACGTAATGAGAGAGAAAATCGCGATAAGCCGCCACCTTTGCCGGCGTGTCGAGCTCCACCCAGAATTGCAACCATGCGCACTCGGAGGTCTCCAGCGAGCTCTCGTCGCCCGAGCCCTTGCCCCAGCACTGAATGCCGCCGGCGCGACTGAGCAGGAAGTCGCGCGATGTCGACAACGGAATGAAAACGTCGTCCTGTTCCGAGAACGCTCCCACGTTCAGATCGAAGAAATGCGGCACCGGGCGCCAGGGCTTGAGCACGCCGATAACGCGCAGGTCGTGCCCGTCCGCGCGGACCGTGCGGCCCGTGCTGTCCTCGCCGTGGAAGAGCTTGTCATTGAGGTCGCTGCCGATCACCGCCACGCGAGCACGGCTATCGTCGTCTGCCGACGTCCAGGCCCTGCCATAGCGGAAGGGTGTCTCGAACATCGGAAAGAAGTCGGCGGTGGTGTAGCGGGAGGACGAATAGAACGGATCCATCCGAGCATCGGTCGTCTGCATCGCTACCTGGCCGCCGACCATCAGGGCCTGATGGTCGGCGCGGCGAGAGTGCAGCAGGTTCATGCCGTCTGCCCAGGTCAGCTGCCGCGGGAAGTCCTGGCTCGGCGACGCCTGGTCCGACGCATAGTCCTTCATGTCACGCGGATCCATCTGCGGATAGAAGATCGACGCGCTGCGTCCAGGCAGCGGATCACCCGAGAGCACGTGAAGCACGGTCAACGTCGTCATGCAGGCGCCGATGCCCAGGGCGATGGCGAGGATCATCAGCGCCGTCAGTGCCCGGCTTCGCTTGAGGCTGCGAAGCGCGAGCTCCATGTAATAACCAAACATTCCGTTCTCCGTGATGAGCCGTCAGACGCTGCGCGTCGCCTCGACAGGCGACACCCGCGAGGCACGCAGAGCCGGCGCGAACACGGCCGCCTGGCCGAGGGCGAGCAAGGCAACGACACCGATCGCGACATAGGTAAGCGACAGACGCTTCATTTCGAAGTGCGTGAACATCCACTGGCTGAGGCCGACCGCGAGGATCACGCCGACGATGACGCCGACCAGGGCGATCAGGAAGTTCTCGGTCATGAAGTAACTCAGGATGTCGCTGCGACGAGCGCCGAGTGCACGGCGCACACCGATCTGCTTGCGACGCTGGCCGACCCAGAAGCTCGACAGGCCGACGATACCGGCCGCCGTGATCGCCAGGAGCACACCGCAGACCACGCTCATCAGGATGGCCATGCCGCGGTCGGCGTCATACGCACGCCGGCGCACTTCCTCGAACTTGCGGATACCCACCTTGTCCGGAAGCACACGCATGCGGTTCGTCGCATAGAGTGCGGGCGGGATGGCCTTGAACACCGCGTCTTCCTGTCCCGGCTGCGTGCGCACGAGGAACTGCTGGAAGCTGCTGTTGAACATGACCGGCATGATGGTGACGTAGTCGCCTTCGACAAAGTCATTCTGGATCCAGGGCGTCGTCAGCTTCTCGACGATACCGATGATCGTCGACGGCTTTCCTTTAGCCAGGTAAATCACTTTGCCCAGCGCGTTGCCGTCGGGGAATACCTTGTCCGCCAGGGCCTTGGTGACGATCACCTGCGCGGTGCCCGGCTGTTGTTGGCGCCCGACGGTCACCGTTTCACCAGCATTGAAGTTACGCCCTGCGATCAGGCGTACACCGAGCGTCTTCAGGGCATGCTCGTCACCGAAGTAGAGCGCGGTGGACTGACCCTTCGCCTTCGAATCCGGATCGGTCTGCACACCCGTGGACCAACCACCCTGGCGAAGCGGATAGGAGTTGGTGACATACGCGTCGACGACACCGGGAAGCGACCGAAGCGTCTGCAGGTCGGTCTTCATCAGAGGAGTGAAATCTTCCGGAGCGCCGACGTAGTCGTTCGACACCGCGATGAGGTTCGTCTCGTCCAGGCCGGTCGTGCGATTCACCTTATCGACGCGCTCGTGCACGATGAACAGCGCATTGCAGACGATGGCGAGTGTCAGCGCGATCTGCAGCGCGATGAGGATCGTGCCTGACTTGTGCCGGCGCAACGCGGAAAGAATGGGCTTGATCTGCATGATCATGTCCTCAGTTGGATTTCAGCTGCCAGGCCGGCTGGACCTGGGCGGCGCGCCATGTGGGGTAGAAGGCGGCGATCAGCGAGGCGACGATCGCGACGACCAGCGTGAGCATGATCAAGACCGGATCGAGGGTGGCAAGACGGGCGACGGGCTCGGGGAAGACCAGACCGACGCCGAGGATGCCCACGCCCGTGAGAATCAGTCCAAGGACGCCACCGGCGACACCGATCGTGCCTGCCTCGATCAGGAACTGCGCGTAGATGTCCTTGCGCGATGCACCGAGGGCACGACGCACGCCGATCTCCGGAGCCCGGCGCATGAACTTGGCGAGCAGCAGGCCGATCGTATTGACCAGGCAGATCACCAGGAAGCCCAGTGACACGATCAGGGAAACCTGCGACTCCTTCGGTACCACGTGCTGGACGTCCAGCCAGGTCATCACGTCGCGCACCTTGATATTCGGTGCCCAGCTGAAGCGGCCTGCGCGTTGCTGGTCGGCGGCATAGCCTTCGATGTACTGACGGTAGCTGTCGGCTTCCGCCTTGGTGGGCAGCTCGCTCCACAACGACAGCCAGATGCATTCAGAGCGCAGGTAGTTGTCCCAGCCTTCGCCCGGCTCGGCGACGCAGCTGTTGTTGCCGGCGTTGGGCAATTTCAGGTCCACGGCGCGATTGAACGGCACGTACACCTTGGCGCCTTCGTCGAAGCCGCCCGTATTGGGCACGTCGAAGAACAACGGCTGGGGCGCCCAGTCCTCGATGACACCCGTGATGCGGTACAGGTGGCCGTCGAGGTTCAACTGCTTGCCCACGCTCTGCCCGCCATCGAACAGCTTGTCATTGAGCGACTTGGCGATGACCACGACACTCGCATGCTTTTCATCGTCCTCGAGCGTCCAGCCCGTGCCCTGCAGGAACGGCACGTCGAACATCGGGAAGAAGTCCGCGCCGGTAGCGTAGGCACCCTCTCGTATCGGCAGGCGGCCCGCGTTATCGGGAATCACGGAGACCCCGATCGGATAGGTGATCGTCTGGCGCTTCGCCTTATGAGCGCGCAGCAGCGCCGTCGCATCCTTGTAGCTGAGCGCTTGCGGCGGCTCGCCCTTTTCGAGTTTGTCCGGGCCCCAGTTGTCCAGCTGGGTGTTGAACAGCTGGCTCGACTTTTGCGGAATCGGATCCCGCGACGTCGCGCGGAATACCGAGTACGTCGTCATCGAGGCGGCAACACCAAAGCCGATGGCCATCACCATCAACCCGGTGAGAACCGGGTTGCGGCGCAGGCTGCGCAGTCCGAGCTGGAGGTAATAACTGAACATGGAAGTCCCCGGAGCGTTGGGCGGACGGATCAGGAAAGGGCGGCGTGCGGCTGCGTGTGGAAGCGCGGCTCTTCGGACAGGTCCACCACCTGGCCGTCGATCACGTGCACGTTGCGCTGGGCGCGCGCGGCGAGTTCGGGATCGTGGGTGACCATGACGATGGTGGCGCCTTCGCGATGGATCTCTTCGAGCAGTTCCATGACGCCGCGGGCCATCTGCGTGTCGAGGTTACCGGTCGGCTCATCCGCCAGAAGCAGTCGCGGCGAACCCGCCAGTGCACGGGCGATGGCGACGCGCTGCTGCTGGCCGCCGGAGAGTTCCGCCGGATAGTGCTTGGCACGCGAAGCGAGGCCGACACGCTCCAGGGCATCCATGATCCGCTGCTTGCGTTCGGCGGCCTTCATGCCGCGATAGCGCAGCGGGACTTCCACGTTGTCGAACACGTTGAGGTCGGGAATCAGGTTGAAGGCCTGGAAGATGAAGCCGATCTTCTCGTTGCGGATGCGCGAACGGGCGTTGTCGTCGAGCTGACTCACTTCGACGCCGTCGAGGTGGTATTGGCCACCGGTGAAGGTCTCGAGCAGACCGGCGATCGTCAGGAAGGTGGTCTTGCCCGAACCCGAGGGGCCGGTGACGGCGACGAACTCGCCTTCCTTTACGTCGATGTTGAAGTCGCGCAAGGCGTAGGTCTCGACGACTTCCGTGCGGTAGACCTTGGCGAGATGGGTCATCTTGAGCATGGCGGTTCCTTCGTGGGTAAGGGAATGACGTTGGATCAGCGGCTGATGGCGACGTGTTTCGCGTCACCGAAGGTGTCGGCACCGGAGATGACGATCTTGTCGCCCTCTTTCAGGCCGCTCAGGATTTCGACCTTGTCGATGCTGCTCGCCCCGACGCGGATGTCACGACGATCGGCCATGCCGTCGGCGACGACGTAGGCGTAGCGTCCAGCGCTTTCGTCGACAAAGGAGCCGCGCTGAACCGTGAGCACGTTGTCGCGCTTGTCGAGGAGCACGCGAACGGAGAGACGCTGGCTCTGGCGCAGCTGGCTCGGCGTGGCACCGTCGAAGCGCAGGCGGGCGGCGACTTCACCGTTGACCACCTCGGGCGAGATCGCACTGACCTTGCCGTTCCAGACCTTGCCGTTGCCGCTGATCTCGCCCGGCATGCCGATCGCGAGATCCCGAGCGAAGCTCTCGGGCACCTTCATCTCCACCTGCAGGGCGGAAAGGTCGATGACGCTGAGCAGCTGGGCGTCCTTCGCGACAGTGGCACGCTCGGCGATGAACGCCTGGCCCACCTGGCCGTCGACCGGCGACTTCACGTTGAGCTCTTCGACCTGGCGCTCGAGGTCCTGCACCAGCAGCACCTGGCGGTCATAGGCCAGCTTCTTGGCCTGGATGTCGAAGGTCAGGCTGCCGTTGTCGGTGGTGAGATCGGACTGCGCGTGCTTCACCGTGACGTCGGCCTTGTCGAGCGTGGACTTGGCCTTGTCGACATCGGCGACCGGCACGGCGCCTTTCGCGAAGGCACCTTCATAGCGCTTGAGGTCACGCTGGCCGGCGGTCTGATCGATGACCGCGTTGTCGTAAGCCTTCTGCAGCTCGGAGCGCTTCTTCGTCGCATCGATCTGCGCACGCAGGAATTCCACCTTCGCCGCGTCGGCAGCCGAACGTTCCTGGGCGAGTTTGGCGGCGAGGTCGGGACTGGTGATGGTGGCGAGCACCTGGTCTTTCTTGACCACGTCGCCCGGGTGCACGGTCAGCACGACGGCGCCGGCGGATGTCGCGTAGAGCGTGGGGCTCACGGCAGCCACGACCTTGCCTTCGGCGGCGATATCGCGAACGAAGGGGCCGCGCGATACCGTGGCGAAACTGAGTCGCGAGGCACTCACCGAGCTGTCCGCAGAGAACATCGTGGCGACGTGGGGCAGCACGAACGCGAGCGCGGCGACCACGGCAACGCCAGCGCCGATGTAGATGATCAGCTTGCGTTTGCGGTTGGAGCCGACCTCGACGAGGCGGTCAGTGGCGGAGGTATCGCGGATCATGCTGGCTTCCCTGGATTTTCTTTGAAGGGAAGAGAGCAAACCGCGTGCCAAGCCGCTACATTGTTTTAAAACAGCAAGTTAGGATGCCTTTCGCGTCTCCATGCCGTGTCCGCGGACAAAGTGTCCGGACACTGCGCCGGTCGGACAGGCGGTCGCTCAGACCGTGATACCTACCGACTCCGAGACCGCGATGTCACGCGCCACGCCACGGCCCAGCGAGGAGATCAGCACATCGCGCGCGCCCAGCACGGTGAAACCGACCATGCGCCGGCGCGTGAAGGAGAGCACGCGGGCCCGCGATGCACGCAACCACTCGCGATCGGGCCGTTCCCGCGCCGGTGCGTCGACCGATGTCGCATCGACGAACAGGCCATCCCAAGCGAGGTAATCGGTGTCGGGCAGCAGGTAGATGCGGGCAAGCGCTTCGCCTTCCCCGCTCACGCAATCGATCCACTCGCGCGGACCTTCCGCGGTGATTGCGCAGGTGAGGCCGACGTAGCGCGTGGCCAGCAGTGGCGCGAGATCCGCCGATTCGACGAGGCAGCCGAAGGGCGCGTTGTCCTGAAACGGACAGCCTTTCGCACCCGGCGCGAGATACAAGACGCCGCCGAGCTGACCAAGGCCTTCGACAAGGGTGCGGGGCGTCACCGCCAGCCAGCGCGTGGTGGGGGTGGAACGGGCACGCGAATGCATGCCGAACGAAGCTAACCAGCCGAACATGGCGTCTCCCGGGTGACTGCCGGAAAAGGATGCCTGGCTGGGCGGCCTGGGAGGGCCAGCGTGGCTTGGCGTCGGGGAGAATGTACCTAGCGGAGCAGACCTTATGGGCACAGGCCGACTGACTAAGGCCCTTACTTGGTAAGGATGAGCTTGTCGTTGCGCGTAAGACGCAGGTGGTACTCATTGCCCTGGTGCTCGATGACGAGCTCCCGCGAGCCGTCAAGCAGACGCGTGCTTTCGATACGACGGGCGACGGCGGGGGCGGCCCGCAGCGCAACGACCTTGTCACGGCCGCCGTTGTCGGTCAGGGGAAGCGATCTCATCAACATGGCTCAGCTCCGGGGTCTGGGTTCGCCTTTGATGATAACGATTCTCATTTACGAGTCAAGAGGGTGGGCACCGAAGGCTCTGCGCGACGAACCTCCACGCAAGCGGCGGCGCGAGCCGCTAAAAACACGCACTCGCAACGCGAGTGAACCGATAAAAAAGCCCCGGGCTGGCCGGGGCGTTTTTGAAGAGCATCGCCGCTGAAGCGGCTCCCACAGGAACCGCTGGCCGGCGTCATGCGTCGGCGTGCATATCCAGCAGGGTCGCCTCGAGCGCCTCCAGGTCCGGGATCACGGCCGTGTCGTCGCGGACGAGGACACGGGCGCGGACGCCGAACGGAAGGTCGTGGCCGTCATGGGTCGGCAGGAGGAGCTCCGCGTTAAGCGTTGTCAGGCGGGGGAAACCGTGGGTCAGGACCGCGATATAAGGCATGTCCGGATGATTCGTCACGCCCTTCAACACCGCCACGCGAGGCGCCTGGTTCACACCGTCTTCGGGTAGCGGAGCGACGTGATCGAAACGCACCAGCGGAATGCGCCAGCCACGCCAAGCGATCCGCCCGACCAGCCACGCCGGTGCGTCGACCACCGGCTCGACACCGGCCAACGTGATCACTTCGGCCACCGCGGCGTTCGGCAACAGCAGGCGCACGCCGCCACTGGGAATCAGGACGCAGCGGATTTCGCGCGGTAACGGCTCGCTCATGGGAATTCCTCGATCAGTTTCTGTGCCAGCGCGTGAACGTCGCCGGCGAAACCGGCCACGCGTTCCTCGCGAATCCCGGCCACCATATGCCCAGCCTCGGCCTCGGGTGCGACCGTCTCGACCCAGACACGGCCGCCGGCGTCGTACACCGCCTGCGAACCGGCCACGGCATCGTTGCCACGACCGGCGAAGACAATCGCCAGCGCATCCGTACCGAACCCGCCGGCGAGCGTGCTGAAGATGCCATCGATCGAGGGGCCGGACGCGGAACCTGTGCTGCCATCCTCACGTACGGTGACGCTGCCGTCGCGGCGGATCTGCACATGCGCGCCACGGGGCACCACGAGGATCTCGCCATGCGCGGTGTGCGACCCATCCGTGGCCACGCGGGCGCGGCCAAGGCGTTGGGCGAAACCGTTCGGGTCCTGATCGTGGTGGACCGCGACCAGGATCACCGCAGGCATGCGCTTGGGCAAGGCGGCGACGAAGGCGGTCACGGCGGCTTCGCTTTCACGCGAACCACCCAACGCGACGATGCGACGCACTGCACGCGCGCTGCCCTCGAGGAACATTTCGTGCGAGAAGTCGCCGTCGGTACGCGGCGCGACCGCTTCCTCCAGCGACACGAGCTCGAGCGACAGCCCGGGCTCGAAGCCGTACGAGCCGTCGTCGACCACGTCCTGCGCGAGGTATTCGGCAGCGCTGACGGTTTCGATACCGAAGTCGGCCGGGCTGCCATGCGCAGGCACGTCGAGAACGATCGTGTCGTGATCCACCAGATCCCATTCGGGGGCCGGCGGCGGTACGTATTCCGTGGCGCGCGATTCGATCTGGAGCGCAGGCACGCTCTCCGGGGAAGCTGCTGTCGCGACATCCTCGTCCGCGGACAGACTGAACTGACTGACGTCGAATTCCTGTTCCACGGCGGGGGCCGGAGGCGGTGCCTCGTCCACCACTTCGAAACCCGAGAGATCGAGCGAAGCCAGTTCGGTCAGCTCAAGCGGCGACGAAGGAATGTCTTCCAGCCCGTCGGAGCCATTGATCGAGTTCGCATCGCTATCAGCCAGCAAGGCCTCGAGCTCGGCGGCGAGCCTGACAGGATCGCTGCCCTCGCCCTCTTCCCCACCCTCTTCCACGACGTCGGTCTGGGCCGCCGAGAAATCCAGGGAGTCGGCCAGATCGTCGGCGCTGTCGATGGCGTCGCCGTCATCCTCTGGCGCAACGAAACCGACATCCTCGGCCATCGTCATCAGCGTCTCGGCATAGCCATGGCTGCCGGTGATGGCGAGATCGTCCACCAGCGGCTCGTCGAACGTTTCTTCTGCAGGTGCGGCCACGCCGGCGATCGCCTCGAGTCGCGGCTCGATGGCGCGCGCATCCTCCGGACGAGGCGGATCCATGGGGTTCGTACCGACCAGCTTGGCGGCGAGATGCCGGGCCCAACGGGCACGATCCCAGCCTTCCAGGTTGCGGCTGGCGTCGGCATCGTTGAACACGAGGCGCGGGTGACCGCCTTCGACCGTGTCATAGAGACGGTCGAGATCGCCATCGCTGGGGTCGTCGAGATCGACCACGACCACATCCGCCGAGGCGCCAACCAGTTCGGCCGGGGCGAAGGCCCGCAGGTCCGACTCATAGACGATCCGCGCGCCCTGCGCGACGAGGGCGTCGCGCAGGTGTGCGGCAAGCGCCGCGTCGTCGAACAGCAACGCGACCGACGGCTCGCGATCAGCCATGGGTCACTCCGAGCACGTCGTTGATCTGCACGATGAGGTCGTTCTCCTGGTAAGGCTTGCCGATGTAGCGCTCGACACCGATGTCGAACGCGCGCTGGCGATGCTTATCGCCCGTGCGCGAGGTGATCATGATGATCGGCACACCCGCCAGGCGTTCGTCCGCCTTCATCTGCGTCGCCAGTTCATAGCCGTCCATGCGCGGCATTTCGATATCGAGCAACATCAGGTCGGGCACCCGCTCGTTGAGCTTCTCGAGAGCGTCCACGCCATCCTTTGCCGTCATCACTTCGAACTCGTGACGCTCGAGCACGCGACCGGTGACCTTGCGCATGGTGATCGAATCATCGACCACCATGACCAGCGGCTTCACGCGGACCTCGTCCTGCACGCGCGGGGCGTGAGGCACGGCGGCCTCGGCCTCGAATGCACGGCGTGCCACACCGTGGCGAACCATCGGTGCGAGATCGAGAATCATCAGCACCGAACCGTCGCCCATGATCGTCGCGCCGAGGATGCCCGGTACCGAGCTGACCTGCGGACCAACCGGCTTGACCACGATTTCGCGTGAGCCGAGCACGGCATCGACGCGGATCGCAGCACGCAGGTCGCCCGAACGGGCGAGCAGCAGTGGGACGTCGCCTTCCTCGGGCGAGGAGACCACGTGCACGCCCAGCAGCTGCGGCAGGTCGTGGATGGTGTAGTCGTCGCCGAGGTAGTCGAAGCTCGGGATTTCCTCGGCCATGCGATGCGCCAGCTCGTTCGGAGCCACGCGAGCCACACCGTGCACCGAGGTCATCGGAATCGCGAAGTTGGTTTCGCCGATGCGCACGATCAGTGCCTGGGTCACCGCGAGGGTGAACGGCAGGCGCATCACGAACGTCGTGCCGACGCCCTTCTGCGATTCGATACCCAGCGTACCGCCGAGCTGCTTGATCTCGTTCGCGACGACGTCCATGCCGACGCCGCGCCCCGCCACCTGGGTGACCTTCTCCGCCGTGGAGAAGCCCGGTACCTGGGTAAGCTGGAAGATCTGGTCGTCGGAGACGCGCGCGTCCGGACGCAGCAGGCCGCGCTCGATCGCCTTGGCGCGAATCACGTCGCGGTCCATGCCGGCACCGTCGTCGGAGAGGCGAACCACGACCTCGGTCGCTTCACGCGACACCTGGATACGTACGGTGCCTTCCGGGTTCTTGCCCGTCGCCTCGCGGGTGTCCGGTGCCTCGATGCCGTGGGCAACCGCGTTGCGCAGCATGTGCTCGAACGGCGCCTTGATGCGGTCGAGCATGTTGCGATCCATTTCGCCGTTGGCGCCTTCCACCACCAGCTGGGCCCGCTTGCCGACATCGCCGGCCGCCTGGCGCAGCGTGCGGCGCAGGTTGGGCACCATCGCGTCGAACGGCAACATGCGCGTCTGCATGAGACCTTCCTGCAGTTCCGCATTGACTCGCTGCTGCTGGAGCAGGAGGTTTTCGGACTGGCGGGTCAGCTCATCGAGGATCGTCTGCAGCGACACGAGATCGGATACCGACTCGGCCAGTGCTCGCGAGTACTGCTGCAGCTGCGAGAAGCGATCGAGCTCGAGCGGATCGAAGTTCGTCGCACCCGTTTCGCGGTGTTCCTGGTGGTAACGCGCGATGATCTGCGCTTCGGTTTCGATTTCGAGCATACGCAGCTGGCTGCGCAGGCGGCTGACCGTCTGTTCGTGCTCGGTGAGCGTCGAACGGAAGCTGGCCGTCTGCTGTTCCAGGCGCGAGCGGTAGATCGACACTTCACCGGCATGGTTCACCAGCGTGTCGAGCATGTCGGCGCGAACGCGGATCTGTTCCTGCGACGAGCGCTGGAGTTCCTCTTCCTCGAACTCCGGCAACAGCTCCGGCAGGTCGTGGTCGAGGACCGGAATCGTCTCGGCCTCGGCCAGCGAGTCGAAGCCAGGCATCGGCGTCGGGTCGACGGTGATGATCGCGGCCTCGCGCTCTTCGCGATAGCTTTCGGCCGTGAGCGTATCCGGTGCGATCGGCGCACCGGCAAGACGCGCGAACGGCTCGATATCGGCGTCGTTGAGTGCAATGGCACGGCCCAGGGCAATGCTCTGGATCATGCCGTGCAGACGGTCGAAGCCGACCTCGGTCGCTTCGATGGCGGGGCGATCGCTCTCGCGCTGCCCCCGGCCACCGCATCGAGCAAGGCTTCCATCGCGTGAGCGAGATCGCCCACGACGGCCAGGCCAGCCATGCGCGCGCTGCCCTTGAGCGTATGCAGGTCGCGCTGGAGGGCGGTCACGTGCTCGGCCATCTGCGGTTCGGTACGCCATGCCGCGAGGGCACCATCGGCGTGATCGAGAATCTCGCGACCTTCCTCGACGAAGACCTCGAGCAGGTCGGGATCGATATCCGCGTATGGCGAGAGTTCGGGGATCATGGCTACGACGGGCTCGTCGACCGGCGTGTGGACCGGCACGGCAAGCGCTTCGTGCGACTGATCTTCGATGACGATGGCGTCGTTTGCCGGCTCGTCCAACGATGCCGCGACAAGCAACGGCTCCCCGACATCCGAGGCAGCCACGACTTCCGGCGACACGTCGACTTCCGACGGCACCTCGACGTCCGAAGACGCCTCGACGGTTTCGTCGATGGTCGTGGGTTCCGTGACCTCGGCGAGCTCCGTCGGCTCGACGGTGGTGGTCTCGGCCGGCGACGCGTCCAGGGCGAACGCCTCGTCGGCGAGGAAACCCTCTTCCTCGGAGACGGTCTCGTCGATCGTCTCTTCGTCGTCGATCAGGCGCGGCTCGACCAGGCCATCGTCACTGTGCAGTACGTCGCCGTCATGCGACATCGGCTGCGGCAAGGCACCGGCTTCTTCCGGCGCAGCCGCATCGTCGGCAAGGCCGCCGATGAGCGAACGCCACGTCGCGTCTTCTTCCGCGTCGTACTTGAGGATCGGCTTGACCTCGCCTTCGGGCTTGTCGACCTGGAAGCCTTCGAACGAAGCCAGCAGTTCGGCGGTGAGGTCGGCGGTCGCGTCGGACAGGTCGGAGGTGTCGATCGGATCGAGTTCGATCCCTGCAATCGCATCGTGTTCGTCGTGTTCGTCGTGCGCAGCGACCGGCACGACGTCGTTCGCCGTGTCGTTGGCGATGTGCTGACGCGCACGCTCTGCGTTCGCCTCGCCGTCGGCCAATTCACGCGCGGCGAGTTCGCCGGACAGCATGGCCTCGAGTTCGGCCTCGAGATTTTCGTGCGTGGGTGCCTCGGCCTCGAACGAGGTCGATGCCACCGGCACGTCCTCGATAACCGATTCCTCGACAGCGGGCGCCTGCCCGTCCGACGGGGACGTGTCGCGCAGAAGCGCTTCGAGCTCATCCTCGTCGAACGTGATGTCGTCGATACGCTCGTCGGTCACGACCGGCGTTTCTTCGACCACGTCCGGCGCGTCGACGGCCTCGATGTCTTCGAAAGCCACCGGTTCCTGGAAAGCGACCCGTGCCTCGTCGTGCACGACCGGGGCATCTGCTGCGACTTCGTCTTCCAGCGGCTGCGGGTCCGGCTCGTACAGGATGTGGGCGACCGTGGCTTCGGGCTGTTCGTCACGCAGCGCGACGATCTGCGCGGCGAGCGCGGAGACGTCGGGGACGCGCGGGTCCGGCGCGTCGAACTGCTCCATGACGTGATCGACCAGGTCGGCCGCATCCGTGAGCGCATCGACACCCTTCGGACGCAGCGGCACGCCACTGGCGCGGACGCGCTTGATCAGGCCCTCGAGCGGCGCGAGCACCTGGATGAGCACCGGGATATCGACCATGCCGATGGCACCGTGCAGGGTATGCACGGCACGCAGCAAGCCGTCATCCACCGGCAGCTCGCCGTCGCCGGCGAGCGCGAGGTTGGCGCGGATCACGTGCAGGTACTGGGCCACTTCGGTACGCAGGATATCCAGCAGCACCGCGTCGACCGGCGGCAGCGGCGGAGCCACGTACGGCGGATCCATCGGCGCCGCTTCGACGGGCTCCGACGGCGTATGGCCGTAACTGGCGAACGCCGCCGTCGGCACCGCGGCGATCGTGTCGCGCGGCACGCGACGCTTGACCCGCGTGCGAACCGTGTGGACCGAACTCTTCGCGACGTCTTCCACGAAGGCGTTGTCGCCCATCGCCAGGCGATCGGCCGTCTCCATGATCGCGGCGATCGGTGCGCCCGGTGTGGACTCGCCTTCCAGGGCCGACTTGAGCTGGGGCAGCGCATCCACGGCGTGGCGAATGAGCGCCTGCACGCCGTCGTGCGGGGTGATCGTGTGGTCGAGCACACGATTGAGCATGTTCTCGACCTTCCAGGCGAACTCGCCCAGCAGGCGCGCGCCGACCAGGCGTCCGGAGCCCTTCAGGGTGTGGAACGAGCGGCGGATCGGAACCAGCGCCTCGATCCGCTCGGGATCCTTCAGCCAGGCGTCCTGCGCAGCGAGCAGGTTGCCGATCTCTTCTTCGGTTTCCTCGAGGAAGATCTCGCGGATTTCGTCGTCGATGCCGTCGACCGTGATCTGGAATCCGGCGAACTCGGCATTGCCCGTGCCGCCGACTTCCTGCTCGACTTCCTCTTCGATCTCGACCCAGTCTTCCTCGCCCGTCGCCGCGACAGCCACGTCGTGGGCGACCGCCTCGCTGGCGTGTGCCTGGGCCTGTTCGATCTCCGCCTCGGTGGGCGGCTCGTCGAGAAGGTCGAAGGTGTCGGCGAAGCTGGACACGGTCTCGCCTGCGTCGACGCTGGTCGACGGCACGGCGATATGTTCGATAGCAGCGGTGTCGATCGCTTCGAGCGCGGCATCGCCGAGCGACACCTCGTCTTCCACGACCGGTACCGGCCAGTAGCCGAGCTCGGCCAGGCTTTGCTGGGTCACATCGAGGATGTGCTCGAGGCCGCCACGATGTTCGCGCGCCGCTTCCAGGTAATACTCGAGGGCGGCCAGCGCGTCGGCAAGGCGATCCATCTGCGCACCGTTGGGCACGCGACGGTCACCGAGCAGTTCGCGGTGGATGAACAGGCCAATGCCATCGGCCAGCTCGGCCGGACGCGGGGCGCCCAGCATGTTCATGGCACCACCGATCTCGCCCATGAGTTCAGGCGTGCCGTCGAGCTGCGCGTGGTCCCATGAGGACTCCACGAAGGCGACGATCGCGTCCTTCACCCTGGAGGTGTTGGCGGTGGCTTCACGCATCAGCGTGGAAAGGATGTGGCGTGCTTCGCTGCGCGGCAGCGGCGACGGGCCCGAATCGGAAACCTGGGCTTCGCCCTCGCCTTCCGCGCCCAGTCGCTCGATGTGGTCGTCCAGCGAGGCTTCGACGTACAGCAGCGCACCGGCGACGTCGAGCAAGGCCTCTTCGTCGGGCGAGCGCTGGCCCGTGGCGATCTCGCCGAGGATCCGGCGCTGTTCGCCGACCACGCGACGCGGCACACCCAGGGCAAGCATGCCCAGCGTGTCGCCGACGCGGTCGAGTACCTCGGCTTGCGGGCCGAGCTGCGCGGGATCGCCATCGGGGCGACGCAGGAATAGATCGAGCGATTCCTTCACCCGCAGCAGGTCTTCCTTGATCGCCACCGACACGGTGTCGAGCAGGGCGCGGTTGTGCCCGGACATGGAGCCACGGGCGTGTTCGAGCTCGGCGGCACGCGGCAGCAGGCCGTCCAGGCGATAGGTCTGGCGGAGTTCCTCGATACGATCGCTGCCGGTCTTGGCCTGGGCGACGTAATAAAGGAGCTTGCGGGCGAGATCGTCGGATTCGCCGGTCAGCAGGACTTCCTCACCACCGTCGACCAGTTCGCGGATCGAGCGATCCACGCGGCCGATCAGCTGACGGACGTCCTTTTCATGAGCACGCAGCACACCGCGCTCGAGGCCTTCGAGCACGCCAGCGGCTATCCACCACAGGCGGCGGCCGGCAATCGTGTAGCAGCGCGCGGCGATCGCATCGAGCGTGGCACGCATGCCGAGCAACTGGCGTTCATTGCCCTGCCCGCGGAACCATGCCAGCAACTGCTGCTGGAAACGCACGCGCAGCTCCGCCAGCTCGGCGCGATGCGCCTCGGCCACCGACGGGTCGCTCGCACCGGGCGCGCCGATCGGCAGCATGGTGTCGAGGTTGGGCGTGAACAGCGCGGATTCGTGCAGCGATTGCTCGCCACGACTTGCGCGCAAGTCGTTGAGCAAGGGCAGCAGGACGATCGGTACGTCACGATGGCCGCTCTGCAGACGCTCGAGGTAATCGGGCATCTGCATCATGCCGCGCATCAGCGCGGCATAGGCGTCATCACGATGAGCGACCCGGTCGTCGATGAGGGCGGCAACCAGCTGCTCCATTTCGCCGACAACCATCGCGGCGCCGTAGAGCTCGACCATACGCAACGTGCCGTGGACCTGGTGCAGGTCGGCGGCGCAAGTGTGCATGACGTAGGCGTCGCGAGAATCCTCGACATACGACTCGAGGGCCTGGCGTGCCTTGGACAGGGCGTCGTCGAGCTCCGCCTTGACCCAATGCAGCGTCGTGAAATCGGTATGGTCTTGAAGTCTCACTGCATCAGCCCGGCAGCTTGAAGTTCGCGACGGACAGGCGCAGGTCGTTCGCGAGCTGGGCCAGGTTGCCGATCGATTCCGCCGTCTGGCTTGCGCCCAACGACGTCTGCGACGTGATCTCCTGGATGACGTTCATCGTTGCCGAAGTATCGGTCGCCGCAGCGGACTGCTGGCGTGCCGCGGCCGAGATGTTCTGAATCAGCGCCGACAGATCGTTCGAGACGCGCTCGATGTCGCCCAGCGCGGTACCCGCATCCTCAGCCAGTCTTGCACCGGCGACCACCTCGGCGGTGGTCTGTTCCATCGAACTGACCGCCTCGTTGGTATCGGACTGAATGGTCTGCACCAGCGTTTCGATTCGCTTGGTCGCGCTGGCGGAACGTTCGGCGAGGCGCTGGACTTCGTCCGCGACGACCGCGAAACCGCGGCCCGCTTCACCGGCCGATGCCGCCTGGATGGCTGCATTCAAAGCGAGGATGTTGGTCTGTTCGGCGATGTCGTTGATCAGTTCCACGATCGAGCCGATTTCCTGCGACGACTCACCCAGTCGCTTGATTCGCTTCGAGGTTTCCTGGATCTGGTCACGAATCGAGTCCATGCCCTGAATCGTCTCGCGCACCACTTCCGCGCCGCGCGAGGCGATCTGCACGGAGCGCTGGGCCACGTCGGCCGATTCCGCGGAATCCTTCGACACGGTATCCATCGAGGTCGCGATCTGGTTAATGGCGGAGGTTGCCGAGGTGATCTGCTGCGCCTGCTGTTCCGCCGCGTCGGCCAGGTGCATGGCGGTCGCCTGCGTTTCCTGTGCCGCCGCCGAGACGCGAACCGCCGTCTCGTTAATCGTGGTCACGAGGTTGCGCATCTCGTCGACCGCGGAGTTCATGGCGTCCGCGATGGCGCCCGTGATGTCCTCGGTGACCGTGGCCTTGATGGTCAGGTCGCCTTCGGCGAGCGTACCCATCTCGTCCAGCAACCGCATAATGGCCGTCTGGTTACGCTGGTTGAGTTCGGAGGTGCTCTCGAGACGCTGGCGCTGGTCGCGCACCAGGGTGACGACGAGCAGCAGGGCGAAGGCCACCGTGGCGAGTGCGCCGACGAGACCCCAGCCCACGTTCGGGAAGAGACGGAACTTCTTGGCGATCTGGTCCGCGGATTCGTTCGCGCGGAGCAAAACGGTCTGCGAGTCGAGCGATGCCTGGTTACCGGCGCGCTTCACGTCCTGCAGGTTGGGCGATGCCGCGACCAGCTGGGCCACCGGGTCGACCAGGTCGCCCCACGAGGTCTGCATGCCTTCGAGGATCTTGCGTGCGTTGGTGTCGGTCATCGCACGGACGCCGCCGTCGGCATTGCCGTCGATCAGGCCCTTGAGCACCGCGCCATACAGCTGCGCGTCGCGGGAGAGACCGTCGGCTGCGGACTGCGCGCCATCACCACCCTGCAGGATTTCCTGCACACGACGGATCATGCGGTCAGCCATCAGCATCCAGCGGGCGATGGTGAAGGTCTGCTCCGAAGAAGCGTTCTTCTGCTGGACGATGTTCAGTACTTCGTCGGTACGCGAGTTCAGCAGGGGCATCTGCTTGGAGAACAGGTCGGCACGCTCACCGGAACTCAGGACCAGGTCCTTGTTCGAGAGGATCTTGCCGATGTCCGCGTCGAGCTGGTGCCAGGCGTTGGCCAGGGCACTGACCGAGCGGCCGGATGGCGTCGTGTCGTTCTCGGCGTACGAGGGCATGCCGGTCTTTTCGTCGCCCTTGACCAGTCGCTGCACCGCCGAGTCGATGGTGTTGCGCGTCGCCGCCAATTCGCGGAAGGAGTCGCGGTTGCCGTCGGACGCCTCGAGTGCGTACTTCGCGGTCTGCTGCGAAAGCACCTGCACCTGGGTCGTCAGCGCGATGGCTTCGCGATCCTCACCGTTCTTGATATTCAGCCACCAGAAGTCGACCGACGCCAAACCGATAGCCAGAAGCAGTGCCACGATAACCATCGTGTAGCCACGTTCCCGGCCTGCGCCCCCTGTTGTCGTACTCATACTCACCTCGACCAAACCTGGCAAAGCTAGTCACCGGCGCCTCGAATGAGGCCGTCGGCATGACGAAGCGGCCGCACTGGCCGCCCCTCCGTTCCCATCGCAGAAGCGTTACCGCCCCCGCCGATCCTGGTGCGGGGCGGCCACCCGGCCGTCCCGTCCCCCCTGGAGGCGCTTTACAGCGCCGCCTGCCGGAAATCCGGCGCACGAGCCAGGCGGCTCATGCTGAAAAGCCCGAACGATTGCTCGCCCAGTTGTACGTTTTCCGCGACGAACCGCGCCAGGCGCGGGTCGTGTTCCTCGCTACCGGTACCGCGCTGCGCCTCGTCCATGGTGCGCTGGCCAAACACCTCGTCGACCAGCAGGCCCACCGTACCGCCGTGCTGGCGAACCAGCAGAAGACGCGTACGCTCGGACGATGGCGTCCGCTCGTCGAAAAGAAAGCGACCCAGATCGATCGCCGGCACCAGGTTGCCGCGCACGTTGGCCACACCCATCAGCCAGGGCTGCGTGCCAGGGACGTTGGTGAGCGGCGGCACCGCGAGCAGTTCGTTGATCTCCTCGATGCCGCTGACGAAGGCACGACGCCCGATACGGAAACCGATGCCGCGCCAGAGGCCCAGCGATTCGACCCGTTCGGGCGCGCCCGCCGAGTGCGCCAGACAGGCGCGCTCGTAGTGGGCGAGCAGTTCGAAAGGCGTAAGTGCCGCGTTCTCGATCATGGTGCCCTCAATGCTTGTTCGGCAGCAGGCTGGCGATGGTCGAGAGCAGTTCCTTCTCGTTCACCGGCTTGGTGATGAAGGCCTTCGCACCCTGGCGCAGGCCCCATACGCGGTCCGTCTCCATGGACTTGGTCGTGATCATCACCACCGGCACGTCCGCCGTGGCCGGGTCTCGGCTCAGCGTTCGGGTGGCCTGGAAGCCATTCATGCCGGGCATGATGACGTCCATGATGACCAGGTCGGGCTTGCTCGCACGGATGCGGTCGATGCCCGACTCGGCGTTGTCGACACTGGAAACGGAAAAACCCGCCTTCTCCAGCAGCGTGGTGAACACGCGTACATCGGTCGGCGAGTCGTCAATGATCAGAATGTTTGCCACACGTCCCCCTGGACGTCGAAAAGCGGATGTTTATCAGCTCGCCGTCGCATAACGATGGATCGCGCCGAGAAGCTCGTCGCGGGTGAAAGGCTTGGTCAGGTATTGCTCCGCACCCACGATGCGCCCGCGCGCCTTGTCGAACAGGCCGTCCTTGGAGGACAGCATGATCACTGGCGTTCCGCGGAACTGGGCGTTGTTCTTGATCAGCGCGCAGGTTTGGTAGCCATCCAGGCGCGGCATCATGATGTCGACGAAGATGATGTTCGGCTTCTGGTCGGAAATCTTTGCCAGCGCCTCGAACCCATCGACCGCGGTAAGAACGTCGCAGCCTTCCTTCTTCAGCAGGGTTTCGGCCGTGCGTCGGATGGTTTTCGAATCGTCGATGACCATGACCCGCAAGCCGGTCAGATCGGTACCACGTCCGTTTTCGTTCACTGCGCCCCCGTAGCACGCACAAAAAAACCGCAAATCCCACCGCAGGATAGCTGGTTTCATGCCGGCTTATCCGTGCGCTGGGTCGTCGTCCGGAACCTGGGCTCCGGTGGTCCGCTCTTCGGCGTTCCTCCCGTTCGCTGTTTAATGGTTGGCTGGGTCGCCGTCAAGATGAATTGTTCTTAAAGGGGAAATTCCTTGTGAAATTGCGACCCCTCCCCCACTAGACTTGGCACCTTTCCTGCTCTTCCGGGACACGCCCATGTCGCTCTCCGTCGCCGTCCTGATGGACCCGATCCGCGCCATCAAGATCGCCAAGGACTCCACCTTCGCCATGTTGCTGGAGGCTTCCCGCCGTGGCCATGCCTTGCTGTACATGGAGCAGGGCGACCTGGCTCTGCGCAACGGCGAGGCCTGGGCCCGCCTGCGTCCGCTCACCGTGAAGGAAGATCCGACCGGCTGGTTCACCCTGGGCGAGGCCGCCTGGCGCCCTCTCGCCGAGGTCGACATCGTCCTGGCCCGCAAGGATCCGCCGGTGGATGCCCAGTTCATCTACGACACCATGGTCCTGGAGCGCGCCCAGCGTGCCGGCTGCAAGGTAGTCAACGACCCGCGCAGCCTGCGCGATTGCAACGAGAAGCTGTTTGCCCTGGATTTCCCCCAGTGCATCGCGCCGACCCTGGTCTCCCGGGACGCCGGCGAGCTGCGCCGGTTCGTCGCCGAACACGGTGAAGCCGTGCTCAAGCCGCTGGACGGCATGGGCGGGCGCGGCATCTTCCGGGTCAGGCACGGCGACTCCAACCTCAATTCCATGCTGGAAACCCTGCTCGACGGCGCCCATCACTTCGCCATCGCGCAGAAGTACATTCCGGAGATCACCGCCGGTGACAAGCGCATCCTGCTGATCGATGGCGAGCCGGTGCCCTATGCGTTGGCCCGCATCCCCCAAGGCGACGAATTTCGCGGAAATCTCGCCGCCGGCGGCCGCGGGGAAGGCATCCCCCTGTCCGACCGTGACCGTTGGATCGCCGCCCAGGTCGCCCCGGAGCTGGTCCGCCGTGGCCTGCGTTTCGTCGGCCTGGACGTGATCGGCGACTACCTGACCGAGATCAACGTCACATCTCCGACATGCATCCGCGAACTGGATGCCCAGTTCGGCATTAACATCGCAGGGCTGATGTTCGACGCAATCGAGGCCCGATGACGACCCGTACCACCGGCGCCGACCTGTTCGGCGCGACCCTGCTGTTCTCGCTGCTGCTGCACGGTGTCGTCATCCTTGGCATCACCTTCGATGCAGAAAAGCCCAAACCGAGCGTACCCACGCTCGACGTCACCCTCGTGGACGTCGCCAACCAGGAACAACCGGACAAAGCCGACTTCCTGGCCCAGGCGAGCAATGCTGGCGGCGGCGACCAGGACAAGGCGGCGCGCCCTTCGGAGCCGGTATCCGGGCCGCTGCCCACGCCCAACCAGGGCCTGACGGCGGAGCCCAAGGAAGCGCAGGCGCCGGCACCGACCGAGCGTACGCCCGCCCAGCTGCTCACGACGTCCGGCGAGACCGGCTTTGCCGTCGACACGACCAAGGCGCAGGACGAACAGAAGGAACGCCCGGTCCCGGTCTCCGACGAGGATGTGCAGCGCAAGCTGGAGATGGCGAAGCTGTCGGCCGAGGTGCGCGAACAGTCCCAGGCTTATGCCAAGCGCCCGAAGAAGAAATTCATCTCGTCCAACACGCGCGAGTACGTCTACGCCGCCTACATGAAGGGCTGGGTGGGACGTGTCGAGCGCGTGGGCAACCTCAATTACCCGGACGAAGCGCGACGCCAGGGCGTCTATGGTGAGCTGGTGCTTACTGTCGGCCTCAACCGCGACGGCACGATCAAGAGCATGGACGTGATCAAGAGCTCGGGGCACAAACTTCTCGACGAAGCCGCCCAGCGCATCGTCCGCCTGGCCGCCCCCTTCCCCGCCCTGCCTACGGACAAGACGCGCGTCGACGAGCTGTACATCACGCGCACCTGGCAGTTCCTGCCGGGCAATGTGCTACGAAATTACTGATTCTTAGTGTGGGAGCCGATGAATCGGCTCCCACATATCCCTATTTCAGGAGCTGGTCGGCTTCGCTCACGTAGGCCTTTTCCGCCTTTCGATCCCACACACACAGCTCGCGCCCCGGCCGGTTGTTCATATGCTTCTGGGGATAGCGTCCTGCCAGAACCAGCGCCGTGACCGGGACCCGATCGTCGTACTGGATGGGTCCACCCACCGGCTTCACATCCTTCAGGCCACTGGCGGCGACGCATGCCTTCATCAGCCGCTGGTCATAGTCCTTCCAGGCAGCCGGTGACGAGGCCAGCGCGGCGGACGCGGCGAAGCCTCCGGCCAGCGTGACAAAAACCTTTGCAAACATGACCTTCCTCATGAGCCTGCCTCCTTATGCATGGACCGATACGGTACCCGGACGGCGCTGAACATTCGCGCACGAGTCATGTTCGTAGCGGCTACAATGAGGCCATGACGATCGCCAATACATTCGCGGGGCAATTCCTCATCGCGATGCCCTCCCTCGCCGAACCTCCGTTCGCGCGCGGCGTCGCGTTTCTTTGCCAGCACGGCGAAGACGGAGCGGTCGGCCTGCTGATCAATCAGATCTCCGAATATCGTCTCGGCGACGTGCTCGCGCAGATGAAACTCGGCTGCGAAGACCCGGAGATCGCGGACTACCCCGTCCTCATCGGCGGCCCCGTGCAACAGGAGCGCGGCTTCGTGCTTCACCGCGAGCCGGGTCGCTGGGACTCGAGCTACCGTGTCAACGAAGACTGGTCCGTCACGACCTCGCGCGACATCCTCGTCGCGATGGCCAAGGGCGAGGGCCCGCGCCGGGCCGTCGTCACCCTCGGCTACGCGGGCTGGGAAGCCGGCCAGCTCGAGCAGGAAGTCATGGACAACGCCTGGCTGACGACCCGCGCCGACGAACGCATCATCTTCGACACCCCCCTCGACGAACGCTGGACCGCCGCCGCGCGCAAGCTGGGTGTCACCGACCCCTCCCAGATCGCCGGCTATGCCGGCCACGCCTGAGCACGGGGCGCGATGAGCTGTCTGTTCGGATTCGATGTCGGGACGAAGATGGTCGGCGTCGCCGTCGGCAATCGACTGACTGGCACGGCGCGCGCGCTGGCCGCACTTCCCGTCCGCGACGGCGAGCCCGACTGGCAGGCCCTCGACACGCTCCGCCGCGAGTGGCTGCCTGCCGAACTCGTGGTCGGTCTGCCGCTCGATAACGAGGGCAAGGAACAACCCATGACGCGCACTGCGCGCCGCTTCGCCGAACGCATCGGCGAGCGCTACGGGTTGCCGGTCGCCTTCGCCGACGAGCGCATGAGCTCGCAGGAAGCGGCACGCCGTTTTGCCGCCGCGCGCGCGGCCGGCACGCGCAAGCGCTCGGACGTGAAGTCGATCGACGCCGAAGCGGCGGCCGTGATTCTTGAAACGCATCTCGCCCAGTTCTGATCCCGCTCCATTGCCCTTGAGGACGTCGACGTCATGTCACAACGCCTGCGCCACCTGACCACCCTCGAGAACCTGCCGCGCGAAACCATCGAGCGTTTGCTAGACCGTGCCAACAGCATGCGCGAGGCAACCGCGCACGGCACGCGCAAGCTCGACCTGCTCGGCGGACGAACCGTGCTCAACCTGTTCTTCGAGCCTTCCACCCGCACGCGCACCTCGTTCGAACTCGCCGCGCGGCGGCTGGGTGCCGACGTGATCAACTTCGACATCGGCTTCTCGTCGACCGCCAAGGGCGAGGAGCTGTTCGACACCTTGCATACGCTCGAAGCCATGCACCTGGACACGATCATCGTCAGGCACAAGGAGTCGGGCACGCCCGATTCGCTGGTCAAACACGCGATGAGCGGCGTATCCGTCGTAAATGCCGGCGACGGCAACCGCGCCCACCCGACCCAGGGGCTGCTCGACGCGCTGACCATCCGCAACCATCACCCGGACTTTCGCAAGCTGCGCATCGTGATCTGCGGCGACGTGCGCCACTCACGCGTCGCCCGCTCCGACGTGCATGCGTTCACGGCGCTGGGTGCGAAAGATGTTCGCCTCGTCGGTCCGTCGTCGCTGCTGCCGGCGGAAGGCGAACTGGAAGGCGTGAGCCTCTACGAGGACTTCGATCAGGCGATCGAGGGTGCCCATGCCGTCATCATGCTGCGACTTCAGAAAGAACGCATGGCGACCACGGACCTGCCCGACGAGGCCGCCTATTTCGAGCGTTTCGGCCTCGACACGCAACGCCTCGCCCGGGCCGCCAAGGGCTGTCTGGTCATGCATCCCGGCCCGATCAACCGCGGTATCGAGATCGCCACCGATGTCGCCGATGGCGCCCAGTCGCGCATCCTCGAGCAGGTAGGCAACGGCGTGTTCGTGCGCATGGCGGTACTGGCCGAGGTGATGGGACGCTGATCCCGCGCCCGGCCCGGCTTCCGGCATAATGGCCGGACCAAGGGACAACTCAAACAATGGGATACGAAATGCGACCGACGAAGCGACTCATCGCGCTCGGCGTCGCCAGCGTGCTGCTGGCGGCCTGCGGCCACAAGGACAAGGACGCCCCGCTGGCCTTCGTGCCGGCCGACACTCCGTACGTTGCGGCCAGCCTCGACAAGCTGGACGACGATGCCTATGAGGCCATGCTCAACCAGGTCAACACCGAGTTGCCCAGCCAGGTCGCCCAGATGAAGGCGGTCGCCCTGGACATGGAAGCCAAGGGTAATGTGGATGGCTCCCACCTGATGAAGGCCGTGGCCGCCGAGTTCGACGGCAAGACCGCCGAAGCGGCGCTGAAGAATCTTGGCCTCGACGTCAAGACCGGCTCAGCGATCTACGGCCTGGGCCTCAGCCCGGTGGCGCGTGTGTCGCTCGCCGACCCGGCCGCCTGGGACGCCTTCGTCGGCCGCCTCGAGACGGCTTACGGCAAAAAGCTGGACGCCGGCGACGCCGGTGGCCAGGCGTACCGCCATGTCGCCATCTCCGACACCGGCATCCAGCTGGTCATCGCCACCGTGGGCAAGCAGGCGGTGGTCTCGCTGCTGCCGGCCGATGCCGCGCAGCCGTTGATCCGTCAGGCCCTGGGCGCCGACCGCCCGGAGAAGAGCCTTCAGGACGACGGTCGCCTTGCCGATCTCGCCAAGGACAAGGGCTACAAGGATTACGCCGTTGGCTTGCTGGATCTCACGCGCCTCCTGCCGCTGATCGCGGCAGGCAAGGACCCGCTCTTTGCCGCCTTCATCAAGCAGCAGTCGGTGAAGACGGGTGAACCCGCGCCCGTGCTCCCGCCCAGCTGTCAGACCGAGGCATCGCGCATCGCCGCGCGCGTACCGTCGATCAGCTTCGGCTACACCAAGCTCGATCTTCACCACCAGAACCAGCGTGTCGACATCGCTCTCGCCGACGACGTCACCAAGGCGTTCTCGGGCCTGAAGGTGGAACTCCCGGGCCTGGGCCAGGATGCCAGCGCGCCGTTCGACGTCAGCCTCGCGCTGCCCGTCGAGCAGATCCGCACGTTCATGACCACGCAGTCCGAATCCGTCGCCGCCAAGCCGTTCGAATGCCCCGCGTTCGCCAGCATGAACGACAGCTTCACCAAGCTCGGCTCGACCATGCAGCAGGCAGCGATCCCGCCGTTCGGCGATATCCGCGGTGTGCGCATCGTCATCGACTCGTTCAAGCCGGCCGCCTCGGCAACGCAGGTGCCGCAGGTCACCGGTCGCGTCGTGCTCGCCACGCGCAATGCCCCGGGCCTGCTTGCCATGGGCCAGGCCGTGCTCGGCGGCGACTTCAAGCTGGCCGGCGACGGCAAGCCGGCTGCCCTGCCCGCGAACATCGTCGGCATGCTCGGCATGCCGGGTTGGGCTGCGATGAATGGCCAGGCCATCGCGATCGGCGTAGGCCTTGGCGAAGACGCCAAGCTCGACGAAGTGCTGATGGCCAGCACCGGCGATGCCGGTCGTCTCAGCCGCATGCACCTCAATGGCGACATGTATCGCGCCTGGGTCGACGTGATGGCCGACAAGGCGAAGGCCTATGCCAGCGCCATGACGACCGCTGCGGGCGCCGACGGTGCACCGGACAGTCAGGCCGAGGACACGGCGGCCGCCGAGCGTTCCAAAGCCCAGTTCGACTCCATGAAGGCACAGGCTACCCGCGTGGTGCAGGTGTCCGGTGAAGCTCATATGGAAGAGAAGGGCCTGGTGATCTCGGGTGCCGTTGAATACAAGTAAGCGTTCGTAACAGTGTCGACGAAAGCGCCCTTCGGGGCGCTTTTTTTGTTCGCTTTCGGCAAACCTGAACAAAGCCGTTTTGTGGGCACGAATCGTTCACGGATGCGCTGTTTTCATTGGTCCCGGACAGGCAGCCACCCCGTGGCGCCGTTCCCCAGTCCCATAACCAGATTCGCAGAAAGGAGTTCACCATGAACCATGCCAACCTCCGCAAGGCCCTGTTTGCTGCTGCCCTCGTCGCCGGTCTCGGTACGGTCCCGTTTGCCCAGGTGAATGCTCAGGACGCTACGCCGGCAGCCGCCAAGGCGGACAACCAGACCGTCGCCGGCAAGACCGACGATGCCTGGATCACGACCAAGGTGAAGTCGGAATTCGCGACCAAGAAGGCCGTGAAGGGTAGCGACATTTCGGTAACGACCACCGAAGGCGTCGTCGCCCTGACCGGCACGGTCGCCACGGCGAAGGAAAAGAGCAACGCCGAGAAGATCGCCAAGGCCGTGAAGGGCGTCAAGAGCGTCGACGCGAGCGGCCTGACGGTTACCGCCGCCGCCAAGTAAGACAGCGCCACATTCGGCGTGACCGAAGGGGCCCCCATGGGGCCCCTTTTTATTGCTCGGCTCGCGCTTACGCTGCTTCCGCGAACAGACCTACGCCACGGCCGTCGTAGGGGCGACATCCACTGCGAGCGAAGGAACGTCTAATACGCGAACGCGGCTCTCGCGCATCCGGACTCAAGGAAGACACCATGCAGAAATTCGTTATCGCTGCCGCCATCACCTGGCTGACCAGCCAGGCCGCCATGGCCACGTCACCCATCGCCAAGCACCTGCCGCGAAGCTACGGCAGTGGCGTGTCCACGTCCGCTCAAGGCGCACGGGTAAGACCAGGCTTCGAGCACCTCGCCGACGCCGAGATGGTCGTCAAGGCAGGCCCCGCCGCTTCCACGGTGTGCGCCGACGTCGCCGGCTATACCAAGGTAACCTGGACCTTCTTCGATCGATGGGGATCCTTTCCCATTCGTCGGCCCGCCGGCGTCGAAGGCTCCGTGCGCTACTGCGTCGGCCAGCGACACGCGACGGGACACCTCGTGCAGATGGCCTACGACGTCATCGGCGAATAAACCACCTCAGCGCGAGAGCATTCCGCCGAAGGTCTGCTTGTCGTTGGCCTTGTCGATTTCGACGCCTTCCAGACCCTGTGAGAGGGTGTGCGCATCGCCGCCCTGCGCAAGCTTGATGCGCAGGCGCACTTCATTCGAGCTATCGGCGTGACGCAGGGCATCCTCGTAGGAAATCTCGCCAGCGTGGTAAAGCTCCACGAGGCTCTGGTCGAAGGTGCGCATGCCAAGCTGGTTGGAGTCGCGCATCAGCTCCTTGAGCTTGTGGACTTCGCCCTGGCGGATGTAGTCCTGCGCAAGCGGCGTGCCGAGCAGTACCTCGACCGCCACGCGGCGGGCCTTGCCGTCCGGCGTCGGGATGAGCTGTTGGGCAACGATGCCCTTGAGATTGAGCGAGAGGTCCATGAACAGCGCGCTGCGACGGTCTTCGGGGAAGAAGTGCAGGATGCGGTCCAGCGCCTGGTTGGCGTTGTTCGCATGCAGCGTACACAGGCACAGGTGGCCGGTTTCGGAGAAGTTGATCGCGTGTTCCATCGTCTCGCGCGTACGCACTTCGCCGATCATGATCACGTCGGGTGCCTGGCGCAGCGTGTTCTTGAGCGCGTTTTCCCAGCTGTCGGTATCGATGCCGAGCTCGCGCTGGGTGACGATGCAGCCTTCGTGCTTGTGCACGTATTCGATCGGGTCCTCGATCGTGATGATGTGACCCGTAGAATTCTGGTTGCGGTAGCCGATCATCGATGCCAGTGAGGTGGACTTACCCGTACCGGTACCGCCGACGAAGATGATGATGCCGCGCTTGGTCATCGCCAGCTGCTTGATCACCGGCGGCAGGTTGAGTTCTTCCGGGGTCGGGATCTTCGATTCGATCCGGCGCAGGACCATACCGACGCAGTTACGCTGGTAAAAACACGACACACGGAAACGGCCGACGCCGGAGGCGCTGATGGCGAACTGGCACTCGTGGGTCTTTTCGAACTCCTCGCGCTGCGCCGGAGTCATCACGTTCAGGACCATGTCGCGCGATTGCTGCGCCGACAGCGGGCTCTGGGTGATCGGGACGATGCGCCCCTGGACCTTCATGGACGGCGCGACGCCGGCAGTGATGAACAGGTCGGATGCCTGCTTATGCACCATCAGCTTCAGGAAAGAGGTGAAATCGAAGTCGCTCATCGCGTGTGTCCCCATGGCCGGACCGGGCCGGCGCCCCTGGGGCGATCATATACCGCCACGATGGGCCCTGCAGCGACGGCTTTCACGGTCTGCGACCGCCCTGCCCGAAGGCAGGCGCGGCCGGCGGGAGCGCTTAGCG
This sequence comes from Luteibacter rhizovicinus DSM 16549, assembly GCF_001887595.1. Taxonomy (NCBI): domain Bacteria; kingdom Pseudomonadati; phylum Pseudomonadota; class Gammaproteobacteria; order Lysobacterales; family Rhodanobacteraceae; genus Luteibacter; species Luteibacter rhizovicinus. The sequence continues at coordinate 381,091 of NZ_CP017480.1, forward strand.
GAAGCTTTCCTTGTTCTTGGCGTACATCAACCCTTCCTGGCGGGTGATCACGCCACGCTTGACCAGATCCAGCAGGTTCTGGTCGAGGGTCTGCATGCCGTACTGCTGGCCCGTTTGGATCGCCGAGTACATCTGGGCAACCTTGTCCTCGCGGATCAGGTTACGGATCGCCGGGATGCCGGTCATGATCTCGTGGGCGGCGATGCGCCCACCGCCGACCTTCTTCAGCAGGGACTGCGAGATGACTGCGCGCAGCGACTCGGACAGCATCGAGCGCACCATCGGCTTTTCGCCAGCCGGAAACACGTCGATGATACGGTCGATGGTCTTGGCCGCCGACGAGGTATGCAGTGTGCCGAACACCAGATGACCGGTTTCCGCGGCGGTCAGCGCCAGGCGGATGGTTTCCAGGTCGCGAAGCTCGCCGACCAGGATGTAGTCCGGATCTTCACGGAGTGCGGAGCGCAGGGCTTCGTTGAAGCCATGGGTGTCGCGGTGGACTTCGCGCTGGTTGACCAGGCACTTCTGCGAGGTGTGGACGAATTCGATCGGGTCCTCGACGGTGAGCAGATGGCCGTATTCGGTCTTGTTGATGTGGTCGACCATGGCCGCGAGGGTGGTCGACTTGCCCGAACCGGTCGGCCCCGTGACCAGGATCAGGCCCTGGGGCTGCTCGATCAGCTCACGGAAGATTTTCGGCGCGCCGAGGTCTTCGAGGGAGAGCACTTCGGACGGAATGGTACGGAACACACCGCCGGCGCCACGATTGTGGTTGAAGGCGTTGACTCGGAAGCGCGCAAGGCCGGGAATCTCGAAGGAGAAGTCGGTCTCGAGGAACTCTTCGAAGTCGCGCCGCTGCTTGTCCGACATGATGTCGTAGATCAGCGAATGGACTTGTTTGTGCTCCAGGGCCGGGATATTGATCCGGCGCACGTCGCCGTCGACGCGGATCATCGGCGGGAGTCCCGCGGAAAGGTGCAGGTCGGAGGCCTTGTTCTTCACGGAGAAGGCAAGGAGTTCGGCGATATCCATTTGGGTCCCCTATCTTTGTGGGCATAGGTAAACACGCCCGGGGGTCGGCGGCAAGGCACGGCACCATATATGCTTCGATGACTGTGAAAGACGTCGCGTATGGAGCGGACACCCCCATGAATCGGATCGCCTTTATCGGCGGCGGCAACATGGCCACGGCGCTGATCGCCGGCATGATCCGCCACGGCGCCCAGCCAGGCGGTATCGCCGTGGCCGAACCACGCGCCGAGGCCCTGCAGGAGCTCTCGCGCGAGTACGGCGTGGCGACCTATACCAACAACCTCGATGCCGCCGAAGGCGCCGCCATCCTCGTCCTGGCGGTCAAACCGCAGATGATGGCCGACGTTTGCCGGACCCTGCGCCCCGTGGTGCAGAAGTACCGGCCGGTGATCATCTCGATCGCCGCGGGCATCCGCATAGCGCAGATCGAGCGCTGGTTGGACGGCGCCCTGCCCGTGGTCCGCTGCATGCCCAATACCCCGGCCATGATCGGCGCCGGAGCGACCGCCCTGTTCGCCAATGGCCGGGTCAGCGCGCCCCAGCGGGCCGAGGCCCAGCACGTGCTCGACGCCGCCGGCCTGACCGTGTGGGTGCCCGAGGAAGACCAGCTCGATACGGTGACCGCCCTCTCCGGAAGCGGCCCTGCCTACTTCTTCCTGATGGTCGAAGCCCTCGAAAATGCAGCATTTTCTCAGGGCCTTTCCCGCGAAACCGCACGCGCGCTGGCGGCACAAACGGCCCTCGGTGCAGGCCGTATGCTGATCGAAAGCGGTGAAAGCGCCGCCACACTGCGTCAGAGGGTCACTTCGCCGAAAGGGACCACTCAGGCGGCGTTGGACAGCTTTCGCAACGACCACTTCAATGCCATCGTGGCTCGCGCCGTCGATGCGGCACGCCGCCGCGGCTTTGACCTTTCCGAAGACATGGAATCGAACACGTGAACTACCTGACCAACGCGGGCTCCCTGATACTGGATTTCATTTTTGGGGCCCTCGTCACCCTTTTCGTACTGCGCCTGCTGGCCGAGGCTTTCCGCGCGGACTTCAACAATCCGATCTGCCAGTTCCTCTACCGCTTCACCAACCCGATCCTGCGCCCGGTCCGCAAGGTGCTGCCCAGCGTGCGCCGGGTGAACACCGGCGCGCTGCTGGTCGTCTTCCTGCTGGAATGCGTGAAGTGGCTGCTGATCGTGGCCATGGCCGGCATCCTGCCGAACGTGGTCGGTCTGGTCATCGTCAGCCTCGGCGAGACCCTCGACTTCTTCCTGCTCACCTGGGTCGTGCTGGTCTTTGTCTGGTCGCTGATGAGCATGCTCTCGACCGACCGCTACCATCCCGTGGCACGTCTGGTCACCAGCCTGGCCGATCCGCTGGTGCGTCCCCTGCGTGGCCGCATGACCCTCGGCGGACTGGATTTCTCGCCGACGGTGGTCATCCTCGGGTTGATCCTGGCCCGCATGCTGATCGCCGCACCGATCAAGGACTGGGGCGTGGCGATGATGATGGGCGGGCTGTAACAGCCTTCCTCGTGGGAGCTGCACTTGTGGGAGCCGATTCATCGGCGATCCCGCGGCAGCGGGCCAGGGTGAGGCAAGCTCCCTATCGCCGCTGAAGCGGCTCCCACAAAGAGCCGCCTCCTGTGCGTGGCTTACCTGTTACCTGCCACCGGGGCGGCTGTTACCGGCCGCCGAGGCGGCGGGCGTCGGTCACGTTCGGCAATGCGCCCAGCCGTCCCAGCACCATCGACAGCTGCTCGTAGTCCTTCACCCGCAAGGTGAACCGCATCTCCACCTCGCCGGTCTTCACGTGCACGCGGCTGGACGAGGCGACGATATGCGGCCCGGTATTGCTGATCGTGGTCGCCACGTCCTTCTGCAGTCCCTTGCGGTCGTAGCCGCGGAGCTCGATGTCGATCTCGTAGTTCTGCACCTCGACCCTGCCCCAGCTCACGTCGATCACCCGTTCGGGGTTCTTTCGCGCAAGACGTGACAGGCTGGCGCAGTCGGCCCGATGGACGGACACGCCACGCCCACGGGTAATGAACCCACGCACTGGATCGCCGGGCAGCGGCTGGCAGCAGCGCGCCAGCGTGGTCAGCAGGTTGCCGACACCCTCGATGGAAAGCGCGCCACGGTCATGCTGTGCGGCGCGCGAGGCGACGGGGTTACCGGACTGGGTGATCTCGTGCTCGACCGGTTCCTGCAGCGAGCGCGCAATCTGACCCAGCGAGACTTCGCCCAGCGCGATAGTGACGAAAAGCTCTTCGACGCCCTTGAGGCGGAAGTGCGTGGCCAGCTTGGCCAGGTCGACATCATCCAGCGCCAGCTTGCGCAGTTCCTTCTCGAGCGCCGCCTTGCCAGCCACAATGTTGGCATCGTGCGCGGTGCGCCGGAACCAGGCCCGGACCTTCTCCTTCGCACGCGAAGTGTTGAGGTAGCCGTGGTGCGAGGAGAGCCAGTCACGGCTCGGCTCGGAACTCTTCGTGGTGAGGATCTCGATGGTGTCGCCACTACGCGGCTGCGTGGTCAGCGGCACGATGCGGCCGTTGACCTTGGCGCCGCGGCAGCGATGCCCGACCTCGGTGTGGATGTGGTACGCGAAGTCGAGCACGGTGGCGCCGCGCGGCATGTCGATCACTTCGCCCTTGGGCGAGAGCACGTACACGCGATCTTCCATCAGCTCGGTTTCAAAACCGGCCGCGAGCTCCGCTTCGTCCTCGCCGCGCGGCTCGAGCAGCTTGCGCATCCAGGCGATCTTCGCCTCGAACTCCGCATCGGCACCGCCGCCTTCCTTGTAGCGCCAGTGCGCGGCCACGCCGAGTTCGTTGGCGCGATGCATCTCGTGCGTGCGGATCTGTACTTCGAGCGTTTTCCCCGCCGGGCCCATCACCGCCGTGTGCAGCGAGCGATACCCGTTGCCCTTCGGCCGCGCCACGTAATCGTCGAACTCGCCGGGCAGATGCGGCCACAGGCTGTGCACGAGGCCGAGTGCGGCGTAGCAGTCGGCCACGCTGTCGACGAGGATGCGCACGGCACGGATGTCGTAGAGGTCGGAGAACTCCAACCCCTTTTTCTTCATCTTCTTCCAGATGGAAAAGATGTGCTTGGGCCGGCCAGCCAGCTCAGCGTGCACACCCGCGCCTTCCAGCGTGCTGCGCAACGTGGCCAGGCTCGAGGCGATGAAGGTCTCGCGATCCACGCGGCGTTCGTCGAGCAGCCGCGCGATACGCCGATAGGTATCGGGTTCGAGATAACGGAAGGCGAGGTCTTCCAGCTCCCACTTGAGCTGCCAGATGCCGAGTCGGTTGGCCAGCGGCGCATGGATATCGGAGGTGAGCTGGGCAAGCTCGCGGCGCTCGTGGTCCGGCAGGGCCATCGCCGTGCGCATCGCCGCCAGCTGCCGGGCCAGCAGCACGAAGACCACGCGCAGGTCGCGGATGATCGCCAGCAGGAGACGCCGCAACCCTTCGGCGCCTCCCACCGGACCGCGCTGGGCATGCAGCGCCCAGACCTTCTCGGCTTCGCCCTGCCCGTCGATCAGGCGACGTAGCGACGCCGGCCAGGTTTTCGCTGCCTCGTCGGCAGCGCCCGGCAAGCCGTTGAGCAGCGAGAACCACAGGGCCGACGCGCAGGTTTCGTCGTCGCAGCCGAGCAGGCGCAGCAACTCGATGACGGTTTCCGCTTCGGCGCGCGCCGCCACGGGCAACAAGGCGCAGGCCTCGCGCGCACGCTGGGTCAACGGCATCGCCGTTGCCTTGACGTCGGGGGAACGCTGCTCGCTCATCGTCGCGTCGTCCTTCCGGGTGGTCATCGTTGCGCGGCCTGGGCCACTTCCAACGCGCGGGCAAGACGTTTGGCCGACACGGGTTCGGCGGTCTTCAGCTCCTGCGCGAACAGCGATACGCGCCATTCCTCGAGCAACCAGCGCAGTTCGCTCCAGACCACCGCATCCAGGGCGGTACCCCCCGCATTGAGCAATGCGCGCCAGTAAGGCAGCACCTGCAGCATACGCGACTGGTCGCGCGCGGGGTCCTGCCGGAGGCGTTCTCCGCGAAGGCGCATGGCCTTGAGGTAGCGCGGCAGGTGGCCCAGGCGCGCGGTCGGCAGTTCGCGCAGGAAACCGGGCTGAAGCAGGCCGGCCAGCTGTTCGCGCAAGTCGTCGTAGCTGGCTTTGGCAAAGCCCATCAGAGGCGGATCCATCCACGGCTTCAGTTCGGCCTGGGCCTCGATGATCGGCTCGGCGAGCTTCTGCCGGGCCATGGCGGCGCCGAACAGTTCGCGCCCGAGCTGTACGTGCAACGCCTCGAACTCGCCCTGGGTCCGCGCATCCAGGCGGCGATCAGCGATCAGGTCGCCGAAGCCGCCCTCGACCAGATCCTCGCGCAGACCCTCGACGCTGCCCATCGGCGCGTACTTGAGCGACAGCGCGTTGGCGATCGGCAGCTGGCGTCGTGCGCGCTTGAACTCGGGGGCCAGCGCCTGGCGGATCAACCGCTCCACGCCGCCCACGTGCGCCTCGGCCGCTTCGTCGGCGCGTTCGAAGACGCGCAGGGCGACTGCCTCGCCCAGGTCGACGAGCGCGGGATATGCGGTCAGGCCACCCTCGGAGCGGACCTCCCTGGGGATCGATTCGAAGTCCCAGGCGACGATGTCTTCGCGCGTGAGCTCGACGTCCGTCTTGCGTGAGAACGCTTCACGGGCCTTGCCTTCCCAGTCGGCACGGATGGCTGCCAGATCTCGCCCTTCCGCGAGCGTCCGGCCGTTTTCGTCATGAATGCGGTAGCGCATGAGCAGATGCGACGGCAATTCCGCGCCCGCGAAGGCCGCCGGATCGACATCGACACCGGTCGTGCGTTTGAGGAAACGCGCCAGCGCCTTCGCCAGCGGCTCATCACGAGGCGCCTCCGCCTCGGCGAACGCGCGAGCGAAGTCGGGTGCGGGAACGAAGTTGCGACGCAAGACCTTGGGCAAGGCGCGAATCAGCTCGGCAACCTTGTCGACCACGAGGCCACCGACCAGCCACTCGCCCCGCGCGATTGGCAGCGCGTTGAGGAAGGCCAGTGGGACCTGGATGGTGACGCCGTCGGCCGGATCGCCCGGGACGAAACGATATTCCAGCCGGTAGCGATGCTGGTCGATATCGAGCGACGCTGGAAAGGCCTTGGGATCGAGACCGGTGCCGCTGTCCATGACATCGGCAAGCGTCCAGCGCAGCGCAGCCTGCTCGCCGGGCGACGCCTTGCGGAACCACGCGTCGAGCCCCCGCACATCGGCGATCTCCTCGGGCAGTTTGCCCTCGAAGAACGCGGATAGTTCCTCATCCGAACGCAGCAAGCCGGCACGACGTTGCTTGGCCTCGATGTCGTGGGCCTGCTCGAGCACGCGCGCGTTGGCGCGGACGAAATCGGCGCGACTGTCGATGTCGGCACGGACCAGCGCCTCGCGCACGAAGATGTCGTGAGCCAGTCGCGGATCCTGCTTGTGGAACGTGACCGGGCGACGTTCGACCAGCACCAGCCCGAACAGGGTGACCTGCTCATAGGCGATCACCGTGCCGCGCTTGCGCGACCAATGCGCGTCACGCGCCGTGGCGCGCACGAGATGACTGGCCTGCGATTCGATCCACGCAGGATCGACGCGGGCGCACATCATCGCCCACACGCGCCCGCCGATATCGATGATCTGCCCGGCAAAGAGCCAGGCCGGTGGCGCTTTCGCCAGCGCGGAACCGGGGAAGACCTGGAAGCGACGCTCGCGTGTGCCGCGGAAAACACCCTTTTCGTCCTTGTGGCCGACCTGGGTCGGCAGGCCGGCGAGCACGCTGCGATGGATCGCTTCGAACTGGGCGTCACCTTCCAGCGCGGCTGCCGGAGGCGGGGCCTTGCTGCCCCAATCCAGTTCACGCGTGACCAGGACCAGCTGACGGTGCAGCTCGCGCCACTCGCGCATGCGCATGAAGCTGAGGAAATGCCGCGAGCACCAGTCGCGCAGCTTGGACGAGGTGAGTTCCTCGGCCGCTTCGCCGTGCGCGCGCCACAGGTTCAATACGCCGATGAAATCCGACTTGGGATCGGCGAACTGCGCATGGGCCGCATCGGCCTGCCCGCGAGCCTCCGGCGGACGCTCACGCGGATCCTGGATGCTCATGAACGCGACGATGGTCAGCAGTTCGGAGAGGCCACCCAGCCGCCGTGCCTCCACCAGCATGCGCGCCAGCTGCACGTCGATCGGCAAGCGGGCGACGGTGCGACCGATCGGTGTCAGGCGCTGGGTGTCGTCGATCGCGCCGATCTCGGCGAGACGGCGATACCCGTCCGCGACGACGCGCGGATCCGGGGCTTCCAGGAAGGGGAAGTCATCCACGTCGCCCAGGTCCAGTGCGAGCATGCGCAGGATGACGTTGGCGAGCGAGGACCTCAGCAACTCCGGATCGGTGAAAGCCGGGCGCAGGTTGAAATCCGCTTCGTCATAAAGCCTGTAACAAATACCCGGACCGATACGGCCGCAACGGCCCTTGCGCTGGTTGGCCGCCGCCTGCGAGATCGGCTCGATGTGAAGGCGCTCCAGCTGGCTGCGCTGGCTGTAACGCTTCACGCGCGCCGTGCCGGGATCGATCACATAGCGGATGCGCGGCACCGTGAGGGAGGTCTCGGCGACGTTGGTGGCCAACACGATGCGGCGCTTCGTCCCCGGCTTGAACACGCGGTCCTGCTCGTTGGCCGAGAGCCGTGCGTAGAGCGCCAGCACCTCGGTTTCCCGGTATTGCTTGCGCGAAAGAAGAAGGTGGGTATCGCGGATCTCACGCTCGCCGGGCAGGAACACCAGGACATCGCCGCGCGGGTCTTCGCGCGTGATCTCGTCCATGGCGTCGGCGATCATCTGGGCGACATTACCCTCGCCACGCTCGCCCGGCGGGCGATAGCGCGTTTCGACCGGGTAGGTACGACCTTCCACCTCGACCACGGGCGCATCGCCAAAATGAGCGGCGAAGCGTTCGGTGTCGATCGTCGCCGAGGTGACGATGATTTTCAGCTCAGGCCGGCGTTGGGCGAGGCGCTTGAGGTAGCCGAGCAGGAAATCGATGTTGAGGCTGCGCTCGTGCGCTTCGTCGATGATGATCGTGTCGTAGGCCGACAACCAGGGATCGGACTGGGTTTCGGCCAGCAGGATGCCGTCGGTCATGAACTTGACCAGGGCCTGGTCCGAGACCTTTTCGGTAAAGCGGACCTGGAAGCCGACCTTGTCGCCCAGCGGGGTGCCCAGTTCCTCCGCCACACGGGTCGCCACCGAGCGCGCGGCGAGCCGTCGGGGCTGGGTGCAGCCGATCAGGCCGGCCTCGCCACGACCGGCGGCCAGGCACAGCTTGGGCAGCTGCGTGGTCTTGCCCGAGCCCGTCTCGCCGGCGAGCACCACCACCTGGTTCTCGCGAATCAGCTTGATGATGTCCTCGGCCCGCGCGGCGATCGGCAGCGACGCGTCCACGGTGATGGGCGGCTTGGACGCCGCACGGGCCGCGCGACGGGCCACCGAGACAGCGATGTCCTTGCCGAGCGCGTCGATCTTCGCCGCGTCCGGCTTGCGCGACAGCGCGCGCCAGCGACCGGACAGGCGGCCGAAATCGCGGCTGGTGACCTGGCCGAGCGCCTCGCGCAGCTCACGCAGGCGCGGATCCGGGGCGGGGTGTCGTGTGGGGCTGGTCGAGGTACTCATGGGAACGCCAATAATAGCGTGCGTCTATCGACGGCATCGGAACGTTTCATTTCACGTGCACCGTGCCGCCCGTTAAGATTTCGCTTGAAGCAAGAAAAAACCAAGGAGAGTCGCACCATGGCCATCGATATCGGTATTGCCAAGAAAGACCGGGAAGCGGTCGCGAAGCACCTGTCCAAGCTCCTCGCGGACACGTATTCGCTCTACCTGAAGACGCATAATTTCCATTGGAACGTGACGGGCCCGCAATTCAACAGCCTGCACGGCATGTTCGAGGTGCAGTACAACGCCCTCTGGCTGGCCGCCGACGAAGTCGCCGAGCGCATCCGCATCCTCGACGTGTTCGCGCCGGGCTCGTACAGCCAGTTCGGCAAGCTGACCTCGATCAAGGAAGAAGCCGGCGTGCCGGAGTGGAAGGATATGGTGGCCCAGCTGGTCGAAGGCCATGAAATCGCCGCCGCCACGGCCCGCGACACCATCAAGGGTGCCGAGGCCGCCGGTGACGAAGGCACCGCCGACATGGTCACCGGTCGCCTCAAGGACCACGAGAAGACCGCCTGGATGCTCCGCTCGCTGCTGAAGTAAGAGCCTCATGCTCTCTGTAGGAGCCGATTCATCGGCGAATCGGGTGCTCGCCGCACCCTGGCCCGCTGCCGCGGGATCGCCGATGAATCGGCTCCTACAGGGGCTGGCCGAGCCGGTAATGTGAGATCACACGGCCCCGTGACGCCCCCACTCTCTGAGTTCCCCCTGACCGGCCATGCTGCAATGCGTTGAGCCTGTCCCCCGCGTTCGTTAAGCTCCCCCGGTTACCTCACTTGATGCCACTTGGGGGCCGACCGGTCCGGGGATTGTTTTTGAGCGCTGTTACCACGACCGAACGAAGCCATCCGATCCTCACCGCGCTGCTGCTGGCGGTCCTAGTCGCGGGCCTCAACGTGGGCCTGTGGTTCCTGGGCAACATCCCGCGCGGCCCGGACGACTGGAACGGCCCGATCTCCGGTTTCGCCTTCACGGCCTACCAGCGCTACCAGAATCCGATGCGGGGCGACGTCTCCTCCGACCCGGAAATCACCGGCGACCTGCACCTGGTGCATCGCTATTCGCCACGCATTCGTACCTACTCGATGCTGGAGAACCCGCAGACGATCCGCCTGGCCGACAAGGAAGGGCTGGACGTGATGGCGGGCGCCAACATCGACACCCGCCTGGAAAACAACGAGCGCGAGATCGACGCGCTGATCGCCCAGGCCCACCGCTTCCCCAAGACCATCTCGCGCGTCATCGTCGGTAACGAGGTGCTGTATCGCGGCGACCTCAAGCCCAGCCAGATGATGGCCTACCTGGATCGCGTGCGCGCCGCCGTGCACCAGCCGGTCTCCATGGCCGAACCGTTCCATGTGTGGATGCAGAATCCGGAGTTGGCCGACCACGTCGACTTCATCACGGTCCATCTGTTTCCCTACTGGAACGGTATCGATCGCAAGGATGCCGTGCCCGACTCCATCGGCACGCGCGAGGCCGACGGCAGCAAGGACAGCGATGGCAGCTTCCAGGCGCTCCAGCATCGCTTCCCGAGCAAGCACATCGTTATCGGCGAGATTGGCTGGCCCTCCAACGGCGACCGCCACGAATACGCCTACCCGACCGTTTCCAATGAAGCGATCTTCCTGCGCGACTTCTTCAACATGGCCAAGCGCAAGGGCATCGACGACTACTACGTCCTCGAAGCCATCGACCAGCCGTGGAAGGAAAACCTGGGCGAAGGCCGCACGGGCGCGTACTGGGGCATGTTCAATGCCGACCGCCAGCTGAAATTCCCGTTCAAGGGTCCGGTGACCGAAGACACCAGCTGGCCGTGGAAGGCGTTTGCCGCCTCGGCGCTGGCCTTCTTCCCCATGGTCTGGTTCGGCAGTCGCTTCCGTCGCTTCAAGCTGATGGGCCGGCTGTTCTTCATGGCCTTGCTGCAGCTGGCCTGCGGCCTGATCGTCTGGTCGGCCACCCTGCCCTTCAATTTCTACCTGAGCCCGTTCGACTGGGCCATGTTGATCCTGCTGTTCCCTGCGCAGATCGCGATCCTGGCGATCCTGCTGATCAACGGTTTCGAATTCACCGAGGTGCTCTGGCGTCGCGAGTGGATCCGCCACGCCGGCATGCTGCCGTACGATCCGGTCGAAAAGCAGCCCTTCGTGTCCATCCACCTGGCCTGCCACAACGAGCCGCCGGAGATGGTCCAGATCACGCTGGATTCGCTGGCCCGCCTGAACTACGAGAATTTCGAAGTCCTGGTGCTGGACAACAACACCAAGGATCCGGCGGTCTGGGAGCCGGTGAAGGCGTACTGCGAACAGCTCGGTCCCAAGTTCCGCTTCTTCCATCTCGAACCCTGGCCCGGCTACAAGGCGGGCGCGCTCAACTTCGGCCTCACCGCCACGGACGAACGTGCCGAGGTCGTCGCCGTGATCGATGCCGACTACGAGGTTCGCGAGGACTGGCTGGCCGCGCTCACCGGCTACTTCCACGACGCCAAGGTAGCCGTGGTGCAGTGCCCGCAGGCCCACCGCGAGTTCGAGAACAACCGCTTCCGGCGCATGACCGCGTGGGAATACGACGGCTTCTTCCGCATCGGCATGCATCATCGCAACGAGCGCAACGCCATCATCCAGCACGGCACCATGACCATGGTCCGTCGCTCGGCGCTGGAAGGCACCGGCGGCTGGTCCGAATGGACGATCTGCGAGGATGCCGAGCTCGGCCTGCGCCTCATGCACGCAGGCTACGAGCTGGTCTACGTTGACGAACTGATGGGCAAGGGCCTGACCCCTGCCGACTTCAAGGCGTACAAGAGCCAGCGCTATCGCTGGGCCTTCGGCGCCATGCAGATCCTCAAGGGCCGCTGGAGCTGGATGACCCGTAAGGGACCCCTCTCCGCCGGCCAGCGCTTCCACTTCCTCACTGGCTGGTTCAGCTGGTTCGCCGATGCGCTGCACTTCATCTTCACGATGATGGGCCTGCTGTGGACGGCCGGCATGATCTACGCGCCGCAGTACTTCAACCTGCCGATGCAGCTGTTCCTGATCCCGGTGATCGGCTTCTTCTTCGCCAAGGCGATCTTCGGCTTCGTGCTTTATCGCGCGCGCGTCCCGTGCAGCTGGTACGACACCATCATGGCCTCGGTGGCCAGCATGGGTCTGTCGCACGCTATTGCACGCGGCATCCTGCATGGCCTGACACGCGAGAAGACGGCCTTCGTGGTCACCGCGAAGAGCCGACGCATGGGTGGCAGCAGTTTTGCCGCTTTTGCCCCGGTACGTGAGGAAGGTCTCATGGCGATCGCCCTGCTCTGCGCGGTGATCGGCATGGCGATGCACTACGGCACGAACTATGTGGAGAGCGTGCTGTGGATGTTCATCCTCACGGCGCAGTCCATTCCCTACGTGTCGGCGCTGGTCGGCGCCTGGATCGCGCACACTGCGGGTGACGAAGCGGGCTGAACCACCGGGGGTCGTTCACGTTTGTGTATCGACCCTGCACGCGCCGCGCGGTAAGTTACGCCAAGACCTGATGTCAGGGGATGCCGGAGGTGTCCCCGCTCGCCGCCGTACCCCACGGTGTTGGATCACGACCGGAACGGGATGCTCATGCGCCGAACCAGACGCCATGGACTGCTGCTTCTGCCGTGGTTCCTCCTGCCCTGCCTCGCCCATGCCGGCGTCGTCGTCACCGTGGACGGCGTCGATGAAACCCTGAAAAACGCCGTCGTTGCCGGCGTCGAACTGAGTCAGTACGCCAAGCGTGATGCCACCGCAGCGCAGATCCGGCGGCTCTACGACAACGCTCCCGACCAGGTACAGGCTGCGCTCCGCCCTTACGGCTACTACGAAGCGACCGCTACCGGCGACATCAAGCAGGTCGGCAATGACTGGCAGGTGTCCCTCCACGTCGTGCCCGGCACGCCGGTTACCGTGAAGACCGTCAACGTCGGCCTGGACAAGGAGGCTGCCAAGCTGCAGCCCATCGCCCGTGCCATGCGCGGCGTCAACGGACTCAAGGACAAGACGCTCAACGACGGCCAGTACGACGCGGCGCGTGATGCCGTCAGCGGCGCGCTCACGGCGACGGGCTTTCTCGATGCCAAGCTCGTCACCCATCGTGTCGAGGTCAACCGCGCCGAACACAGCGCCACCGTCGAGCTGGCCTGGGAGACGGGCAAACGCTACCGCTACGGCACGATCCATTTCGAGAACTCGCAGTTCCGCGACGGCTTCCTCGATCGCTACGTGCCATTCAAGAGTGGCGACTACTTCTCGCAGAACCAGCTGCTCGACCTGCAGCAGGCCCTCAACGGCGCCGATTACTTCGCCGTGGTCAACGTCATGCCCGACACCGACAACGCGAAGGACGGCACGATCGACATCAAGGTGGAACTCGCGCCGGCCAAGCGCACGATCTATACCGGCGGGCCGTTCTTCGGCACCGATACCGGCGCCGGCCTGCGCGGCGGCATCGAAAAGCGCTGGGTGAACGATCGCGGCCACAAATGGAAGAACGAACTGGTCGTGGCGCAACGGCTCAAGACCATTTCCACGCTGTACCAGATCCCCATGCCGGGTCCCAACCAGCGCAGCTTCAATTTCGGCGCGAACTACCGCGACGCCAACACGGTCACCTCGAAGTCGCGCACGATCCAGCTCGTCGCCAATGAAACGCGGCTGTGGCACGGTTGGACACGAACGATCGGCATCAATGTCCTGTCAGGCACGTTCACCGTCGGCAAACGCGGCGGCGAAGGCGACAACGCCCTCGGCCTGGATCACGGCCAGAGCACCCTGCTCTACCCGGAACTCACCTTGAGCCGGAAGAAGGGTGACAACCCGACCTTCGTGCGCAGCGGCTGGTCGCTCACACTCACCGCCCGCAGCACCGCCGGCGACCTGCTCTCCGATGCACGCTTCTCCGAACTGATGGGCGACGCGAAGTGGATCCAGTCGTTCTGGGGACGCAATCGCCTGATCCTCCGCGGCACCGCGGGCAAGATCTGGACGGACGACTTCAGCGCCTTGCCGCCGCAGCTGCGTTTCTTCGCCGGTGGCGATCGCTCCGTGCGCGGCTACGACTTCGAAAGCATCGGCCCGAAGAACTCGTACGGTCGCGTGATCGGCGGCGAGAACCTGCTTGTCGGCAGCACCGAGGTGGAGCATTACTTCACGCGCAACTGGGGCATGGCCGCCTTCGTCGATGCGGGCAATGCCTTCGCCGGCACCGACTACAAACCGCTGGTCGGTACCGGCCTGGGCGTGCGCTGGCTGTCGCCGGTCGGCATGATCCGCGCCGACCTTGCCGTTCCGGTCGGTAACAAGGAATCGCACGGTATCCACCTGCACGTCGTCATCGGGCCCGACCTGTGAGGAGCACCGGCATGAAATGGTTGATCCGCGTGGGCGTGGCCGTTGGCGTACTGCTTCTGGTCGTCGTGCTTGGCGTGTGGTGGCTGGTCGGCAGCGCGTCCGGACTTCGCTTCGCGCTGGCGCGTGCAGGTGCCTTTACCGATAACGCGCTCACCGTCGATCACGCCGAAGGGCGTCTTGCCGGCCCGCTGGACCTCACTGGACTGCGCTATCGCGATGGCAAGGGCATGGATATCCGTGTCGCCCGTGCGCATGTCGATTTCTCGTTCGGCTCGCTGCTGCGCAAGCGCGCGCACGTCTATGACCTGACCGCCGATGGCATCGATGTGGCACTGCCGCCGAGCCAGCCCGAGCCCGAGACGGCGTCGGAGCCGTTCTCGCTCGAGCCACCACTCGACATCGTGCTCGACAAGGTCAAGGTTGGTCACGTCAAGGTGACCCAGGCCGGCCAGCCGCTGTTCGAATCCAGTTCGCTCGACCTGGTTGGCTCCTGGACGTCGAAGGGCATCGCGCTGCAAACCCTCGCGCTGCGTGCCCCCGACGGACAGGCCGATCTCGGCGGCACGCTTGCCGTCGGCAAGGGTTACAAGGGTGACGGCAAGGCGAGTTTCCGCTGGAAACTCGGCGACATCGACTACGCCGGCGACCTCGAAGCGCATAGCGACGGTGCGAAGGCGCACACCCTCGTCAAGCTCACCCTGCCCTTCGTGGCACAAGTGGATGCCAACCTCGTTCAGAGCGGCGACTTCGCCTGGACAGCGAAGATCGATGCGCCACGCTTCGATCCCAAACCGCTGATCGGCGACAGCAGCCTGCAATCTCTGGCTCTCGCGCTTCAGGGCTCGGGCGACCGTTACCACGCGGATCTCAGCGGGGACGTCGACCTCAACGATTACGTCGTGCGACTGACGCCGGTGAAGGCCGCGTTCGACCACGAGTACAAGCGACTCACGCTCGACGAACTCACCGTCGGCTCACCGCAGGTCAAGGGTGCGCTGACCGCGCGCGGCACGGTCGACATCGGGGCACAGCCGGTCTCGGCAGATCTCGCGCTCAACTGGAAGGATGTCCTCGTTCCCGCCAGCGTCGCCGGACAGGACCTCGCCAGCGTCGGCCAACTCACCTTCAAGGGCAGCGCCGACGCGTACCACGCGGCTGGCGACGTCGACATCGGGCCACCCGGTCACGTCGGCAAGTTCACCCTGGACGTCGACGGCAAACCGGACATCATCGCCCTGCACACGGTGCAGCTGAAGCAGCCCAACGGCAGCCTCGCCGCCAGCGGCACGCTGACCCTGCAGCCACAACTGGCCTGGAAGATCGACCTAAAGGGCGATCGTTTCGATCCCAGCCAGTTGCTCGCCGAGTGGCCCGGCGCGCTCAACCTCGATCTGTCCACCGAAGGCCAGATGGCAAAGGATGGCCCGCTCGGCACGCTCGAGCTGCGCAAGCTCGATGGCACGCTTCGCCAGCGGCAACTACGTGGCTTTGGCAAGCTCACGCTGAAGCCCAACGAAGTGGTTAACGGCACGCTCGATCTCGCCTCTGGCGGCAGCACGGTTCATCTGGATGCCAAGGGCGATACCGCCAACGACGCTAACCTGAAGCTGGCCATCACGTCGCTCGGCGACTGGCTGCCCGATGCCGGTGGCCGGATCCAGGGCGACGTCTCGGCCAAGGGCAATGTGCCGAAGCTGGCGGTGAAGGCGAATGTTCGCGGTGGTGCCCTGATGTATGCCGGCCAGAAGGTCGATGCGCTGACCGTCGACGCGGACATTCCCGATATCAGCAAGCCCGGTGGCAAGGTCGCCATCGTCGGCACGCACGTCGTCTCGGGCGGTCTCGTCTTCGACCGCCTCGCGGTGAACGCCAACGGGACGCAGGAACAGCACCAGCTCAGCGTGGACGCGACCGGTCGCCCGCTTGCTGCCGATCTCCAGCTCTCCGGCTCACTACGCAACGGCGCGTGGAGCGGCACGCTGTCCACGCTCAACATCGACTATCAGGGACTGCCCCGCTGGCGCCTGCAGAACGCCAGCCAGCTGGCCTGGAAGGATGGCGCAGCCAGCCTGAGCGACCTCTGCCTCACCGCCGGCGAGCCGCTGCTGTGCGTGGCGGCGAAGCAGGACAAGGGCGGCAACCTCGACGCCAGCTATCGTCTGCGCAAGGTGCCGCTCGCCCTGATCATGACGGCGGCCGAGCAGTCGAACAGCCCGATGCGTGCCGACGGCATCATCGAAGGCGATGGCAGCATTCGTCGTACCGCGGCGGGCGCGTTGTCCGGGCAGGCGAATATCACCAGCGCGCATGGCTCCATCGCCTATACCGATCGCAGCGAGAATCCGCTGCTCGTCTACGACAACCTCGTCGCCAATGCGCAGCTCGCGCCCGACAACCAGCGTGTCACCGTTCGCGCGTCGCTCAACAAGGGCGGAACGCTCGATGGCAACGTGTCGATCAGCGGCGCCCAGCAGGCGCTCGGCGGCACCGTCGCCCTGCATCTCACCGACCTCGGCGTCATCGAGCTGTTCACCAGCGAGGTCGCCGAGGTGAAGGGTGGCCTCGATGCCAACTTCCATCTCGGTGGGACCATCGCCACGCCAGCCATTACCGGGCAGGCGCTCGTCGTCGGCTTCGCCGCGGAAGTGCCGAGTGCGGGCTTGAAGCTCAAGGACGGACGCATCAGCGTCACCACCACGGACGCGACGAATTACACCGTCGACGGCACGATCCGCTCGGGCGAAGGCACACTCGGCATTAAGGGCACGGCCGCGCTCGGTGCTGGTGCACAGATGCGCCTCGGCATCCAGGGATCGAAGTTCACCGCCGTCGATATTCCGGCCGCCAAGGCCATCGTCTCGCCCGACATCCAGATCGTGCAGGACACCAAGGGCATGAATGTCACCGGCAAGCTCAACATCGATCTGGCCGACGTCAACGTCGAGCGCCTGCCCGGCGCCGGCGCGACGAAGGCCTCGCCCGATGTCGTCGTGGTCGACGACAAGCAGCAGGAAGCCGCCGCCGAAGCTTCGCCGATCTCCGCCGATATCCGCGTCGACCTCGGCCAGAAGGTTCACCTCGTCGGCTTCGGTATCGACGGTCGCATCACCGGCCAGCTCGACGTGCGCGAGCGCCCGGGCCGCGCGACGACGGGCCAGGGCCAGATCGGTGTCGATGGAACCTACAAGGCCTATGGGCAGGATCTGAAGATCCAGCAGGGCCAGCTGCTCTTCGCCACCACGCCGATCGACAATCCGCGGCTGAACATCCGCGCCGTGCGCGCGATCAATCCCAACGCCACCATCGACGACGGCCAGACCGTCGGCCTGTACGTGTCCGGCACCGCGCAGCGCCCTATCCTCACGGTGTTCTCGAATCCCGTGATGGAACAATCCGACGCGCTTTCCTACCTCGTCACCGGCAAGCCGTTGTCGCAGGTGAGCGGCGGCGAAGGCAACATGGTCGGCGCCGCGGCACAGGCACTCGGCTCCGCGGCAGGCGATCTGCTGGCGAAGAGTGTGGGCTCGAAAATCGGCGTCGACGACATCGGTGTGTCGAGCAACGATGCCCTCGGCGGCACCTCGGCGTTCACGGTCGGCAAGTATCTGTCTCCGCGGTTGTACCTGAGCTACGGCGTGGGCCTCTTCGATCCCGGCCAGGTGATCACGCTGAGATACCTCTTCAGCAAGAAGTGGAACTTCGAGGCACAGAACGCCACGGAGTTCAGCCGGGCGAGTTTGAATTACAGACTAGAGCGCTAGCCGCGGCGGACGAGAACGCTAACCACGGCCGCTAGAACGCTGACCGTAGCCGTTCCTTGTAGGAGCCGATTCATCGGCGAAAGCCAGCCTTTCTCAGTCCCGATCTGTCTGATTCAAAGAAAAGGCCCGCAAGGGCCTCTTCTTTTCGATGGGTTAAACCCGTCAATCAACCCGAGACCGCAGACAACTCAACATTGCTTTGCTACAGACGCTTCCTTGCCTGGGTGATCAGCGATCGGCTTGCGGCTGTTGACCGCCGCTCGCCGCGGCGGGGCTCCGACCAAGAGGTGCGTTCGTAATAAAGTACTCGTAGTTGGCTGCACTACGGACGGCAGAAGGGCGCGGCAATGCATGTGCACTCGCCCGGTCCCGGACCCCGTCGATGTCTACCGTGGCCTTCGCCATGCCATCGCCCTGATGTGAAATCTCGTGCGCGATGGTTCCGGCCTGCGAGGTGATCCCGCCGGTGATGGGATCTGTGAAGTTCACTGGACACAGATGGATAAGCTTGCCCTCCGCCCAAGCACGGGCGGCCGGATGGTATCCCTTGCATTGATCGCAGGCCGTCATTGCGCCTGACTGAAGGCGGACGTATGTGGCGACGATGGTCTCGTCAACGCGAGTGTTGTCGGTAGCTTCATGACCTGGCTCGGGGGCTTGGGGCGCGCCTTCATCCCAACTGCCGAACCAGTTCAAATAGCGGCGGTGAGGCTTCATGTGCACTCGTGGCGGCACGGGATTCTCGGGATCGATCGGATCGGCGTAGTACAGCGATCCCAGGAAGTTCATCGCCACCTCCGAGATCGATTTTGCACCCGCAATCGCACGGCTCGTGGCGTCTTGCTGCTCCGCCGTACATTGAATGGTTGAAGCAGTCGCTGCGATATGCGCGCCAGCACGCGCCACCACAAATGTAGCGGCGTTACTTTCGACTGACTCGTGAGGAATACTCTCCGATTCGCCATTTGGCAGGATCACCGGAACGCGCTCGTATATTGCTACGCTCGTTTTTACCGTGACTGATCCCGCCGGAGGAAGATCGTACTCCCGGGATAAGTCGACCTTGGCATCGAGGTGTTTTCCCGACCGAATGCGGATGAACAGGGACGGCGGCGGCGCGCCCATGACGACATAGCGCCCCTTGTACAGGACCTCGTGCCCGAACGCGTCGGTAACGCTGAGCCAATTGCTGGTCGTCCGGCCATCGGGCTGGGCGAAGACGCTGTTGTAGCCGTAAACGAAAATATCGTGGTCTGTGCCGTTGGAGAGAGTCAAGGCGATTGAATTCGCCGCAGAAGCATCTCGGCCATCGTGGGTCAAAGACAGGGAAACACCGCTGCTGGCATACGCGGCTGGAACGAAAAACCAGATGGCCGCTGTGAACGCGGTTCTATAGATACCTCTCATGCTGACGCTTCCTGACGTGTATGGAGCCCTGTTGGCCCATTCACGCTATGTCAGGCGACTATCACGTCATATGGAAGGATTCTGAAATACGTCCGCAGGAATCTTGAACGTGACGTACGTCACATCGAATCAGCGAGGCGCGTGCAACCGCTGCAACAACTCCGCTTCGGTCAACGAAATCCCGCACGTCTCGGAAATATCCTTCGCCGAAGCGCCCTGGCGCGCGAGACGCTGGGCAAGCGCAAGCGCCCGATCTGTGGCCGCGCCCGGCTCACCCGCCACGGTCACGGCAGGATTCCGGCGTACCTGGTCTTCGATATCGCCAAGGCGGTTCTCGAGACGGCGAAGCATCGCGGCGAGTGCATCGGGCGGAACGGCTGGCGTGGGCTCGTCGCGGATGTCACGGATGTCTTCGTAGGCGGACGTCGCGTTTGAGGTGGGCGTGGCCTGTGTCACCGGGGTCGCAGCCGGCGCGGCCGGAGTGGCCGACGGCGCCGTGCCGAAGCGGCGGAAAAGCAGCAGCAGGCCGACCAGGTTGAGGACGGCCAGTGCGATCAGCACGTATCCGATGACGGGGTTCATGTGGTGATTCCCTGGAGAGCGGGGACACGTTAGCGCATCGTGGTGTTTCGTAGAAGCGCGATGTTTTGCGGGATCTTGGAGGCTGATCGCCGGCGTAGCCGGCTCCCACAAGAAGCAGGCCCCACAAAATGCAGGCCCATGGGAGCCTGGCCGGGTCAGGCTCTACAGAGCCTGGGAATGTCGATGAGGGCGATGAAGCCGTCGTCGCGGGTGATGACGCCGCTGACCGGGTCGTCGCGGCGAGTGGCGCGGCCCGGGGGCGGCGGTGCGACGTCGGCGGGGTTGAACTCGAGCATGTCGCCGATCACGTCGATGCGCATGCCGACGATGCTGCCCGAGTCGTCGAAGACGATGACGCGCTGGGCGTCTTCGTCGGCGACGTCGATGCGACCTTCGAGGCCGAAGCGACGACGGCCGTCGAGCACGGGCACGATCTGGCCGCGCAGGTTGACGATACCGAGGACATCCTCGGGCGCGCCCGGCACGGGGGTGATGTCGCCGCAGCGGATCACCTCACGTACGCTGGCCAGGGACACCGCATAGCGCTGCCCCTTCAGGGAAAATCCAAGCCAGGCACCACGCCCGTCGCGTTGGGGTTCGGTCACGGGCCCAGCTCCTTTTCCAGCCATTCGATCAGCGCCGCGGTACCGACCACGCCGCACTTGGGTTCTTGGGACATGCCAGCGAGCCACGGACGCGTGGTCGCGCCCTTGCGCCATTGGATCGCCGTGGCGTCGAGTTCCACCGGCTCTTCGTCGACGATGCAGGCCAATGCCCAGGCACGGTCGCCCAGCAGGATCAGGGTGGGCGAATGCGCGCCAGCCATGTCCGGCGAGAGGATCGCAGCGAGGTCGGCCACGCGTGCGACACCACTCGGATGGCGCCAGCGTCCGAGGCAAATCGGATTCGTCGTGTTCGGCGGCGTCAACGGCGGCATCGGCAGCATATGGGTGATATCGGACATCGGCACGGCAAGACGCACGCCGGCCGCAAGACAGAGCAGATAGCGGCTATCGGCCGACGTCGGCGGCTCGGCGTTTGGCACGGTGCGCCAGGGGTCGATCGAAACGACCTTGACCTCGGCGTCCGGTGCCGGTGCAGGCAAGGCAGGTGTCAGCAGCTCCGCCAGGTAGTCGGCGACGATCTGCTCGGCGTCCTGCAGGGCGCGCATCACGCCGCCGCATCCGCGACGGAGGTGGCCGGCGAGGCCAGCAATTCGTCGAGCAACTGCCGGTAAGCCAGGCCACCGCGACGCGCAGCTGGCCAGGATGCCAGGGGCACGCCCGCCGCGCTCGCTTCACGAATCTGCGTATCGGTCGGGATAACGGCGTGGCTGACGCCGTCGCTGTACTTCTCGCGCAGTTGCTCGAGGCAGGCTCGCGAGGCATGCGTGCGTGCGTCGAACATCGTCGGCACGATGGTGCGCGGCAGCGGTCGGCCGCGCGAGCGCTCGATCATGGACAGGCTGCGCAGCATGCGCTCGAGACCTGCGAGGGCCAGTGCTTCGGTCTGCGTCGGCACGAGCAAGCGGTCGCTCGCGGCCAGCGCGTTGACCATCAATACGCCGAGGGTCGGCGGGCAGTCGAGCAAGACGTGATCGAAATCACTGGCGAGTTCGGCGAGCGCCTTGGCAAGGATCAAGCCCATGCCCGGCCGTGTGCCGAGCTGGCGATCCAGCGTGATCATCGCCGCGGACGCCGGCAGCACGCTGAGGTGATCCCACTTCGTGGCATGCACGAGCGTGCCAGCTGGCAACGGATTGCCACCGATGCCGAACAGGTCGTAGACGCTGCCATGCGCGCCACCTTCGACGCCGATGTAGCCGGACAGCGAGGCGTGCGGATCCATGTCGATCAGCAGCGTGCGCTTGCCGGAAGCAGCGAGAAGACTACCTAACGCAACGGTCGTCGTGGTCTTGCCTACCCCACCTTTCTGGTTGGAGACCGCCCAGACGCGCATCAGCGATTACCCCCTGCAGGAGTCGCCGTTGCGATCGGTGCGGGAGCCACCGTCGGAGCCGTCGCCGCACCGACGACGGGAAGACGATCGGCATCGCTATAGAAACGCGCCGGCTCAGCCTTGTCGCTCATCACGACGATGAGCACGCGGCGATTGCGATTGCGGCCTTCGTCGGTACCGTTGTCGGTGGTCGGACGAAACTCGCCCCAGCCGACGATGCCGACACGATGCGGATCGACGCCACTGGTCGTCAGCAGGCGTGCCACCGTCGCCGCACGGGCGGCCGACAATTCCCAGTTCGAAGGGAAGGTCGCCGTCGCGATGGGCGTGTTGTCGGTGTAGCCCTCGATGCGCATGGCGTTCGGGAACGGGCCGAGGATGCCGGCGAGCTTGCGCAGCACGTCTTCGGCGGTGCCCTGCAGCCTGGCCACGCCGACGGGAAAGAGGATGTCGGTACGGACTTCGATCTCGAGCCAGTCCTTGGTCTGGCGCACGCTGACCAGGTTCTTGTCGATCAGCGGCTTCATCGCGCGCTGCACTTCGTCGGAGATCTGGCTGAGGCTGGCGTCCTCGGTCTTGCCGACCGTGGTATTCGCCGCCGTCGCGGTATTGATGCTCGCCGATTCCTGTCGCGTGGGAGCGGCGCCTTCGTGCCCCGGCAGAGGCAGGTTGCGTGGCGGAATCGGCACGTCGATCTTGGCAATGGGGGCAGCGGCCGGCGCGCGCGACTGGTTCGGCAGCGGCACCTGCGCGGCGGGCGTCGCCTCGCGGATCGGCTCGATGACCTTGCCGGTGCCGTTGAAAGCCTCGTTGATCGACTGCGCCATGACGCGGAACTTGGTTTCGTTCACGGCCGAGACCGCATACATCACCACGAATAACGCCAGCAGCAGCGTGATCAGATCCCCGTAGGGAATCGCCCAGCGCTCGTGGTTGATGTGTTCTTCGTGGTGGCGCCGCTTCACGAAAGGAATCCCTGGAGCTTGCTTTCAATGTGCCGCGGGTTGTCGCCCTGGGCGATCGAAACCAGGCCTTCCACAAGGATTTCGCGCATCTGCGAGCGCAGGCGGGCGAGGCCTTTCAGTCGTGATGCCATGGGCAAGGCGAGCAGGTTGGCCAGGCCGATACCGTAGATCGTCGCGACGAAGGCCGCGGCGATGCCATGACCGAGCTTGCTCGGGTCGGCGAGATTCTGCATGACCGACATCAGGCCCATGACGGCGCCGATGATGCCCATCGTCGGCGAATACGCACCGGCGTTCTCGAAGACCTTGGCGGCTTCGATGTCGGTGTGTTCGCGTGCGTAGACTTCCACTTCGAGCACGGAACGCATGGCGTCCGGCTCGGTGCCGTCGACGAGCAGTTGCAGCCCCTTGCGGATGAAGGGATCGGATTCACGCTCGATTGCCGGCTCCAGGCCGAGCAGGCCCGTGCGACGGGAAATCTCGCTCCAGCCGACGATGCGGCTGACCAGATTCTCCGACTCGATGTCCGGTGGGCGATACACCCAGGGCAGCATGGTCCAGGCGCGCTTGAGCACCGGGCCGGGCGTTTGCACCAGCAGCGCGGCGAGCGTGCCGAGGAAGACGATGACGAACGCCGCCGGGTTCCACAGGGCATCGAGGCTCGAGCCCTTGAGGATGGTGCCCACGATGATGACCACGAAAGCCAGGATCGTTCCGACGACGCTCACGATATCCATATCAGACAGCCATCCTTAGTGAAGGCAGCACCTGGCCCGCATCGTCGGCGAGGCCGGCGAGGTCGAGCACGAGGGAGATGCGGCCATCGCCGGTGATCGTCGCGCCTGCGACGCCCGGGACATCCTTGAGGAACGGACCCAGCGGCTTGGCCATGACGTCTTCGCGGCCGAGCACTTCGTCGACCAGGCAACCGAGTGTCTGGTGGCCGATCTGCACGACGACGACGTGACCGCCCTTCCCCGCCGCGCCGGCCCAGTTGCCGAGGTCGGCAAGCGGCAGCGCGCGCTGGCGATGCGAGGCGACAATGCGACCGTCCAGTTCCTGGATCTGGCCCGGCACGAGTTCGAACACTTCGGTGACGTTGGACAACGGCAGCGACAGCAGGCGATTACCGACGCGAACCATGAGCACGCGCATGATCGCCAGGGTAAGCGGTACCGAGAGACGGACCGTGCTGCCATGGCCGACGCGCGAGTCGATCGAGAGCGTGCCGCCGAGTTCGACGATCTTGGTCTTGACCACGTCCATGCCGACGCCTCGGCCGGAAATATCCGAGACCTCGGCCGCGGTGGAGAAACCGGGACGGAAGACGATTTCGTAGCACTCGCGCTCATCCAGACGCGCCGCCTGCTCTTCGTCCATCAGGCCTTTTTCGACGGCCTTCCGACGCAGGACCTCGGGATCCATGCCCTTGCCGTCGTCGGTGACGGTGATGACGATGCGGTCGCCGAACTGGCCGGCGGCCAGGCGAACCGTGCCGGAGCGCGATTTGCCGGCGCGTTCACGCACGTCGGGCATCTCGATGCCGTGGTCTACCGCGTTGCGAAGCAGGTGCACCAGCGGATCGGCCAGCGCCTCGACCACGGTACGGTCGATATCGGTGTCTTCGCCCTCGGTGACCAGCTCGATGTCCTTGCCGAGCTGACGCGCGAGGTCGCGGATGATGCGGGGGAAACGCGAGAAGAGTTTGCCCACCGGCTGCATGCGCATGCGCAACACGGCGTTCTGCAGATCTTCGGCGACGCGCTCGAGTTCACCGATGGCGCGTTCCATCGGGTCGTTCGTGCCGCGCGGCGCGAGATTGGTCAGGCGGTTGCGGACGAGTACCAGCTCGCCTGCGGCATCGACGAGGCTGTCGAGGCGGAAGGTGTCGACGCGGACGGTGGTGTCGGCCGTTGACGAGGCGCGTTTTTCGGTGGTGGCTGTGGGTTTTGCGGTGGGAGCCGGTTTTGCTGGTGGGGTTGCGGCGGCGGGGATCGCCGATGAATCGGCTCCTACAGGGGTAGTGGACGCTACGGCGGGTTGGATCGCCGATGAATCGGCTCCTGCAACAGCGGTGGCCGGCGTGAGCGTGCCGGGGGCGGCGGTGCCGTGGAGGCTGTCTAGGAGGGCCTCGAATTCGTCGTCGCTGATGGCGTTGGGATCGGCGGCGGGCATCGCCGCCGAAGCGGCTCCCACAGATGGCGCTTCGGCGATCGGTGTTGCGGTGGCCGGGATCGCCGCTGAAGCGGCTCCCACATTTGCCGCCGCCCCTGCAGGGGCGGCGGCATCGGCGCCGGGGGCACCGGTGCCGTAGAGCGAATCCAGCAGCGCTTCGAATTCATCGTCGTTGATCGTGCCCGAAGGTGTCGAGGCCGGTGCGCGGTCGTTGCGCGCGGCGTCGAGCATGGCTTCGAATTCGTCTTCGATCGGATCGTAGGGGCGCTGCGACGACACGGCGGGGGCGCTGGTCGACGCCGGCGTCGACATCACCGGCGACAGCGCCACCGGCGGTGCGGAGCCGGCACGACCCGGAATCAGCAGGCGGTCGAGCACGGAGCGAGGCGCGGGCTCGGCGGGAACGCCCGCGTCGGCCGCACGCATCATGTCGTTGAGGAGGTCCAGCGACTCGAGCAGCGCATCCATGAAGCCGGGGTTCAACACCACCGCGCCGTTACGGGCCTCGTTGAGGAGGTCCTCGGCGCGGTGGCACAGCTCCACCATGGCGTTGAGGCCCAGAAAGCCCGCACCGCCCTTCACGGTATGGAACGCGCGGAAGACCGCGTTCAGCAGCTCGGCGTCCCCCGGCGAGGCTTCGAGATCCACGAGCTGTTCGCCCAGGCTCTCGAGCAGTTCGCGTGCTTCGATCAGGAAGACATTGAGCAGCTCGTTGTCCAGCTCCACGCTCATACGGCGCTCAGAACCCGAATTCGCTGAGCAGTCGATCCACTTCGTCCTGGCTGACCTTGTCCGGGGCCGGTGCGTGTGCGCCACCGGCCAGCGAACCAGTGAGACGCACCAGTTCGACCAGCGACGACTCCACCTTGGCCATGAACGATTCGACCTGCGCGACGCGCTGGCCGGACAGATCCTGCCAGGACTGGGCCTCGACCATCTCGCCCAGGCCGATGTCGCAGCTCTGCGCGAAATCGCCGACGCGCACGGCCAGGGCCGTCGCATTCGGTGCGAAGGCCGGATCGGCGTGATCGAGCACCAGCACTTCGTCGGCCTGCTTGGCCAGCGCCTGCGCCTGAGGACGCAGCCTGTCGCTGAAATCGAGGGTGCGGTGAGCCGCCTGTGAGCTCATCTCGAGCACGTCGCGCAGGTGTTTGCGCGCATCGCTCATGTTGCCCGGCACGCCATCGCTGGAGATATCGGAGGCCAGACGGCGGACCGACTCGTGCAGATCGCGCGCAAGATGGCCCAGGGCCAGGAACAGGTGCTGTTCACGGCTGCGCAGGAGGCGATCGAGCGCCTGTTCGAAGGCGACGCTGTCATCGGCGTCGAGCAACTCGCGCAGCTCGGGAACGACCTCGTGGCCGGGGTTAAGCATGGTATTCATCGTCATTCCCTTAGCCCGCAGCCGCGGCGAGTCGTTCGAAGATCTTGTCGAGCTTTTCCTTCAGCGTGACCGCCGTGAACGGCTTGACCACGTAGCCGTTCACGCCGCTCTGCGCGGCGGCGATGATCTGGTCGCGATTGTTCTCGGCCGTGACCATCAGCACCGGCATCGACTTCAGCGCGGCGTCCGCGCGGATCGCGCGAAGCAGGTCGATGCCCGTCATGTTGGGCATGTTCCAGTCGGTCACCACCAGGTCGAAAGGCTGGGCACGCAACATCGTGAGCGCCGCGTTGCCGTCTTCAGCCTCCTGGATGAGGGTGTTCGTAAATCCCAGCTCGACCAGGAGATTCCTGACGATGCGTCGCATGGTGGAGAAATCGTCCACCACGAGGATTTTCATGTTCTTGTCCAAAACTCGTCTCCGCCTGACTGCGCGTTCTTACCGGCGACGGCACCGTAATGCCGTCAATGCTTGTCTTTCCAACCCGTCATGCGTGCGCGGAGGCGAATCAGGGCCTGGCCATGGATCTGGCACACCCGCGATTCACTCACACCCAGCACCGCACCGATTTCCTTCAGATTGAGCTCTTCATCGTAGTACAGCGACATCACCAGCTTCTCGCGTTCGGGCAGGCCGTCGATGGATTGGGCCAGCGCATCGCGCAAGCCGTCCTGTTCGAAGATCCCTTCCGGCCCCGCGGCATCCGGGTCCGCGACATCGATCGCCGCGCCTTCGTCGCCTTCGGGCGCCGTAAGACTGAGCAACCGCGCGCTCGCCGCGTCGGCCAGGATCTGGTTGTACTCCATGGCGTCGATGCCCAGCCGCTTCATCACCTCGGCGTCTTCGGCATCACCACCTGTCTCGTTCTCGATCTGCCTCGTTACTTCAGCCACCTCGCGCAACTTCCGGTGCACGGAGCGGGGGGTCCAGTCCGTCTTGCGCAGTTCGTCCAGCATCGCGCCCCGTATGCGGATACCCGCATAGGTCTCGAAACTGGCCGCGCGAGTCGGCGAGTAATTTCTTGCGGCCTCCAGCAGTCCGATCATCCCGGCCTGCATGAGGTCGTTTGCATCCACGCTTGGCGGCAGCCGGCCCATCAGGTGATAGGCGATCCGGCGCACCAGCGGCGCGTGGGTTCGTACCAATTGATCCGCCGGGATTCGCGTGACTTCAAGGTATTCCGTCGCAACGCTCACAGTGGCAACCCTCCTCCCAGGTGGGACCGCTCGGCGAAAAAGCCGATGCGACCCTGAGCACGGGGTTCGGGTTCACCCCATGTATCGACCGACCTGGCCAGATTCTTGAATCCAACTGCAGATCGGCTGCTCGGCCAGACATCGACCACCGCCGACTGGCGGCGAATCGCCTGGCGCAGGTACTCGTCGTGCGGGACCATCCCCATGAAATCCAAGGAAACATCCAGGAATCGGTTGGTCACCCGGGACAGTTTCTCGAACAGCTGGCGACCTTCCTGGGCATGGCGGACCATGTTGGCCACGATGCGGAAGCGGTTCACGCCGAACTCCCGGCTCATGACCTTGATCAGGGCGTAGGCATCGGTCAGCGAGGCCGGCTCGTCGCAGACCACCACCACGACTTCGTCGGAAGCCGCGGCGAACATGGAGACGCTGTCCGAAATGCCGGCGGCGGTGTCGACGATCAGGTATTCGGGGGCGATCGGGTATTCGTCGAACGCGCGGATGACGGCGGCATGCTCGATATTCGGCAACTGCGCCATGCGGCGCGCGCCGGAGGTGGCCGGAATCACCTTCAGGCCATGCGGCGCCTGGAGGATCAGATCCTCGATGCGGCACTCGCCCTCGAGCATGTGCCCGAGGTGACGGGTCGGCTGCAGCCCGAGCAGCACGTCGATATTGGCCATGGCCAGATCGGCATCGAGCAGGACGACGTCGCGTCCGCCCATGGCCAGGGCCATACCGAGGTTGACCGCCACGGTGGTCTTGCCGACGCCGCCCTTGCCGCCCGCGATCGCGATGCTGCGGGTAGGGCGACGGTCGTCAAGCCAGTTGAGGCCGGCGGCCTGGGTGCTATCGACGTGTGTGGTCATGAAGGAATTCACTGCCGTGAAAGAGTGTGCGGTGGCGGTAGTCACGTTATGCGGTTTCCCGATCAGGCGAGCGCGGGCGCCGCGGTGCCGAAACGATCGGCAAGTACGGCGTCGTCGGGCTCCTCGTTGCGCTGCTTGAGCAGTTGGGCTGCGAGGCAGACCAGCTTGCGCGCATCGGCGGAGGCGATGTCTTCGGGCACACGCTGCCCGTCGGTGGTGTAGTCCAGCGGCATGGCGTGGCGAATGAGTGCCGACAGGGCGCCGCCGATCAGCGGCGCCTCGTCGAGCTTGGTAAGGATGGCGGTCTGCGGTGACAGCGGCGCGTACGAGCGGATCGCGTTGTCGATCGCCTGGGCCTGCGCATTGGCGGCGAGCACCAGGCAGACGCGCAGGTTCGAGGTCGCGCGCAGCGTGTCGAACTGCTGCTGCAGCTTGGGATCGTTGCCGGCCATGCCGGCGGTGTCGACCAGCACGGTGTGCTTGCTGCGCAGCTGGAGAAGCACGTTGCGCAGGCTGTCCGCATCGTGGGCGTTGTACACGCGCACGCCGAGGAGGCGACCGTAATGCTCGAGCTGCGCGCCGGCACCGATACGGTACTGGTCGGCGCTGATGAGGGCGACGTTGGAAGCGCCGTGGCGAAGGACGGCACGGGCGGCGAGCTTGGCGATGGTCGTCGTCTTGCCGACGCCGGTGGTACCGACCAGCGCGGTGACGCCGCCGCCGACCGTGTCGAAATTGCGCCCGCTGGTGCGGATGTTGCGCGAGAGGATGCCCAGCGGCAGGTAACGCGCCTGTTCGGAGGTCATGCCGGCCGGCAGTTCGGCGCACAGCGCGCGAGCCACGTCGCCGTCGATGCCCAGGCGGGTCATTTCGCGAAGCACGCGAGCGCGCAGCGGCTGATCGCGATCCATCTGGTTCCAGGCCAGCGTGGAAAGCTGGACTTCCAGCATTTCACGCAGGCTGTTGATCTCGGCACGCACGCCGTTCACGGCGGCGTCGCTGTTCGGGTTGACCGTGGCGGCACGGACCACGTCGGCCACGCTGGACGCGAGGGCGGCGCTGGACTGGCGCTGCGGTGCATTCGGATTGACCGCTGCGCCCTTGGCGGCACGTTCGACGGCAGCAGCCGTGGCGGCACGTGCCTGATCGATGCGTGCGGCGCGGTCGCTGTCGCGCGTGGCGCGGATCGGCGCCAGCGCGGCAGCATGCTTCGCAGCGGTCTCTTCGGCGGTCGGCGGTTCGAAGGCGAAACCCGCCTCGCGAACCAGCGCTTCGTCGTAGTCGAGCGCGGCGATGATTTCGATACCGTCGTCCATCCGACGCGTGGACAGGATCACGGCGTCCGGACCCTGCTCATCGCGAACCTGGCGCATGGCCTGGCGCATGTCGGCGGCAACGAATCGTTTGATTTTCATGCGTTAGCTCCTCTGTCCTATCGTCCGAGGGCCGTCACCAGCTTGACGCGGCGGTTGTCCGGGACCTCGTTATAGGCGAGTACATGCAGGTTTTGGGCCACATGCCGAGTGAAGCGTGAAAGCCAGGGACGAAGTGCCGGCGAGACCAGCAGGACGGCCGGTTCGCCGGCCGCTTCCTGACGTCGCGCGGCCTCCGCCACGTTCTGCTGGAGACGATCGGCCAGACCCGGCTCGATCGCCGCACCGGCGGGACCACCACCCTGTAGGGACTGCAGAAGAATCTGCTCCAGTTCCGGCGCCAAAGTAATGACGGGGACCTCAGTTCCGAGCCCGGCGATCTCCTGCACGATCTGTCGGCCAAGGGTGACGCGCACACTGGCCGCGAGGACGCCGGGATCCTGACTCTGGCCAGCATGCTCGGCCAGCGACTCGACGATGCCGCGGAAGTTACGAATCGGCACGCGCTCGGCGAGCAGGTTCTGCAGCACCTTGACCACCGCACCGAGCGACAGGCGCTTGGGCACCAGGTCTTCGACGAGCTTCGGCGTCTGCTGGGCGAGGCGGTCGAGCAGCTGCTGCACGTCCTGGTGGCCGATGAGTTCGTGGGCGTGGTTCTGCAGGATGTGCGAGAGGTGGGTGGCGATCACCGTGGCCGGGTCGACCACCGTGTAGCCCAGCGTCTGCGCATGCTCACGCAGGCCGGGCTCGATCCATACGGCGTCGAGGCCGAAGGCCGGATCGCGGGTGGCAAT
This sequence comes from Luteibacter rhizovicinus DSM 16549, assembly GCF_001887595.1. Classification (NCBI taxonomy): domain Bacteria; kingdom Pseudomonadati; phylum Pseudomonadota; class Gammaproteobacteria; order Lysobacterales; family Rhodanobacteraceae; genus Luteibacter; species Luteibacter rhizovicinus. Next base: position 411,708 of record NZ_CP017480.1, read on the forward strand.
ACCGTTGATCGTCCCGTGCACGCGGCCCGGATCGATGGCCAGCATGCGCTCGGTGTGAATTTCGGCTTCGCCCATCGGTACGCCCATCAGCGAGATGCGATACCCGTGTGGCGAGAGGTCGAGGTTGTCGCGAATGTGTACGGACGGAACCAGGAAGCCCAGCTCCTGCGAGAGCTTGCGGCGCACCGACTTGATCCGCGCCATGAGTTCACCGCCCTGCGCCTTGTCGACCAGCGGGATCAGGCGGTAGCCGACCTCCAGGCCGATCGTGTCGACCTGGGCCACGTCTTCCCACGAGAGTTCGAGACGTTCGCCGGGCGGCGTCGATTCCAGCGCAAGCTCCGTGCCCGGTGCCGTGGCGTCGGCGGGCGTCCCACCGTCGGCGAGGCGATCCTTGTTCTGCTGCAGCTTCCAGGCGCCGAAACCGGCACCGGCGGCGAGCAACAGGAACGGCAGGTTCGGCATGCCCGGAACCAGGCCCATCGCGCCGAGCACGGCAGCCGCCACGGCCAGCGCCTTCGGCTGGCCGAAGAGCTGCCCCATCACGTGCTTGCCCATTTCCTGGGACTTGGACACGCGGGTGACGATGACCGCCGTGGCGATCGAGAGCATCAGGCCCGGCACCTGGGCGACCAGGCCATCGCCGATGGTCAGCAGGGTGTACGTGCGTGCCGCCTCCGAGGCAGATAGGCCGTGCTGCAGCATGCCGATGAAAAAGCCGCCGATGATGTTGATCGCGAGGATCAGCATGCCGGCCGTGGCGTCGCCGCGCACGAACTTGGATGCACCGTCCATCGAACCGTAGAAGTCGGCTTCCTCGCGCACTTCCTGACGGCGCTCGCGCGCCTGTTCCTGGGTGAGCAGGCCGGCATTGAGATCGGCATCGATCGCCATCTGCTTGCCGGGCATGGCGTCGAGGGTGAAGCGCGCAGTCACTTCCGAGACGCGCGTGGCGCCCTTGGTCACGACCACGAAGTTGATGATGGTGAGGATGGCGAACACCACGAAACCGACGGCGAAGTTTCCGCCGATGACGAACTCGCCGAAGGCCTCGATCACCTTGCCGGCCGCACCCGGGCCGTTGTGGCCGTGCAGCAGGACGACGCGGGTGGAGGCGATGTTCAACGCCAGGCGCAGCAAGGTGGCGAACAGCACCACGGTCGGGAACGAGGCCAGTTCCAGCGGGCGCATCACGTACATGGTGGCCAGCAGGATCACCAGGGACAACGCGATGTTGAAGGTGAACAGCAGGTCGAGCATGAACGGGGGCAGCGGCAGCATGAGCATGCCGAGCATCACCAGCATCACCACCGGCGCGGCAATGCCCCGCCGGCCGATCTGGCGGAACGTGCCCATGAGCGTGGTCGTAGCTGCCATCGTCACTTATCCATACGGTAGGGGCCGAGCAGTTCAGGATCGATGTCCTGCACGGGTAGATCGGGCGGGAGGTCGCCAACGGCGATCGCCTGCTTCAGGCGGAACACATAGGCCAGGATCTGGGCGACGGCGACATATAGCGCCGAGGGGATCTCGCGACCGACTTCCGTCGTTGCATACAAGGCGCGTGCCAACGGCGCCGCTTCCACCACAGGAACTTTCGCGGCACCGGCCACATCGCGGATTTGCTGGGCCAGGACGTCCACACCCTTTGCCACGACTCGCGGCGCGCCCATTTTTACGTCGTCGTACTTGAGGGCGACGGCGAAGTGGGTCGGGTTGACCACGATCACGTCCGCCGTAGGAACGTCTTCCATCATCCGGCGGCGAGCCATCTGGTGCTGCATCTGACGGATTTTCGACTTCAGTTCCGGACTGCCTTCGCTTTCCTTGTGCTCGTCCTTCACTTCCTGCTTGGTCATGCGCATCTTCTTGGTGAAGCTGAAGGCCTGCCAGGGTGCATCCACCAGGGCGATCAGTCCCAGGGCACAGGCGAAGATCAGTGACGCCTGGCCCAGGACGCTGAAGGTGTGGGCGATGCCATCCTTGACCGGCCCGCTGCCTACTGCGTACATCTCCTTCGTGGTGCGATTGAGGTACCAGACCAGTGCGCCGCCGATCAGGAGCAGCTTGAGCAACGACTTGCCCAGCTCGACCAGTCCGTTCATGGATACCAGGCGACCGAAGCCCTTGATCGGGTCGAGACGATCGAACTTCGGTACCAGCGCTTCGAGCGAGAAATTCAGCCCGCCCATGAGCGCGGGCGCGGCGACCGCGGCCACGGCGGTCACCGTGAAGACCGGGCCGAGCAGCTTCAGGCCCTCGCCCGCGGCAGTCATCAGCGCATGGCTGATGCCGTTGGCGGCGAACAGGTCGTCGCGACCGTAACGCAGGCCCACGTGCATGATGTTCGACGCGTGCACGGCCATCTGGTCGCGCGAGGCGATCATCGTGGTCACGCCGGCGAGCACGACCACGGCGGTGGACAGATCGCGCGAACGCGGCAGATCGCCCTTTTCACGAGCCTCGCGAAGTCGTTTGTCACTAGGTGATTCGGTTTTGTCTTCCTGGTCGGACTCGCTCATGGCGACGACCTCCCGACCAACTGGCGCATGGCTTCCCAGGCGTCGGTCTGCAGCGAATCCCAGGCGCTGGGCAGGCCGCGCAGGGCCAGCCACACGGCGATGATGCCCAGGCAGATGGTGATCGGAAAACCGACCGCGAACAGGTTCATCGATGGCGCCGAACGGCTGATCGCGCCGAAGCCCAGGTTGACCACGAGCACGGCGGTGAGCGCCGGCAAGGCGACGCGAACGGCACCCGCGAACAGGTGGCTGGCAAACTGAAGCACGCCCCAGATGCCGTCCGCGCCGATGCCGTGATCGCTCACCGGCATGCTGCGGAAGCTGTCGGCGAGCAGGCCGATCAGTTGCAGGTGGCCGTTCATCACCAGGAACAGCAAGGTCACGATCATCGTATAGAACTGGCTGAGCACCGGCGTGGTGCCGCCAAGGCCGGGGTTCAGCACCTCGGCGAAGCCCAGGCTCATGGCCTGCGAAACGAACTGGCCACCGAAGGCCACGGCCTCGAACACCAGCTTGAGCAGGAAACCGAGCGCCGCACCGATCAGGACCTGCTGGGCCAGCGTCGCCACGCCCTGCGCCGACAGCGGCCGAAGCTCCATCGGTGCCAGCGGCGCAAGCAACACCGTGAGCATGACGGCCAGGCCCATCTTGATGCGCGGCGGGACCGTGTTCGCGCTCAGCACCGGCGCGACGAGCAGCAGGCCGGAAATGCGGGCCAACGCCCAGCACGCCCCGCCCACCCACCCCTCGAGCTGGTTCAGGTCGATCGGCATCAACGCACCGCCTGGGGCAGGCTTTCGATCAGGGTGCGGGTGAAGGTCACGAGCGTGCGCAGCATCCAGGGGCCGGTGATGATCATCACCAGGGCCATGGAGATCAGCTTCGGAATGAAGCTGAGGGTCTGTTCGTTGATCTGCGTGGCCGCCTGGATCATGCCGACGATCAGGCCGACGGCCAGCGCGGTGAGCAGCAGCGGTGCGCCGACCAGCATGGCGATGTGCAGGGCCTGCTGACCGAAGGCGATGACCGACTCGGGCGTCATTGGTAGAAGCTCCCCGCCAGCGTGCCCAGCAGCAGTGTCCAGCCGTCGACGAGGACGAACAGCATGATCTTGAAAGGCAGCGAGATGATCATCGGCGAGACCATCATCATGCCCATCGACATCAGCACGCTGGCCACGACCAGGTCGATGATCAGGAACGGGATGAACAGCAGGAAGCCCATCTGGAACGCGGTCTTCAGCTCACTGGTCACGAACGCAGGCAAGGCCACGCGGTAAGGCACGGAGTCTTTGTCGGCATACGGCTGCTCGCCAGCGAGCTTGGTGAACAGCTGGAGATCCGGCTCACGTGTCTGGTCGAGCATGAAGTGACGGAACGGCGCGGCAGCCAGTGGCACGGCATCCTGCACGGTCATCTGGCCATCCATGTACGGCTTGATGCCCGTGTCGTAGGCCTTGTTGATCACCGGCGACATCACGAACAGGGTGAGGAAAAGCGACAGGCCGATGATGACCTGGTTCGGCGGCGTGCTGTTGGTACCGAGCGCCTGGCGCAGAAAGCCGAGCACGATGACGATGCGGGTGAACGAGGTCATCATCAGCAGGATCGCCGGGAGGACCGTCAGCGCCGTCATCAGCGCCAGCATCTGGATCGATAGCGACCAGTTCTGGCTGCCATTCGCGCCCGGCTGCACGTTCAGCAGCTGGATGCCCGGCGGCGGAAGCGGATCGGCGGCGGACGCCACCATGGGCGCGAGAAGCAGCACGATGAAGACAAACCACGACCAGCCGCGCATCGTGCGGGACGGCTTTCTGTGGGAGCGGGCTTCGCCCGCGATAGCCCCCCCGATCACGACCGCTTCCATTGATTCAGCACGTCACGAAAACCACGCATCGTCGGCGCGTTAGCCGCCGGGGTAGCGTCGTCCTGCACCGGCGTGGCCAGGACGTGCAGCGTGCGCAAACCCCCGGTGGGCGAGGCGCCGACCAGCAGCTGCGTGCCGCCGACTTCGAGCAGCATGACTTTTTCCTTGATACCGACCGGCATCGTTTCGATGACGCGAATCTTCCGGCCGCCGGGACGCACGCGGACCTGCGCGCGGCGGCTAAGCCAACCGACGAAGAAAATGAGTGCGACGACGCCGAGCAGGCTGATCAGCACGCGGACCAGCTCCGCGCCCGAATCCACTGCCGGGGCGGCGACCGACGGGGCCACCGGAGCGACCACAGGGGCCGCCATCAGGGCGCAGGAAAGGAAGCCACCGGCGAGGGCGGCGACGGTACGGCGCATGTCGATCACCGCAGTTTGCGGACGCGCTCGGCCGGACTGATCACGTCGGTCAGCCGGATACCGAACTTTTCGTTGATCACGACGACTTCGCCGTGGGCGACCAGGGTGCCGTTGACGAAGACGTCGAGCGGCTCACCCGCGGCGCGATCGAGCTCGACCACCGAGCCCTGGTTCAGCTGCAGCAGGTTGCGAATGCTGATCTTGGTGCGACCGACCTCCATCGCCATCGTGACCGGCACGTCCAGGATGACGTCGAGGTTGACCTCGGCGCCCAGGCCCATCGACTTGTGCAGGCTCGCCTCGTTGGCGCCTTCGATCTCTTCGAGCGTGGTCGGTTCGTTCATGTCGGTTCCGGTGATCGCGTTGCTGGGGTATGTACCCCCTGAAGCAAACGGCGTGCCATGGATTCGGCGACCGGATGACGGTGAATTTTTTGTGTTTTTTCAGGTGGTTGGCGGGGCACCGCCGCTCACCCTTGCCGACCGGAAACCGTCACTTGTCGGAAAGCTGACGCGTGACGGCAGTTGCGTGCGGTGACGGTCAGTTGACGTCACACCAGCTCAGGCATTGGCTCGGTCGTGGTGATCGGCATGGCCTTGGTCTCGCCGCGCTTGCGCATCAGCGAATCGAACTGGATGGCCTTGTTGCCGTTGGAGTTGGCCATGCGGCCACGGAAGATCGGCACGTCCTCGGCGAAGATCGTGGCGAACTCCGGCAGGCTGATCGGAATGACATCGCCCTTGCGCAGGTGCAGGAAGTCGCCGATGGTCAGGCGCGCCTCGGCCAGCATGGAGGTCACCTCCACTTCCGCATCGAGGATTTCCTCGTGCAGGTTCTGGATCCAGCGCTCGTCGCGCTCGGCCCGGTCACTCTGCACGCCGGCATCGAGCAACTCGCGGATCGGCTCGACCATCGAATACGGCAGGGTCAGGTGCACTTCGCCGCCGCCGCCGTCGAGCTCGATATGGAAACGCGAGACGACCACCGTCTCCGTCGGGCTGACGATGTTCGCGAACTGCGGATTGATCTCGGAGTTGAGAAACTCGAACTGCATCTTCAGTACAGGCGCCCAGGCTTCGGCCATGGCCGTGAAGGCTTCCTGCAGCACGATCTGGATCACGCGGTTCTCGGTCGGGGTAAAGTCCCGACCTTCGATACGTGCGTGATAGCGGCCATCGCCACCGAAGAAATTGTCGATGACGGTGAACACCAGGCGCGGCTCGAACACCATCAGCGCGGTGCCGCGAAGCGGCTTGATGCGGATCAGGTTGAGGTTGCTCGGCACGGCCAGCGAGTGTACGTACTCGTTGAACTTGGTCATCTTCACACCAAGCACCGAGACTTCGCAGGACTTGCGCAACACGTTGAACAGGTTGGCGCGGAAATAACGGGCGAAACGGTCGTTGACCATTTCCAGGGTCGGCAGGCGTCCGCGGACGATCCGGTCCTGCTGGGTGAAGTCGTAGTCGTGAATGCCACCGGGCGGCGGAAGCTCGATCTCGGTTTCGACCGCACCGCCTTCCACGCCCGCCAGGAGGGCGTCGATTTCTTCCTGGGTAAGGATGTCACTCATGGCCGAAGCGTCCCGTCACTGCATGATGAAGCTGGTGAAATAGACCGCGTCCACACCGGGACGGCCAATCTTTTCCTTGAGCACGCGCTGGATTTCGCCCAGCGCGGCGGCCTGCAGCTTCTGCTTGCCCTTCACGTCGGACAGCGACTTGATGTCCTGCGCGGAGAACAGCATCAGCAGCGCGTTACGGATCTCCGGATCGGCTTCCTTGGCCGCGGCGATGGCTTCCGGGTCGTGGGACATCACGTTGACGCCGACCTGCAGAAAACGTAGGGCGGTGTCGTCCTGGAAGTTAACGACGAAGGCCGGATCCAGCTGCAGATAAACGGCCGGCTTGGACTTGGCGATTTCCGCCGCGTCGCCCCCCGCCTTGCCGTGACCGCCCTTCATCAGGACGTAGCCACCCGCGCCGCCGGCAACGAGCACGACCAGCGCGGCGATGAGCACGAGTCCGCCCTTGCCCTTTTTCTTGGGAGCGCCTTCGGCGGGATCTTTGGGTGCTGCAGCCATGCGTGGAACCTCTGGAATGCGAATACGTAGATGGTCTTGCCCGTGGGGCTTACGGGTATTGTTGCAAGCGACGTGCCATCTGCGTCATCCGTATCCCGGATGGAAAGATGGCGCTGTGACGTGGTTCTCGATGCGACAGGGATGGCAGTGAGCGAGGCGATAATTTGACGCCTGCCGACATCCCGTCACCGAACGGCGTCACGCCACCTCGTCGACCAGGCTGCGGGAAACACGTGAGGTCGCGACCACGTCGGTTGCTGCCTTGTCGTCGGCCATGGCCGCGCCCTGCCCGCCCGGTCCATTGCCCTGCCCCGGATTCTGTCCCGGATCGCGCTGGCCGACATTGGTCTCGCCCAGGGACAAGCCGTGGTGGGCAAGCATGGTGTCGAGCTGCGACAACGTCTGCTGCACGGCATGCACGGCTGCCGGGTGCTGGGCGAGGATGGCCACGTTGACCTTCCCGCCATCCATGCTCACGTGGACATCCATGCTGCCGAGCTCTTCCGGATGCAGCTTGATGCGTGCCGACTTGACGTCGCCCGAGCCCATCCACGCGATCTGCTCACCCAGCTCCTGGCCGAACTGCGGCGATGTGGCGGCCTGCGTGGCCTGGACCTGCACGGCGGGAGCGGCCACGCCATTCATGGCCGGCGCGTGCATCAGGGGCATGGGGCTGGTCTTCGCCAGATCGATCGCCGGCGCATCGTCCTTGCTCGCCGGCAGATCGCCACCCTGGGCGGCGAGCAGGCTGGCGAAAGGCGAGGCGGTAGCTGCCGCAACGGGTGCCGCTGCCGGCATGGCGTCCATGGCAGGCAGGCCCGTAGACGCATCGTCCTTCGCGGCAACCGTCGTGTTCGCTGCGGCGCCTGCACCGGGTGTCGGAGCCGCACCGGCCATCGCACCCAGGGCATCGCCCAGCTTGCCGACCGCCGTCGTCGCCACAGCGACGGCCTTTCCTGCCAGCTCGCCAACCTTCGGCGGCACGCCGATCAAAGCGAGCACGCTGGTGGCAAGCGATGTGTCGCCATCGGTCGTATCGTCTTTCTTCGTTGTGTCGTCGTCGGGCTTCTTATCAGACGCCTGCGCCGACGTCGGCTTGTCGGGGCCTGCATCCTTCGCCGCGGACGAACTGCTGGACGTTGTCGAACCCTGGTCCGACGACGAGTCCTTGGTCTTGCGCGCATCGGCATGCGCCGCGTCCATTGCCGCGTCGAAGCGCTTGTTCGACGCCGTGTCGTCATTCGCCTTGCCGGGAACCGACGAAGCGGCAGCGCCGGCGACGGGCGATGCGGCGGGGGTAACCGGGCGGGCGACATTGAGGGCAAGCGTGGCGTTGTTCATGCGGAGTACTCGATGAGGTCGTTCGGGAGGCGGCGGACGCACGCAGGCGTCATGCCTCGCTCCGGGGATTTCGGCGGTATTGCGAGCGTTCGTCAGCCTGCGCCTGCTCGCGGCGATCGTCCGACTTGCGCTCCTGCTCGCGATACTTCGTGGTCACCGAGTCCAGCGCCTTCGCGCGGCCCCGTGCGTCGGTCCACAAGCCACGCGCGTGCTCCAGCGCCTGCTCGCGACGCTGTACCTCGCCCAGCTGCTGGACGATGGCCATGTCGATCTTCTGCAGGAACTGCTGGCGATTGAGCAGGGCGGCGATGCCGATGCCGTCGGGCATCTCGGCGTATTCGTTACGGTATCGGCGCAGCTCGACGAGTTGATGCTCGGCATCGGCCAGGGCACGCTGCTGCGTGGCGAGCACACGCACCGCGTCCTCGGCCTTCTCTTCGGCGAGATCGACGACGGGTTGCAGGCGGTCGGCACGGGAGGGCATCAGCCGGCCTTCGTCGTGTCAGCGAGGCCGGATTCGGCGTCGGCGAGATTCACCGGCTCGTCGGTTTCCTGCTGCAGGAAGGCCGACAGCCGCGGGTAGAGTGCGATGGCTTCGTCCGTGCGCGGGTCGCTGCCTTTCTGGTACGCGCCCACCGCGATGAGGTCGCGCTGCTGACGGTAGGCCGAATAGACCTGGCGGAACCGCTGGGCGGAGCGCATGTGTTCCTTGCTGACCACGGCCGGCATCACGCGGCTGATCGATGCCTCGATATCGATGGCCGGGTAGTGCCCCGCCTCGGCAAGGTCGCGCGACAGCACGATGTGGCCGTCGAGAATGGCGCGGGCGGCGTCGGCGATCGGATCATGCCGGTAGTCGTCACCCTCGGTAAGCACGGTGTAGAAAGCCGTGATGGACCCTCGACCCTCGGCGTCGTTGCCGGCGCGCTCGACGAGCGCGGGAAGCATCGCGAACACGGAGGGTGGGTAGCCCTTGGTGGCCGGCGGCTCGCCGATGGCCAGTGCAATCTCGCGCTGTGCCTGGGCATAGCGTGTGAGCGAGTCCATCAGCAGGAGAACGCGCAGGCCCTGGTCACGAAAATGTTCGGCCACTGCCGTGGCGACTTGCGCCCCACGCAGTCGGCTCAACGGCGGCGCATCCGCCGGCGCGGCGACGACCACGGCACGGCGACGCCCTTCTTCGCCCAGCGTGTGATCGACGAATTCCTTGACCTCACGACCGCGCTCACCGATCAGGCCGACCACAACGACATCGGCGTCGGTAAAGCGGGTCATCATGCCCATCAGCGTGGACTTACCCACGCCCGAGCCGGCGAACAGACCGATACGCTGGCCACGACCGACGGTGAGTAGCGAATTGATCGCCCGGACGCCAACATCGAGCGGCGTGTCGATCGGACGACGCATCATGGGATTGATCGGATCGCGGCGCAGGGGCGCGCGTTCCCGGGCCAGCAGCGGGCCCAGGCCATCGAGCGGCGCGCCATCGGGACCGATGACACGACCCAGCAGCGAGTCGCCCACCGGGACACCGGAGACGGCGGCCACCGGCGTCACGCGCGCATTGGGCAGCACGCCATGCATTTCACCCGTGGGCATCAGCAGCAGACGTCCATCGGAAAAGCCGACCACCTCGGTTTCGAGCTGCCTGCCGTCGGCACCGGCGACCATGCAACGGGCGCCAACGGGCGCCTCGCAGCCGACGGCTTCGAGCGTGAGGCCAACGACCCGGCGCAACTTGCCCTCCGCCTGCAGCGGCCGCACGCGCTCGGCGTTCGCACGCTGGGCGGCGAGCGATTCGCGCCAGTGCGCGATGCGGGCGGCGGTGTGGCTATCGGCACTCACGAGGGATCGACCTGCCCTTCGAGCACGCTGTCGATCACCGCCGCCAGGCGCGTGCGGACGCGCGCATCGAGTCGTGACTGCTCGCTCTCCAGGCGCACGTCGCCGCGCTCCAGAGTGGCATCGTCGACGACGCTGCCTTCATGGTCGACGCCGACGCGATGCTCGCGAACGAGCGCCGCATCGGCGGGATGGAGGTGGATCTTGAGGTGACGCGAGGCCGCTGGCAGCGCATCGACCGCCTGGCGGACGACGTCGAGGATTTTTTCCGGCTGCGTGGCGATTTCATAACCCAGCACGCGCTCGGCGATGACGGTCGCCAACACGGCGAGGTCACCGGCGACATCATGATCCAGCTCGGCGAACGGACGCTCGACCGCGGCGAACAAGGCATCCAGACGAGCCACCTGCTCGGCAAGCTCGCGCCGGGCCATCGCACGGCCCTCGGCGAGTCCGCCATTGAAGCCTTCTTCGCGCGCCTGGCGTTCGATCGCCTCGATCTCGGCAACGGTCGGCCGATGCGGGCCTTCGTCCTCGACTTCCGCACGCGCAACATGGGGATCCGGGCCACCGACGACAGGCAACTCCCAGCGTTCGAACTGGTCGACGCGTTCGCGGGCGAGGATCGAGGTAAGGCTCATCAGACGAATTCTTCCCCGCCACCGGCGAGATTGATCTGGCCCGCATCAGCGAGACGCCGCGCCGTGGCCAGGACTTCCTTCTGCGCCGCATCGACCTCGGAGAGCCGAACCGGACCCTTGACCTCGAGGTCGTCGCGCAGCATGTCGGCGGCGCGCTTGGACATGTTGGCGAAAATCTTCTCTCGAATGGCCGTCTCCGCACCCTTGAGGGCGGTGATCAGGCGTGCCGAAGGGACCTCGCGCAGCAGCGTCTGCATGCTGCGGTCGTCGAGATCGGCGAGGTCGTCGAAGACGAACATCAGCTCTTCGATGCGCTCGCCGAGGCCGGTGTCGATGCCGCGGATCGAGGCCATCAGCTCGGCTTCGCGCGAGGTTTCCATCGCGTTGAGGATGTCCGCCGCGGCCTTGAGGCCACCGACGCTGGCCGACTTCAGCTTGTTGGAGTTGCCGGAGAACTGGCGTTCCATGATTTCGTCCAGCTCGTTCAGCGCATGCGGCTGCACGCCATCGAGCGTGGCGATGCGCATGACGACGTCGCTGCGCGTACGTGCCGGCAGGTAACCGATCACTTCGGCGGCCTGGTCGGCCTCGAGGTGGGCCATCACCAGCGCGATGATCTGCGGATGCTCCTGGCCGATCATCTCGGCAATGGCGCGGCTTTCCATCCACTTCAGCGATTCCAGGCCCTTGCTGCTACGGCCCAGGAGGATGCGGTCGATAAGACCGCCTGCCTTGTTCTCGCCCAGCGCGTTGACGAGGATGCGGCGGATGTATTCCTCGGTGCCCACGCCGATCGACGTGTGCTGGCCGACATCTTCCTGCAGCTTGGTCAGGACGGTTTCGACCTGCTCCTTGGAAACGTTCTTCAAAGCGGCCATGGCCGTGCCGACGGCCTGGACGTCGCGTGCACCGAGGTGCTTGAGAATCGAGGCAGCGTCTTCCTCACCCAGGGTAAGGAGCAGGATCGCTGCCCGCTGCGCGCCCGTGAGCGCGTCTTTCGGTTCAAGCGCCATCGTCGGATACCCAGCTCTTCACGACTTGCGCAACCTGTTTGGGATTCTCGGCAGCCATGCGCTTGGCCAGGCCGACCTTCTGTTCGTAAGCCAGCAGCGCGGGCGAGCCCAGCTGCGGCGATGTGCTCACCCGATCCGGCGTCATGTCGTCATCGTCGACCATGACCGACACCGTCGGCATGGGACCGGCCAGCGCCACGTTGTTCATCATCATCGGTGCCGGCTTGAGCAGACCCTTGAGGATGGGACGCAGGACGAAGAAACCGACGATCAGGGCGATCATCACGCCGAGACCCTGCTTGATCAGGTCGAGCATGCCCGGACGCTCCCAGAACGGCGTCGACTGCGGCTCTTCATCGGCGATGGCGCCATGGAAGGCTTCGTTGATCACGCTGACGCTGTCGCCGCGCGCGGCACTGAAGCCGACGGCGTTCTTGGTGAGCTCGGTCAGGCGGGACAATTCTTCGGGCGTGAACGCCACGCTCTTGTTCTTGCCGTCCTTGTCCGGCACCTGCTTGTTGTCGACGACCACGGCGACGGACAAGCGTGCGACCTTGCCGGCAGGATCGGTGACATGGCTGACGGTGCGATCGAGTTCGTAGTTGCGCGTGGCGCTCTGCGTCTGCTGTGTCGGCGTCTGCGCCGTCTGCGTGGCGGCATTCTGGCCCTGGCCGGGCTTGGCGCCGGCGCCCGCAGCAGGATTGGCGGCGGTCGCGTTCGCTCCGGTGTTCGGCGGCTGATTGCTCAGCGCACCCGGTACGCCACCGTTGTTGGCGGCATCCGTACGCGTTTCGCTGTTGGTCTGCTCGCTGCGCAGCGCCGGGTTATCGTGATTGAACGTTTCGCTGGCCTTCTCGGTCTGCGAGAAATCGAGGTCGGCGAAGACCTGGGCGCGTACCTTGCCGGCACCCACGAGCGGCGTCAGCAGGTCTTCGACGCGCTGCGTATAAGTGGCTTCGATACGGTTGGAAAGGCGCAGACGGCTGTCACCGATGGCAGACGCACTGTCGGGGTCACTCACGGTCAGCAAATTGCCACCCTGGTCGATCACCGACACCTGGCGCGTATCGAGATCCGGCACGCTGGCGGCCACCAGATGCACGATGGCGGCGACCTGGCCCTGGTCGAGCTGGCGCCCCGGATAGAGCGAGACGACCACCGACGCACTCGCCGGCTTGTTGTCACGGACGAAGGCGGAAGGCTTGGGCAGCGCGAGGTGGACACGCGCCGCACGGATCGACTGCAGGCCGGCGATCGTGCTGGAAAGATCGTTCTCGAGCATGGACTGGTAGCGCGATCGCTCGGCCATGTCGCTCATGCCGAACGGCGAGTCGGCCTGGGGCACGGCGCTCGCCGCACTGCCCTGCGGCAGACCCTGGCCGGCGAGCTTGAGGCGCACGCCAGCCACGTCGGCGGCGGGCACGAAGATGGAGCTGCCGTCGTTGCTGAGCGTGTACGGCGTATTGCCTGCCTGCAGTGCCTGGGTCACGGCGGCGGCGTCTTTCTGTTCGAGGCCGCCATAGAGGAGGCCATAGTTCGGCGCGCGCGACCACATCACCGCGGCGATACCGATCGCGACCGCGCCAGCGATGCCCGCGAGCATGAAGAGCTGTCGCGCCGCCGGCGTCTGCGCCAGCGACTTCAACGAGTCCATGCGCTTGCCGTCGTTGTTGTCCGTGGTGGCTACGCCGTTATCTGCCATGGTTCGACTTCAGTCCTTTTGGGAGACGCATGTCGCTTAGAGCGACATGTTCATGATTTCTTTGTAGGCATCGACCATCTTGTTGCGCACTTCAGTCATGGCGCGGAACGAGAGGTCGGCTTTTTGACCCTGGATCATCACCTGCGCCAGATCGATGCCGGGATCCCCACGTTCGAACCCCGCTGCCATCTGGCCGGCCTTCTCCTGGGTCTTGGCCACGCCGTCGATGGACTGCTTGAGCAGGTCACCGAACGAACTCTTCCCGGCGCCTGCCGCCTCGCCCACGCCGCGCAGGGCGGGCATCTCGGTCTGCGCGCTGATGCGGCGCATCTGGAGCAGGAGGCTGTTGACATCGATCGTGGTCATGACGGTTTTCCAACGCGTTATCGGCTTAATGACACTCGATGCACGAGCTATGCCAACCGAACGCGATCCACGCCGTGGGCAATCAGCCCACCTGCGCCGTCTCGGACAAACCGTACTTGCGCAGCTTTTCGACGAGCGTCGTGCGCTGGACACGCAGGAGCTTGGCGGCATGGGCGACCACGCCGTTGGCCGAATTCAGGGCCTGACGGATCAGGCCGATCTCGATACCGGCCAGGTGGTCCTTGAGGTCGAGGCCACCCAGCGGGAGCACGGCGGGATCGCCCTCGCCGAAACCGAAGGCTTCGGTCACCGGCTCCGGCTCGGCTTCCATCATGGCGATCAGCGCGGCACCGGAGACTTCTTCCACCGGCAGCGCACCGCGGTATTTTTCCGGCAGGTCCCCGGCGCGCACTTCGCCGTGCGGCATGAGGATGGCCATGCGCTCGACGAGGTTCGACAGCTCGCGCACGTTGCCCGGCCAGGGGTGCTGGCACAGCGCATTCATCGCGCTCGGCGAGAAGCGCACCGACGACAGGCCACGCTGGACCAGACGCTGATTGAATTCGGTAATCAGGGCCGGCAGGTCTTCGAGACGCTGACCGAGTGCCGGCATCTCGAGCGGGAAGACGCTGAGGCGATAGAAGAGATCCTCGCGGAAGCCGCCACGCTCGATCGCCGACTCGAGGTCGCGATGAGTGGCCGCGATGATGCGCACGTCGCAGCGCTGGGCACGATTGCCGCCGACGCGCTCGAACACGCGTTCCTGCAGCACGCGCAGCAGCTTCACCTGCATCGGCAGGCTCATGTCGCCGATCTCGTCGAGGAACAGCGTGCCGCCCTCGGCCATCTCGAAGCGACCCTTACGTGTGCTGATGGCACCGGTGAAGGCACCCTTCTCGTGACCGAACAACTCACTCTCGAGCAGCTCGGCCGGAATGGCGCCGCAGTTGATCGCGACGAACGGCTTGTCGCGACGCGGCGAGCAGTCGTGGATGGTGCGGGCGACCAGCTCCTTGCCGCTGCCGGACTCGCCCAGCACCAGGACGCTGGAGTCGAACGGCGCGACCTGGCGGATCAGCGCGTTGACCCGCTGCATCGGGCCGGACTGACCGACCAGACGACGGCTGGCCGGGGTCGGCTCGATACGGGAATGCAAGGCACGCAGGGCTTCGGAGAGGCGCTCGTAGCGCAGCGGTACGTCGATCAGCTCGATGTTCTGGCTGCGGGCGTCGTCGCCGGCGATCAGCGGCGTGGCCATCGGCGAGTCCGCGGCGACGAGCAGCGGCAGATTGCGGCCATGACGACCGAGGCTGCCCAGGTAGCCTTCCATCTCGGCTTCGTCTTCCACCGTACCGACGAAGGCACCGCGCCAGCTTTCACTCGTATCCAGCGTCGACATGCGGTTCGCCAGCACCGGACGGTAGCCGAGGAAGGCCAGCGCCGAGACAACGTTGTCCGCGCGGGCGGCGTCGGATTCGATGACGAGAAAGTTGGAAGACTTCACCTGAAATACCTCACGTTGCGTGTGATCGAAGTGCCGGAGCAGGGTTCGCGGTGGAATCCCGTCGGCTTCGTTGCAAGGTATCAATCAAGGAGCGTGCCAACGTCGGAATTCCGGCGCCTCGCGGCAAGAACTCACGCTATATGGCGGTGTCGCCCGCCGTGAAGAAAACCTTTTCGGCAGGTCGAGGGCATGTGAAGAGGCAGCGGCACGTCAAGCCTGACAACACGCGTCACGAATGTGACGCAGGGCGCCACGCGACGTTAAGACGTCACGTGACGTAAAAGGTCACTTCAACCTTCCGAGGGTTCTTGCGGTCGGGCGTGCGCCCTCGCCTCGGCCACCTGGCGCCGGTGCTGGCGGAAAACCAGGCGCTCGATGCCATCGCGAACCGGCTCGGAGAGCCCCTCGAAACCCAGGAAACCCTTGCCGTCGGTCGGCCCGGCGAGGCGGACAGCCGGCAGTTCCAAAGGCAGAGCCCGGCAGGCGTCAAAGTGGATCTTCAGCAAGGCGGTCTGGCCCACGGGCGGCAATCCATCCCAGGGCAGGACGGCCCCGGAGGCATTGAAGCGAAGGGCGATACGCGGCGGCAGGCCGGATTGGGGCAGGAGCAGCCGGTTGACGATCTCCATGAGCACATTGAGCTTGGCATCCAGCCGGGCCACTTCCTGGGTCAGCGGACTATCGTCTTCGCTGATATCGCTGCGGCGGTCCATCAGGGCCGAGACGGCGACCAGGACGCTGGCGTTACGGTCGTTGATCAGGGCCAGGGCGGCCGCATCGGGACGTGGACCCGGTTCGCAGGTCGCATGGAAGCGGGCGTCCCAGGCGACGCGTTCGGAAAATGCCAGCCAGCCTTCGTCACTCATGCGCCCGCCCCTGCCAGAGATACGTCGGTCAGAACGAACTATACGCGGCGACGGCCCGGCGCACGCGCCGGGAGGCGTCCCATGCGGCGGCGGCCTCGTCGCGCGCGGCAGACACCAGATCCTTGATCAGGCCGTCGGTCAACATGATCGCCTTGAGCGATTCGAGGGATTCCGGCGTGTCGCGCATGCTGCCGCTGCGGATCACCGGCTCGCGCTCGGCCTCCAGGGCAGCCAGTTGGTCCCACTCGCTTTCACTCGCCGCCGCGTGCATCGCCTCGGTCAGCGTAAGTACCCGGTCGAGATCGCACCAGACCGTGTCGTTCACGCGCCGGTCCCGGCGACCTGGCGGGCTTCCACCGGAATGGCCACCCAGCTTTCGCGAATCTGGCCAAGCAGGTTGCTGACTTCGTCCAGGGCGCTGATGTCGTTATGGACATTGGCGTGGAGCAACCGGCGGCTCATATAGTCGTACAGGCTGTCGAGCTGACCGACCAGCGGCGTCTTCACGTTATGGTTCAGGCCCGCCTGCAGCGCACCGACTATTTCAATCGACTTGGAGATCGCCTCGCCCTTGCCGGCGATGTTGCCGTTGACCGTGCAACCGCGTGCGAAGCGGATGCGCTCAAGTGCGCCGTCCATGAGCATGGTGACCAGACCGTGTGGATCGGCCGTTTCGACGCCGCCGCCGGTACGAACCTGCTGGTAAGCGCCAGCGCCTTGGGAATATCCGAGTGCCATGTGTGTGTCCTGAGGTGTCCGGTCAGCTCTTCGAGGCGGTCAGCGAATCGAACTGCTGCTGGAGAAAGCTGCTCGTGCTGCTCAGCTTGGTCATCATCGTGTCGAGCGCCGTGTACTGCGTCGTCAGCCGTGTCGTGTAGTCCTGCATGGTGACGTCGTAGTCACTCTGCTGCTGCGCGATGTCCTTGGCTTTCTGGTTCAGGTTGGCCGTGCGCTCGGTCAGGATGCCGCTGGACGAGGTCCAGCTGGTGATCATGGCGTCGAGCTTCGGCGCGATACCGTTCGTGCCGCTGAGCAGCGCCTGGGTCCCCTTGGGATCGGAGGCCAGCGCGGCGGTCAGCTTGGTCGAATCGAAAGCGAGCGTTCCGTCCACCTGGAATGACACGCCCAGGTTGCTTAGCGAGGTCGGGCCTGGCGCATTGCTCGAAAGCTGGGAGCCGATCAGGCTGGTCACCTGGCTCTTCAGCGACGTGACCGTGGCGTCGCCGATGAGGGCACCGACTTCGTTGGTGGTCGAGTCGTACTTCGTCAACGACTGATAGGTCGAAACGAAGGAGTTATACGAGGTCACCAGGCTCTGCAGCGCAGAGGTCACCGCCGACGGATCGTTGGCGATGGTGAGCGAGCTGGAACCGACCTTCGACAGGGTAAGGGTCACGCCGTCGATCGCACCGGTGACCGAATTGGTCGTGCTGGTGGCTGGCGTACCGTCGATCGTGAACGTGGCGTCCTGCGCCTTCGTCGTCGCCGTATCCGTGGTCGGATCGAAATTCAGCTTCGACAGATTGCCATCGCCGCCGCTGGTGGTGACCGTGAACGCGTTCGCCGCACCGGTCGCCGAGGACGTCAGCACCAGATGGGCGCCGTCCGTACCGGTGATGATGCTGGCCGTGACGCCGGGGTTGTCGGAGGACTTGTTGATCGAATCGCGGATGTTCTGCAGCGAATTCGCGCCGGAGGCGACATTGAGGTTCATCGACTTGCCGCCGATGGAGATCGTCAACGTGCCGGTGCCGGCCGCGGAGGTCGCGTCGGTGAACCCTGCAGAGGTGGTCTTCTGTACGGAAGCCAGCTGGCCAACGACGATGTTGTAGACGTTGGGCTGGGCCGTGGCATCGGCGGATGCGCCGATGATCGTGGAGTCGCCGACCGTGGTCTTCTGCGTGGTGAACGCGGAACCGTCGGTGAGCGCCTTGATCGCGGTCTGCAAACTCGTCAGCGAGGACGTGAAGTTGCCGATCGCGGAAACCTGGGTGGTGTTGCTGCTTGCCTGGGCAGCCAGTGCCTTGTCCGTCGCTGCACGCTTGTTGGCAACCAGGTTGCTGACAATGGACGCGACGTCGATGGAGCTGGAACCGAGTGTGATGGGGGTCGTGGCCATGAAGCTCTCCTGGTGGACGCCTCACTGCCCTGGGCGCCAATTTGTCGACGGCTGGCCCCCTTGCGAGGACCAGCCGCAGACAACTAAGCAATTACCCTGCCAAGCTTGTTACTGGAGCAGCTTGGTGACGATCTGCTGGCTCTGGTTGGCCTGGGCGAGAACCGAGACGCCGGCCTGCTGCAGGATCTGAGCCGAAGACATGTTCGCCGTTTCCTGGGCGAAGTCGGCGTCGGTGATGGCCGACTTCGACGAGGTCAGGTTCTGCGAGATGTTCTGCAGGTTGGAGATGGTCGACTCGAAGCGGTTCTGCACGGCACCGAGGGTCGAGCGCAGGCTGGAAACCGACTGCAGGGCGGCATCGATGTGGTTGATCGTGTCGTTGGCGCCGTCGACCGTCTTGACGCTGGAATCGGCCAGGGTCTGCGTGGTGCTGACCGCGTCGGTCTGGCTCGTGATGCCGAGGGCCAGAGCGCCGCCCGTGGTCTTCGCTGCCACCGTGATGGCCGACGCCGAGGAGAACTTCAGCGAACCGTCGGTCGATACGTAGGCATTGAT
This sequence comes from Luteibacter rhizovicinus DSM 16549, assembly GCF_001887595.1. Lineage (NCBI taxonomy): Bacteria > Pseudomonadati > Pseudomonadota > Gammaproteobacteria > Lysobacterales > Rhodanobacteraceae > Luteibacter > Luteibacter rhizovicinus. Next base: position 430,553 of record NZ_CP017480.1, read on the forward strand.
GCCCTTGCCCGACTTCGAGTTGATCGCGTCAGCCACGTCCTGCATGGACTTGAACGAGCCGGTCAGGTCGAAGGACTGGCCGCCGACCGTGAAGGAGGCGTCGCCAGCGACGAGGTCGATGCTGGTGGCGGTGCCCTTGACGGCGCCGGTGGAGTCAGCACTGGTAGCGCCGGTAGCCGTGGTAGCGGCCAGGCCGAGGGCCGTGTTGGCCGTGCCGCCGATGGCGATCGCGCCCTGACCGGGGCCCGTACCTGCCACTGCCGTGATCTTGATCTCGCCCGAGGTGTCGACGCTGGCGACATTGCCGCCAGCAGCCTTGTTGATGGCAGCTGCGAGGTCGGTGGTGTTGGTGTACGTGCCGGCGGCGACGTTAACCGCAGCGCCGGTACCCGCCGTGACGGTCAGGTCGCCAGCGGCGAGCGTCAGACCCTTCGGGAAGGTGGCGGCAGCGATCGAACCGGTGGCCAGCTGGCCGACCTGGTTGGCCTTCATGCCCTGGTCGAGGCCGACGTTGATGACTTCACCGACGTTCGCGCCAACCTGGAAGCTGAGGTTCTGGGCGGAGCCGTCCAGGACCTTCATGCCGTTGAAGTTGGTCTGCGTGGCGATACGGGTGACTTCCGACAGACGCTGCTGGACTTCGGCGTCGAGAGCGGCGCGGTCGCTGTCCGAGTTGGACGCGTTGGTCGACTGCACGGCCAGCTCACGGATGCGCTGAAGGTTGTTCGTGACTTCGTCGAGGGCCGATTCGGTCGTCTGCGACAGCGAGATACCGTCGTTGGCGTTCTGCACGGCGCGGTTGAGGCCGTTGATCTGCGTGGTCATGCGGGTCGAAATGGCGAGGCCGGCGGCGTCGTCCTTCGCGCTGTTGATGCGGTTACCCGACGACAGACGCTCGATAGCCGAGGCCAGCTTCGTCTGCGAAGTGCCCAGGTTACGCTGAGCGTTCAGCGACATGATGTTGGTGTTGATGGTCAGAGCCATGGGAATAATCCTTTGTAAGCGGAACCGAAATGCCGGAGGTTGTGCGGCGTAGTCCGGCGGGGTTCCGTGATGGAAGCCTTCCGCCTCAGAGAGGTTTACGGCACGCCGGGAAGAAACTTGAGAACTTTTTCTGCCTGTCAACAACTTTCTTGATCAGGGTCCGGAAGAAACTGCGTTCCCAGGCTCTGTCGGGTTCCTTATCGGCACCATGTGCTCCGGGTTTAGGCCCAATTTCAGGCGGCTTGGTGGGAGCCGATTCATCGGCGAATGGTGACTACACCCGCGGCGCAGCCGCGACCTTGAGGTTGCTTGCCTCGGTTCCCAGCGGAGGGCGAAGCAAGAGCTCGCCGATGAATCGGCTCCTACAAGGAGCGGTATTGGCAGCCACAAAAAAAGAGGCGGCTTGTAGGCCGCCTCTTGTACCAGCAGATCGCCGCTGAAGCGGCTCCCACATGTCTTGCTCTTCTGCCTCGCTTACTTGAGGTAGTTGAACAGCGAGAGATTCTGCATCTTTACGTAGGACTGCTGCGCGGCATCGAGTGCCGCCTGTTGCTGCGAAAACTTGCTCGCCGCGCTGGCGACATCGAGTTCGGTCAGGTCGGACAGCGTGCCTGCGTACTGCAGCGATGTATCCGCACTGATCTGGGTCTGCTGATCGAGGATGTTCATGCGCGCACCGATCTTCGTGCGCGTGTCGGTGAAGCTTGTCTGCGCCTGGTCGAGGTTCTGCAGCTGCGCATTGAGCTGGTTGTTCATACCCGCACCGCCGCCCGGCGTTTCGAAAGCAGTGATGATGCCCGCCACGGTCGAGAAGACGTCCTGCGACGACGACGGCGCCACGGCGAACGAGTCGCCCGCGGCCGGAGTGCCGGTCATGTTGAGCTGCGCGCCCTTGAAATTGATCGTACCGCTGTCACCGGAGTATGTGCCGGTAGACAAAGCCGGGCCGGTCGGGTTGGTCGCATCGTGTATTTCGTAAGTCGTCGGCGAAGTGAAGTTCACCGTGTAACTACCGCCATCCCATTGCGAAGCGTCAGTCACCGAGGTGGCACCGACGACGCCCGTGCCGGTGTTGGTCGCGCCGGCCGTCGTCACGAAGGTGCCATTGCCACCGCGGATCGACATGAAGACGTCGGAACCGCTGTCACCGGTGGCTACCTGAAGGCCTGCCGCGGCAGCCACCATGCGCTGGTTCTGGTCGCCGCCGTAGCTCACGCTGAGGTCGGACAGGGTGAAGGGCTGCGTGGACGTACGACTACCGGCGAAGAGGTATTCGCCCTGCCCGTCCTTCGTATTGCCAAGGGCGACGAGCTGCCCGAGGGTCTGTCGCAGCTCCGTGGCGATGGACTGGCGCGACTGGTCGGTCTGCGTCCCGTTCATACCTTCGAGGGTGAGCGTGCGGATACGGTCGAGGATATCCCCCGCCGAAGCCACCGAGCTTTCTTCAGCCGACAATTTGGTGTTGGCCGACTGGATGTTTCGCGTGTATTGGTCGTTCTGTGCGCTGGCCGAACTGACGTCGACCGCGCGCGCTGCCGCCGCGGGATTGTCCGCCGGGGTCTGGATGGCCTTGCCGTTGCCGAGCGCGAGCTGGGTCTGCGACAGATCGTACTGACGATCCAGCATCGTGTTGACGGCTTGCTGCGCGCCCCATGAAGTCGAAATACGCATGATCAGCCCTGCACGGCAGTAAGAAGGGAGTTGAAGATCGTGTTGGCGGTGTTGATCACCTGCGCGGCTGCCGCATAGGACTGCTGGAAGCGCAGGAGATTGGCCGCCTCTTCGTCCATGTTCACACCTGAAAGGCCCTGCTGTGACGCCGTCGCCTGATCGAGGATGCTCTGCTGCGCAGTCAACGCGGTGTTCGCCTGCGCGCCAGCCGTACCCACCTGGGCAATGAGCTGGCTATACGCCTTGCCCACCGTGGTGACACCGTTGTCGAGCACGCCCTTGGTGGCGACGTTTGCCATGGCGAGCGCATTGCCGTTGTCACCACTGGCCGAACCTGCCGGTTTTACCGAGAACGTGTCGTTAGCGGCAGGCGAGCCCGTTAGCTTTAGCGTCCAGCCAGGACCGGTGATCGTGTCGCCATCGGCATAGGTCTGCGGCGCACCGCCATTGATCGAGTACGTGGTGGGCGATGTGAAGGTGATCGTGGCCGGCGTATTGAACGCCGGATTCGTCACGTCGGTCACCGTGAGGTTGCCGAGCACGCCCTTGCCGGTATTACTCGCGCCCTTCGTCGCGGCGAGCGGTCCGGATGCAGCGATCTTGCTGGTATCGGACACGGCGACCGACATCGTCGAGGCCGCGTTGCGTGTCGGCTGGATCTGGAAGCTGTCACCCGCCACGGCACCCGCACCGACGGTGACGTTCAGGCCGCCGACCACGAACGGATCCGCTGCCGTGCCGGTACCGGTCATGGGTACGGTCACACCCGCCGTCGTCGTCGCGGACCAGTTCGTACCGTCGAAACGCATGACGTAATCGGAGGCATCGAGCTTCGAGACATCCGCGACGGTGGCCGTGACCGAACCCGTGCCCTTGTTCGCCGTGCTGTTGAACACCGCCGGGTCGGCGATGTTGAAGAAGTCGCCACCGGCCGCGCCGTTGAGGTCGATGCCCTGAGCGCTCTGCTTGTTGAAGGCGTCCGTCATGGCGATGGCCGCGCGGCCGAGCTGGTTACGCGCCGGATCCAGCACATTGGTACGGAAATCGAAGGTCGCCCCCAGTGACCCCGAGCCCAGCTGGCTGCTGATCACCGAGCCGCCGGGGCCGACCACTTCCAGGCGCGATGAATCGTACTGGTTGTTCGCCGTGCTCAGCTGGGTGGCATTGGTCCCGTTGACCAGCGGCTGGCCGTTACCCACGGAGACCGTATACATGTGGTCGCTGGTCTGGGTGACATTGACCCCGACGATCTGGGACAGCTGGGACACCGCCTGATCGCGGGCATCGAGCAGGTCGTTGGGCACCGCCCCACCCGCGTAGCCTTTCTGGATCTGACCGTTGAGGTCCGCGATGCTCTTGGCCAGCGAGTTGATGCTGTCGACGGCGGCACTGATCTGCTGGTTGGTCTGCTGGTCGAGCTGTTGGAACTGCGAGGACAGCGACTTGAACGTGGCCACCAGCGTATTCGCCTTGCCGATCATGGCCTGGCGGCTCGCGGTGTCGATCGGTGCATTGGCCACGTCGCTCACCGAGCCGAAAAAGCCGTCGAGCGCCGTCTGCAGGTTCGCCGAACCGCTCACCGCATTGTTCACCGAGGCGGTGAGCGTGGCGTACTGCGAGGCGCGGCTTTGCCCGGAACTGGCCGACCACACCGACTGGGTCAGAAACTGGCTGTAGGCACGCTGCACGCTGATCGCATCGGCACCCTGGCCGACGTAATAGCCGCCGTTGTATTGGGGCGCGCGCGCGTTGAATGTCGTCGTTTGCCGCGTGTAACCCGCGGTGTTGACGTTGCTGATGTTGTGACCAACGGTCGACAGTCCTACCTGCGACGCAAGCAGTCCTGATACACCGGTGGAGAGCAGATCGGCCATCGTCTTTTCCTTCGCTTAACTATTCGTGGGCCCGTGCTTACAGATCGCCGGCGACTTGCTTGAGCGCTGCGAGCGCCTGCTTCATCACTGGCCCGTTGGCGATATCGGTGAGCTTCTGCGCGTAACTGGGATCGGTGGCATAGCCGCCGCTGGTCAGTGCATGCGCGAAGCCGGCGATATCGTCGCCACGGCCGACAGCGTTCGCGAAGCGCGGACTGCTGGCGACCATGTTTGCGTAATCCTTGAAGGAGTCCGACGGCGAGTCGTAGGCGCGGAAGCTGTCCTTCTTGCGCACGGCAACACCGTTTTCGTACTCGAGCGTGGGAACGTTGACGCGCTTGCCGTCCCAGCTGCTGCCGGCCTTGATGCCGAACATGTTGTTGCTCGCCGTCGTGCCCTGCGCCGGCATGTGCTTGCCCCAGCCGGTTTCGAGTGCCGCCTGCGCCAGCAGTGCCCGCACGGAGACACCGAGTTTTTTCGCTGCCTCGATCGCATGCGGTGCGAGCTTCTGCACGAAGTCCTCGGGGCTGGAGATGGACATCTTGCCCACCGCGCTGACGACGGCGTTCGCGCCGTCGCCGACCGCCTGCCCCGCCTTGCCGAGCATGCGCTCGAGCGAATCCATGAGACCGCTGTCCTGATCCGACTTCGACGACACGGCATCCGCCGTGCTGGCATCGCCGGTGACACCGGCGAAGAGTCCGTTGTCCGCCGACGTGCCCTGGGTGGGCTGCGCGCCGCCGAGCTGGCGCATCAGCATGTCGGCAATGCCGATACCCTTGCCCTGAGACAGCGTCACCGACAACTGGTGATCGAACATGTCACGGTACGAGTTGGCCGCCTGCGAGCCCATGATGTCGTCGCCCATCGCGGAGCTGGCATCACGCATCGACTTCAGCATCATCTGGGTGAAGATGGATTCGAACTGCTTGGCGACGGTCGGCAGTGCCGCCTTGGAATCCTGCTTGGCGGCCGAGCGCAGGCCGGCAAACCCGGACATGTCCGAGTAAGTGCCAAGTCGCTGCGCGTCGACCGTGTTGGCCATGTCAGATCACCACCAGCTCGGCGTGCAGGGCGCCGGATTCCTTCAGCGCCTGCAGGATCGAGATGAGGTCGCTCGGCGAAGCGCCGACCTGGTTCACCGCACGCACGATGGCGTCGAGGCTGGTGCCCGGGCCGAACTTGAACATGTGGCCGCCATCTTCGCTCACCGCCACCTGGCTGCTCGGCACCACGGCCGTCTGGCCGCGCGAAAAGGCATTCGGCTGGCTGACCTGCGGCTGTTCGCTGATCGTGACCTGGATCGACCCGTGGGCCACGGCGGCGGCTCCGACCTTCACATCGGAGCCAATCACGACCGTACCGGTGCGCGAGTTGACGATGATCCGTGCCGGTGCGTCGCCCGGCGTGACTTCCAGTGCCTGGATCGTCGACAGCCAGGCAACACGCTGGGACGGATCCATCGGCGCGCGTACGGCAACCGAACCGGAATCCATGGCATTCGCCGTGCCCGAGCCGAAGTTGTGGTTCACCGCCTCGGCAATGCGTGCGGCCGTGGTGAAGTCGGCGGTATTGAGGTTGAGCATGAGGTCACCGCCCTTGTCGAAGGACGAGGCGACGCTGCGCTCGATGCTTGCGCCGCCGGGAATGCGGCCGCTGGCGGAGATGTTCACCTGCACGCTCGAGCCGCTCTTGCCCTGGGCGCTGACGCCGCCGACGATGACACTGCCCTGGGCGATGGCGTAGACGTTGCCGTCGGCACCCTTCAGAGGCGACATGAGGAGTTCGCCACCGCGGATGCTCTTCGCGTTACCGATCGAAGCGACGGTCACATCGATGCGCTGCCCGGGCTTGGCGAAGGGCGGCAGCTCGGCGGTGATCGTCACCGCGGCGGCGTTCTTCAGCTGCGGGCGCACGTTGGCGGGCACGGTGACCCCGAACTGCTGGAGCATGTTCTCCAGGCTCTGCGTGGTGAAAGGGGCCTGGCTGGTCTGGTCGCCACTGCCGTCGAGGCCGACGACCAGGCCGTAGCCGATCAGCTGGTTGCTGCGCACACCGCCGACCTGGACGAGATCGCGGATGCGATCGGCCTGCGCCGGAACGACGGCGCCGAGGGCGAGTACGACAGCAGCCGTGCGAACGATGCCGCGAAGGCGAAGTGCAAACGTCTTCATCAGAACGGCATCCACTTCGAATCGAAGAAGCGCGACAACCAGCCTCGCGTATTCGAGTCGGCCAGCGTGCCCTTGCCGACATATTCGATGCGTGCATCGGCGACGCGGCTCGACGGCACGATGTTGTCGTTACCGATGTCCTGGGCGCGCACGATGCCGGAGATCCGGACGAGTTCCTCGCCCTGGTTGATGGTGAGCCACTTCTCGCCGCGTACGATCAAGGCGCCGTTGGACAGGCGCTGGGCGACGGTGACGGTGATCTGGCCGGTCAGCGCGTTGCTCTGGCTCGACGAGCCGTCGCCGGCAAAGGCGTTGTCGCTGGACAACGAGCTGTCGGCGGTCTTGCCGCCGACCTTCAGGCCATGGCCAAGCAAGGTCGGTGACGCGATGTTGCTGCCATTCTTCTTGCTGGTGGCCGTCGTCGCCTTCTTGCTGGCCTGCGTGCTTTCCACCAGCGAGATGGTGAGGATGTCGCCGACACGGTGCGCCCGCGGATCGGAGAACAACTCCAGCGAGGTCTGGTCGGCATAGATCGAGCCGGTCGCCTGCGGTGCGGTCGTCTGTTCGGGCGGCAGCGTGGCGGCGTACATCGGCTTCGGTGTCGGCGGCACGATCGCGCAACCCGTGAGGGCGGCGAGCGGCAGCGCGGCGAGCAGGATGCGGGCGAAGGAACGATTCATGACGTGTCTCAGGTCTTGTTGGATATGAACTGAAGCATCTGATCGGCCGTCGAGATCGCCTTCGAGTTCATCTCGTAGGCGCGCTGGGTCTCGATCATGTTCACCATTTCCTCGACGACGTTGACGTTCGACGCTTCGAGGGCGTTCTGGTCGAGGGTGCCCAAGCCGTTGAGGCCGGCGGTACCCGTCTGCGGAGCGCCGCTGGACGCGGTCTCCAGGTAAAGGTTGTCACCACGCGGCTGCAGGCCGGCCGGGTTGACGAAGTCGGCGAGCTGGATCGTACCGACCTGCTGCGACGCGGCGTTGGCCGCGGTGGTGACGCTCACCGTACCGTCCTTGCCGATGGTCACCGTGCTGGCGTTCGCCGGGATCGTGATCGACGGCTCGAGCGGGTAACCGTCGTTGGTGGTGATCTGGCCATCCTGGTCGCGCTTGAGCGAGCCGTCACGCGTATAGCCCACGGTGCCGTCCGGCAGGGTCACCTGGAGGAAGCCACGACCGTCGATGCGTACGTCGAGCGGGTTGTCGGTCTGCTGCGAGCCGCCCTGGTCGAACATCTTCTGGGTACCGACCACACGGACACCGGTGCCCATCATGAAGCCGGTGGGCGACTGGGTCTGCTCGGTCGTCTGTGCACCGGCCTGACCGCGGTTCTGATACGTCAGATCCTCGAACTCGGCGCGGGCCCGCTTGAAGCCCGTGGTGTTCGTATTGGCCAGGTTGTTCGAGACGACGTCCATGCGCGTCTGCTGCGCATCGAGGCCGGTCTTGGCGATCCAGAGGGACGAGAACATCGTTGACTCCTGCGCTTGGGCGCTTTACATGCCGGCGACGGAAATGCGTCGCGTGGCGGTGGTTAACCCACCTGTAGCAATTTCGATGCCGACTGGGCGTTTTCGTCGGCGGTCTTGATCGAACGCACCTGCATCTCGAACTCGCGGGACAGCGAAATCATCTTGACCAGCACGTCGGAAGGGTTGACGTTGCTCGACTCGATCGCGCCAGAGGCTACCCGCACGTTGGCGTCCGCCTGGGGCGTGCTGCCGTCTTTCATGTGCATGAGGCTGTCGCTGCCGTAGGTCAGCTGGTCGTTGCCCGGGTTGACGAGCTTGATCCGGTCGGTCGTGGCGATGGTGGCCGGGGACTCACCGAGCGGAACGACGGAAATCGTGCCGTCGGAACCGATCTTCACGCTGGAAGCCTGGGGAATCGTGATCGGACCGCCGCCGCCCATGACGGCGTTGCCACGCGCGTCCGTCAACAAACCGTCGGCGTTGATCCGCAGGTTGCCCGCACGGGTATAACCTTCGTTGCCGTCCGCGCCCTGAACCGCGATCCAGCCGTCGCCCTGCACCGAGACGTCCAGATCGTTACCGGTCTGCATCTGCGCGCCGGCGGTGGTATCCCAACCGGTGCCCTGGGCCACGCCGTTGATACGCGTCTGCATGCCGTCGCCCTGCACGGGCAGGCTCTGGAACGCCGACAACTCCGCCTTGAAGCCGGTGGTATTGGCGTTGGCGAGGTTGTGTGCCACTTCGTCCTGCGCGCGCATGATCTGCGTGGCGCCGGTCATCGCGACATATACGGAACGATCCATGGCGGAATCCCTGTTCGACGGCGGAAGCGTGCGTGCGCGACCCGAAGGCCGCGCACGCGGCCACGCTTAGTTGCGGATGTTGATGATGGTCTGGGTCAGCGTGTTGTCGGTCGAGATGACCTGGGCGTTGGCCTGGTAGTTGCGCTGCGCCTTGATCATGTTGACCAGCTGCGCGGTCAGGTCGGCCGTGTTGGACGCCTCGAGCGAACCGGACTGGATCGTTCCGAGACCGCCTGCATTGGCCGTGCCGCGGATCGGCTGACCCGATTCCGACGACGGCGCCCAGTTGGTGTCGTTGAGCTGACGCAGGCCCTGGTCGTTGGCGAACGTGGCGATGGCGAGTTGGCCGAGCGGCACGCTCGCGCCGTTGGAATACTTCGCCGAGACCGTACCGTCCTTGGCCACGTCGATGTTGGAGAACGTGCCGGCGGCGTAGCCGTCGTTCGACACCGCGGTGGTCGAGGAGCTGTCACCGAACTGGGTGACCTTGGTCATGTCGATGCTGAGGTTCAGCGGCGTCGCGCCCGGGTTGGGCGAAACCGCGCCGAAGTTGAGCTTGCCGCCGGCAGGGGTGAGGATCGCACCGCCCGCGCTGAAGGTCATCTGCTGAGCGGTACCGACCTGGGTACCGTCGACCGTCATGTTGGCGCTCCACGTGTTCGGATTGGTCGCATCCTTCGTGTAGTACACGTTGACCGTGTGCGACGCGCCGAGGGAATCGTAGGCCTGGAACGTGGAGAGCGTGTTGTAGGTCTTGTCGTTGGTCGGATCGAACGCACCGCCGGTCGGCGCCGTGGCGCTGGCGGCCAGGTTCGCGGTCAGGCCGATGTTGGTCGACGCCTTGGCGGGGCTCGACCCCGTGGTCAGCTTCAGGTCGGCCAGGCTGCTGATGTCGAAACCGCCGTTGGCGGTCGGCGGATACACCTGTACGTTCTGACCCGTCGCATTGACGACGTTGCCGTTGTCATCGGGATGGAAATTGCCGGCGCGGGTATACGAATAGCCCGAGCCGTCGCGGACGGTGAAGAAACCCGCGCCGCTGATGGCGAAGTCGTAGGAGTTGCCGGTCTGCGTCGCGGCACCGTCGCTGAACTGCTGGGCGATGTTGGTCAGGCGCACGCCGCTGCCGGCGACCTGGGCGGAAAGATTGTTGCCGGCCGCCGAGTAGACCTGCGAGAACTCGGCGCGCGAGCCCTTGAAGCCGACGGTGTTGACGTTGGCAATGTTGTTCGCGGTGACTTCCAGGTCGGAAGACGCCGCGTTGATGCCGCTTAGGGCGATATCGAATGGCATGGTGGGTTTTCCTTGCTGGAGTTACAGGATTTGCGCGATCTGACTGAGCAGGGCGCCGCCGTAGCCGGCTACCTGCACGTAGGTTCCGTCGGTACCGGAGGCACCGACGCCTTCCACCTTTCCGCGAGCGAAGGTATCGATCGCCGTGCCGCCGGAAGTTGCGGACATCTGGTAAACGCCGTCGGGCAGCTGCGTGCCGTCGTCGGACTTGCCGTCCCAGCTGAACTGGGCGAGGCCCGCGTCCGGCTGACCAAGGCTGATCGTGCGGACGACATTGCCCGCCGTATCTTTAATCTGCACGTTGACGTAGGTGCCCGAGGTACCCACGTTCACGGCGCCATTCATCGAGGAGTCCTCGAGCTTGCCAGCGGTCGACGGCACCAGCACTTCCTGGCCGACGAGCGCGGCGGCGCGCACGAACTGGTCACCGGTGAGGTTGGAGGCCAGTGAGTCGAAGGAGCTCTGCAGCTCCTGCGTGGCGGCCACCTGCGAGAACTGCGCCATCTGGGCCACCATCTGGGTGGAGTCCATCGGCTTGGTCGGATCCTGATTGGTCATCTGGGTGACCATCAGCTTGAGGAAGTCCGACTGGTTCAGCGTCTGCTGCTGCAGCTGGCCGGTCGATGACGATGAAGACGAGGAACTGTTACCGCTGACGGCGTCTACCATGAGGATTCCTTACTTGCCGAGGTCGAGCGTCTTCTGCATGAGCTGCTTGGCGCTGTTCATGACTTCGACGTTGTTCTGATAGGAGCGCGACGCGGAGATCATGTTGACCAGCTCGTCGACCGTGTTGACGTTGCTTGAATAGACATTGCCGTTGGCGTCGGCGAGCGGATTGGATGGCTCATAACGCGCCTGGATCGGGGCCTGGCTCTCGGTGATGCCGAGCGTGCGCACGCCGCCGTTTTCCATCTGCCCGTTGACCTGCTGCTGCACGGCCGAGAACAAGGGCTGCTTGGCGTGGTACGCGCCGGCTTCGCTGCTGGCCAGGCTGTCGGCGTTGGCCATGTTGCTGGCCGTGGTGTTGAGTCGGGCCGACTGGGCGGCCATGCCGGAACCGGCGACGTCGAAGATCTTGAGCAGGCTCATGAGCTGGATCCTGTGATGGCCATGCGCATGGCGTGGATCTGCGCGGTAATGAAGCTGAGCGAGGCCTGGTAGTGGATGGCGTTGGCGGCGAACTGGGCCTGTTCGACCTGGGTATCGACCGTGTTGCCGTCCATCGTGGGCTGGGTTTCCACGCGATACGCGAGCTTGTCGGCGTCGGCCGCGGCGAACGCCGGGTTGCCGCCGATATGACCTGCCTCGGTCGCCGTCATCGACAGTCCGGCGCCATCGCTGGTTCCACTGGCAGCGGTCATCGCCTTACGGAAATCGAGATCGCGTGCGAGGAAGCCCGGCGTATCGGCATTGGCCAGGTTCGACGAAATGACTTCCGCACGGCGCTGCCACAGGCCGAGGGCCTGGGCGTGGACGCCTAATAGCGGATCCGGTTTGTCGATCATGGGCATGGCCCCCTCGTGAGCTTGGCCCGAGGGGTTGAGCAAGAGCCGTGCCACGCACGACCGGGGCTTGCGGAAGGGCTTTCTGACGCCCTTTGGGGCGAATCGAGCGAAGGCTGTCGGCCGAGGCGCCGGAATTCTGGCGCCTCGGCTCGCGACTTTGGCGACGGCTGGCCGTCGTTCACGCCAGGGGCTCGGCTTCGCCGTGACTCCCTACACTTGGGCGTCTCGCGGGGAGACCTTGGTGCCCACCCTCGCTGCTCAGACAGGTCCTCCGCGTTCCGTAGCGGAAAGGCCGCTATCGCGGCCGTGTACTTATCTGGCCTACGGCCGCTGCACTTGTACGGAACTCGCCTCGAGGGTGGACACCAAGGTCTCTCACGACGATACGGTTAGCGGGAAGGCGAGCCGTTGGGGTGAATGTGGCCGCCAAGGCCAGCCGTCACCGCAATCGTGCTCGTGCGGACATCTCGCTCAGTGAGCGGCTTCGTCGCCGTGGCGCTGCCCTCGCGAAGACGATCGCGACCGTCGCGCTGGGGTTGACCGTTTGGCGATGGCAGCCAGCAACCAAAGCGGCGTTGCTTCGTCGGCTCGGCACGCACGCACCTCAAGGATGGGAAGAGTCTTCGGTGCCCACCCTCGAGGCGAGTTCCGCACAAGTGGAGCGGCCGTAGGCCAGATAGATACATGGGCCGCGCAGCGGCCTTCCTTTACGAAACGCGGAGGACCTGTCTGAGCAGCGAGGGTGGGCACCGAAGGCTCTTTGCCTCAAGCCCCCCAGCGAGGGTAGGCACCGAAGGCTCTGCGCCTCAACCTGCGCCTGCTCTTGGCTTGTACCGAAAATCAGGCCGGAAGCAGGTCCAGCACGGCGGTGGCGAGGATGTCCGGCTGGAACTTGGCGATGAACTTGTCGGCGCCGACGCGGGCCACCATCGCCTCGTTGAAGACGCCACTCAGCGAGCTGTGCAGGAGCACCTTCATATGGCGCAGCTGGGCATCCTCACGGATGGCCGTGGTCAGCGCGTAGCCGTCCATCAGGGGCATCTCGATATCGGAAACGACCAGGTCGACCCGCTCATCGACCGGACCCATCGCCATCGTGCGCAGCTTGTCGAGGCCTTCGCGCCCATCCTTGGCGATCACGCATTCCAGGTCCATCTTGCGGAACAGGTCGACCAACTGGGTGCGGGCGACCGCCGAGTCGTCGATCACCAGGATCCGGCGGTTACCCGCCTGCTGCACGTGCGCCGCCTGCTGTACACGATCGGAGAGCTGCACCAGAGGGGGCGAGACCGACGACAGCACCTGCTCGACATCCACGATGGCGAGCAGGTCGCCATCCAGCCGGGTCACCGCGTTGACGCGCGCGCCGTAGCCGAGCGCTGCCGACGGCGCCGTCAGGTTGGCGCCGTCCACGTGGACGATGCGGTCGACGTCCGAGACCAGGAAGCCCTGCACGGAGAGGTTGAACTCGGTGACGATCAGGTGCGCACTGTCGACGCTGGCCAAGGGCGGATAACCCATCGCCGCGGCGAGGTCGATGACGGGGATAGTGCTTCCGCGATAGTCGAAACTGCCCGAGACCAGGGCGTGCATGCTGGGCATCCGCTCCAGGCGCGGCCGGCGCAGCACTTCGCGAACCTTGAAGACGTTGATGCCGAACGCCTGGCGGTCGCCCAGGCGAAACAGCAGCATGGCCACGCGATTGTGGCCCGCCAGGCGGGTAAAGGTGTCCACGGTGTCGAGCAGCGGTCGGGCCATGACGTGCGAGGCATCTACAGAAGGTGTCGCCAACGGTATCGGCGGCGCTGCTGGTTTCTGTAGGCGTGCGCATGGCACGCCGATTGCATGACTCAAGTCCTGACGCTCCCGACCGATTAAGTGGAGCGACCATCCGACGAAAGCGAAATCATGACCCTCCTCTGGAGCCAGCACGTCCGCCTCCTCGCCCACGCCGCCTCCCAGGGCGATGCGGCGCGTGTTCGCGCCCTCTCCGCGCAGTACCCGGCCGCGGCCAGCGCCATGGGCGCCCTGCTCAAGCCGGCGGAACCGCGCACCGCGCCAGCGACGACCATCCAGGCGATCGAGCAGCAAGGCATGGTGCTGACGAACGCACAGGCGCTCGGTGGCACCCTGCTGGAGCTCGGCAAGGTGGTGGAAGGCGCCCGCGACACCGCCGGACGTTTGACGGATGCCAGCGCCAGGATTTCGACGGCGCTCGACCAGGCCTACGCCGGCGCCGCCGGCATGGGCGACTCGGGCAGCCAGGGCCTGGCCACGGCCGGCGACCTCGACGGCCAGCTGCGCCTGCTGCGTAGCGCCCTCTCGGGCATGAGCCGCAACCATGCGCAGTTCTCCGAATACTTCACCGCGATCCGCAAGCTGACCGCGACGGTTCAGGACATCGCCCACCAGACCAACCTCGTCGCGCTGAACGCCGCGATCGAGGCGGCACGTGCGGGTGAGGCCGGCCGCGGCTTCGCCGTGGTTGCCGACGAGGTCAAGCAACTCGCCGAGAAAACCACCCAGGCCACCGCCGAGATCGACCAGACCACCGAGGCCGTCGGCCAGTTCGCCGGCCAGCTCGATGACGCCGTGCAGAACAGCCTGCGTCGCCTGGACCAGACCCAGTCGGGTATCGCCGGCATGCAGACCTCGATGGGTCGCGTGGACGAAGCCGCCCGCGGGGCGCGCGGCAACATCGACGCAGCCCGCGAAGGCATGGGTGCGCTACAGGGCCGCATCGCGGCCATCCAGGCGACCCAGGGAACCCTCGGCCGCGTCACCAACGACGCCCGTCGCCAGGCCGACGCCGCAGCGCGCGCCGCCGTGCTTGCGCACCGCCTGGGCCTGAGCCGCCTCGAAACCGAGGGCGACCTCGACGCCGCCAGCCTCAGCCAGATGATCCGTGAAGCCAGCCAGGGCCTTCGCTTCGCCGTGGAACTCGCCTCGCGCGACCCGGCCAGCCTCGACCGTCGCTGGCTCGATACCACGCCACTCATGCGCTGCATCGACCAGTTCCGCCTGCGTCGACCGGACAGTCCGACTGAGGGCATCCGTGCCGCCGGCGAGCGATTCTCGACCCTCGCGTCGCACTACGCCATCACGCTCGGTGAAGGCCGTCATGCCGATGCCAGCCACATGGTCGCCGAGCTCAACAGGGAACTGGACGCGATCACCCAGGGCCTGTCCGCATCGCTGGCGGAACGCGCCGCGTGAGTTCATCGACCCTCGCCCGCGGCATCACCGCGACCGCCCTGCTCGCCTTGCCGCTCTGCGCGCTGGCCGGGCAGACGGTCGAGGCGGTGCGCGTGGCGGCGGTGACCTGGCTCCAGCAGAACCGCACCCTTCCCGGCGCTCGCATGACCGTCGAAGCCGATCCGCTCGACAGCCGCCTCCGGCTGGCGGATTGCCCAAAGCCGCTCGAATCGTCGCTTCCGGGCAACCGGCCCCTCGGCGCCCGGGTGAGCGTCGCCGTGCACTGCCCGGTGCCGGGCGGCTGGACCGTGCGCGTGCCGGTGCGGGTCAAGATGTTTACCCCTGTGCTGGTCACCACCCGCCCGCTCGCGCGTGGTGACGGCGTCGGGGCCGGGGATGTCCGCGCCGAGGAGCGCGACATCACCAGCCTCGCCTACGGCTATGTCGCGGAGATCGGTCAGATCGACGGTCGCTCGCTTGCCAGGCCGCTGAGCGCCGGCACGGTACTGACGCCCGGCATGCTCGCCGGACGCCAGACCGTCCGCATCGGCGATTCGGTCAGCATGCAGGCCGACGTCGAGGGCGTGGTCATCCGCGTCGCCGGCGTGGCCATGGGTGCCGGTGATACCGGCACCCGCCTGAAGGTACGCAACGCTTCATCCGGGAAGGTGCTCGATGCCGTGGTCACCGGGCCGGGCACCGTCGCGGTACTGCCATGAACAAAATCCAAACCAGGTCACACTTCCCGGCCTAGGGCCAGTTAAAGTTCGCCGACAGGCCGCCGATAAGGGGTTTGAAGGACACAAGCTCCGAGGACACACTATGACGACGACGATCAAACCCGGTATCCAGGCTCCGCAGCCCCAGGTGCAGCTCCGCACCCAGAACCCGGCTGCCGGCTCCGCCGCCTCGACGCAGAGCGCCAGCTCGGTGCGTCCGAGCGACGACAGCGTCAAGATCACCGACTCGGCCAAGGCGCTCGACGCCGCCAGCCGCGGCGATGGCATCGACAGCAAGCGCGTGGACGAAATCCGCAGCAAGCTGGCCGACGGCACCTACAAGCCTGACGCCCAGGCCATCGCGAGCAAGTTTCTTGCGATGGAAGGCCAGATCGGCAGCAAGGCATGACCCACCCGCTCGACTCCGACTTCGACACGGCCGTCCGCGCCGTCATGGGCGACCTCGCCCGTGAGGTCGACGCGCTGCACGCCACCCTGATCGACGAGCGCATGGCGCTCGATCAGGCTGACACGCATGCGCTCGACACAGTCAGCCGGGCGAAGGGCAAACTGCTCGACCGCATCGAGAAGCTGGATGCCGAGCGTCGCCATCTGGGTGACGCCGCCGGTGTCGACACGCTCAACGATGCACGCTGGACGCACACGATCGAACGCCTGGTCGAGTGCCGCAAACTCAACGAAGTAAACGGCCGCATTGTCGGCCAGCGAATCGGTCACGTTCGCCAGGCGCTTGCGCTGCTCGCGGGCGATTCGCCGGGTGGTTCCACCTACGGCCCCAAAGGTGACACTGCGCGGGTGAAACTGCGCTCCGCCACCATCGCGCAGGTTTGACCACCACCGAGACCATTCCCCAGACTCACCCAGACGGCGCACCAACAAAGCAATGGCAGTGACCCCCCAGCCGACAGCGGTGAATGACGACGGCATCCTCCCGATCGTCCGCGTACCCATCCTGGACAGAAAGCAGGCGCTGTTCGCCTATGAACTTCTGTTCCCACGCCCCATCGGCAGCGATATCGACGCCGCGGCGCTTGCACACACGCAGGCCACGCTGAGCGCGATCGCGGACGGCAGCCTCAAGCGACTCGTTCGCGACAATCGTGCCTTCCTGCACATGTCGCCCCAGTTGCTCCTCGAGCATGCGGACATCCTTCGCCATAACGCGCGCCTCGGCGCGAGCATCAGTGCGGATGTCGGTACCGACGACCAGTTGCTCGAGAAGCTCCGCGAGCTGAAGGGTCATGGCTGCCTGTTCATGCTCGAAGACTTCAACCTCCCCGCCGACCCCGAACACAGGGCCGGCGTGGATGCCTTGCTGCGCATCGTGCAGTTCGCCAAGATCGCGGTGGATCATCGTCATCCGGTCGCGGCACGCGCGCACATGGACTACGTCCATGCCTTCGGCGTCAAGGTCATCGTCACTGGCATCGACACACACGAAACCTTCGTCGACTACGCCGACCAGGATGTCGACGGCTTCCAGGGCAAGTACCTGCTGCGTCCCGAGCGTGTGGACATGCCACGTCTGGCGCCGAGCAAGCTTGGCGTGCTGCGCCTCATGGGCGCGCTGCAGGATCCCGAAAACGGTCCTGTCGAGCTGGGCAAGATCATCCGCGACGACGCCGTGCTCAGCTACAAGCTGCTCGGTTGCGTGAATTCCGCCTACTTCGCCCTGCCCCGCCAGCTGAAATCGGTGGAGCAAGCCGCGGTGTTCTTCGGCGTGAATCGCATGCGCAACTGGATCTTCACCATGGCCGTCTCCGGCATGGACGAGCGTCCGCCGGAGCTGCTTCGCCTCGCACTGATCCGCGCACACATGTGCGAGAAGCTCGCCCGCACGATCAAGCCCGAGCTGCAGGAAATGGCCTTCACCGCCGGCCTGTTCTCACTGCTCGATACGTTGATGAATGTGTCGATGGCCTACGTGCTCGAACACCTCCCGCTCGCGATCGAAATCCGCGAAGCGCTGCTCGAGGGTGCCGGCCCGTTCGCACCGCTGCTCGACCAGATCCGTCACTGGGAACAGGGCGAGCTGGAAAGCGATTCGGCGCTGCGCACGCAGCACCTGCAGACGATGGCCGCCATGTACGTCGAGGCCGCCAGCTGGGCCGACCACGTCTACGCCTTCGCCGACGGCACGGCCGTGGTCGAAGCCGAAGCCTGAAAGAAATGTGGGAGCCGATTCATCGGCGAAAAGCCAACGGAGCGGTGACGCCGTAGCGCCAATCGCCGATAAATCGGCTCCCACAAAGACCGGCGATCGGTCAGGTCACGCTCGCCGCAATGACGTGGATCACCACGTACTGCCAAAGCAGCATCAAGGCCATCAAGCCGATGACGACGAGGGTCAGACCCGCCCCGACCGCGCGCCCCGGCGAATTACCCGCCGCGCGCGACAGCCCGATCGCATGAACGACGCGCGCAAGCAACAGGGCGATACCGAACGCGTGGAGCAGCAGCGGCACCGTCTGGTCGAGTTCGAGAACCAGCAACAGCATCAGCGCGAGCGGCACGTACTCCACGGCATTGCCATGGGCACGAATCGCACAGGCCACGCTTCGGTCGCCGCCGTCGCCCAATCCGATACGCGTACGCCGGCGAATGAGCATCACGCGCACGGCCAGGCCAAGGATGAGCAAGGTCAGCAGTGCCGCATAGAGTCCGGTGATGCGCATGGTGTCGCTCCTGTCTGGATCAGTCCGACCGTGATGCCGATCGCTGTTGCACGCGCCAGATGGCAAGACCGGCACCGAGCACGGCAACGAGCAACCATACGCTTGCCGTCATCGCGTCGCCAGCCAGCCATATCACCCCGGCAACAGCGGGTACCACCACGGCGCCGACGCCCACGGCGAAAAGCACATCCCGGCGCAGACGACTGGTGAGAGCCAGCAGGAAAGCACCCAGGGCAGCGAACGCGAAGGCGGCGAGACGAACCAGGAGGACGGCCTGGGGTGGCTCGGGCATGGCCGGCAACACGTCGAGCAGGCTGCGATCGCCGACCTGAACTTCGAAGCCCGGATCCCCGTCTTTCACCTCGCGCGGCGCCAGCGTATCGCCATCGATGCGCGCCAGCACGGTCATTGGCTGCACCGGCACGGCTTCCCAGCTGACCCGAAGATCGCCCAGGCGAGGATTGGACGGCTTGCTGCTCGTGACGAGCTTATCGCCCACCCGCTGGAAGGTCGCGGCGAGATTCGGCGGCAGTTTGTGCTCGTCGGGCGCGATGTCGATACGCCCGGGAAACGCGCGAATGATCGGCGTGGACAGCTTGAAGTTGCCCAGCTTCACTTCACCCGCTTCGAACTGACGACCCTGGATCGGGAAAGCGCCGGGATTGACGTGCCCCGCCGGTTTGGCGAAATTGGTCGCATCGATGGGACGATCGACCCAGTCCAGCTCGTAGTGCGTGCTGCCACCGACCGTTATTTCGCGCCACTGGAACATTTCCACATGGCGGATGAGGATCGGTGAATCCGCGCGGACATCGAATTCCGGATCGCGCGGTGCATCGAGGATCTGCGGCGTGCCGTTTACACGCGTCATCGAACCGTACTGCCCCGCGGAAGGCCGCCCTGCATCGCCCAGATCCAGCACGGGTGACCCATGGCGGGCCATGGCCGCGCCATAGTCCATGACCCGGTGTTCGTTCCAGGCGATCAGGCCCAGTCCCGCGAGTAGCAGCACCGCGCCGGCGACGCGCGCGCCCCAGGCCATCCCGCCGTCATTGGTCTTGTGCTTCGACTTCATCCTGCCCCCGTGCCCATCATCGGCGTCCTTACGCTTCGATGCCGCTTAGTCGTTCATGCGTATCGGCAGCCGTGTAACGGCCTTTACCGTCCTTTTCCACGGAGGCCATGGCGCACCCGTGGTCGTGGGTAAAGAACAGCTTTACGCCACGTGCGATCTTGTCGTCGAGAAACACCCGCTTCTCGTCGATCAGTTTCTCCGGCCAACGGTCGTACCCCATCGTCACCGGCAGATGTACCCAGGGCCGGCCCGGAATGAGGTCAGCGCAGAAGACCACACCGCCCACCTCGGCGAGCATGAGACCCGGCGTGTGGCCCTCGGAAAACTCGAAGCGCACAGCCTCGCCCAGGGACGACGAACGCCCGGCTTCGACCAGTTCGAGCCGGCCGCTCGCTTCGAGCAGGCCGACCAGTTCGGGGATGAACGAGGCGCGGTCGCGCGGATGCGGATCGCGGGCGCGCGCCCAGTGTTCGGCGCCGACCAGGAAACGCGCGTTCGGAAACAGCAGGGTGGGCGCCTGCCCCTCCGCCCACGGGGCGAGAAGGCCGCCCGCGTGATCAAAATGAAGGTGCGACAGCACGACGGCATCGATGTCCTCGTGACGAAGACCGGCTTCGGCAAGCGAATCGAGCAGGACGTGACGGTCCTCGACCACCCCAAACCGTTCGCGCATGGCCGGATCGAAGAAGGCGCCGATACCCGTTTCGAACAGCACGTTCCGGCCGTCCAGCCCGGTGACGAGGAGGCAGCGGCAAGCGAGCGGGATGCGGTTTTCCGCGTCCGGCGCCACCCAGCGCGACCACATGGCGCGCGGCGCGTTGCCGAACATCGCGCCACCGTCGAGCCGCTGCGAATTGCCGATAAGTGACCAGAGCTTCATGCGGGCAACCTTACTGCACCTTGCCCAGGCCTGACGGACGGCGCGGATCGCTGGCCGCATCGAGCGTGTTCGTCCGATGGTCCCAGGTCACCACGTTCATGAAGCCCCACGGCGAGCGATTCCTCAGCACATGGCCCATATCGGTCAGCGCCTTGGTTGTCGCATCGTCGAAGACGCCGGCTTCCACGTCGACACGGTCGGGCAGGTACTGGTGGTGATAGCGCTTCTGCGCGGTGATCTGCGTGGCGCTCTTGCCATCGATAAAGGCAAGGATGCCTTCGAGCACCTGCGTGATGATGGTCGAACCGCCGGGCGAGCCGATCACGGCCGTGCGGTCGGCGCCGAAGACGAAGCTGGGCGACATCGACGACAGCATGCGCTTGCCCGGTTCCGGCGCGTTGGCCAGCGCACCGCGCAGACCGAAGGCGTTCGGCTGGCCGGGGACGAGGGCAAAGTCGTCCATCTCGTCGTTGAGGACGACGCCGGTCCCCTTGGCGACAAACGCGGAACCGAATTCGAGGTTCACCGTGAGCGTCGAAGCGACCATGTTGCCCTCGGCGTCGATCACCGAGAAATGCGTGGTGTGCATACCCGGCTCCGGAGCCATGGCGGCAGGCAGCAGATCCGACGGCGTCGCCTTGTCAGGCGAAATCGTCGCACGCAGGCCATCGGCGTAGTACTTCGACAACAGCATGTCGAGCGGCATCTTCACGAAGTCGGGGTCACCGAGGTATTCGTTGTGATCGCGGAACGCACGCCGCATCGACTCGATGGTCAGGTGGGTGGCATGGGCGACGTCGAGCTTCGCGAGATCGAAGCCGGCAAGGATGTTGAGGATCTCGGCAATGGCGATGCCGCCGGACGACGGCGGTGGCGCCGTGACGATGCGATATCCCTTGTAGTCGACCGAAAGCGGCTCGCGCTCCTTGGCCTGGTACGCCTCGAGATCGGCAGCCGTCCAGTTGCCGCCAGCGCCGCGCGACGCGTCGACCAACAGCCTGGCGGTCTCGCCCTTGTAGAAACCGTCGCGCCCCTTCGCGGCGAGGCGCTGCAGCGTCTTCGCGAGGTCGGGCTGCTTCAGCGTCCAGCCCGCGGAGGGCACCTCGCCACCCGGCAGGTAGATGGCAGCCGAGGCGGGATAGCGCGCGAGGACGTCCTTGCGGTCCTCGATGGTGCCGAGGAAGCGCGCGTCCGGCTGAAATCCTTCGGTGGCGATGCGGATCGCCGGCGCGAGGGAAACCGACAGCGGCAACTTGCCGTAATGAGCCGCCATCCAGACAAGCCCGGCCGGCTCGCCCGGAATACCGGCCGATAACGGACCGTTCGTCGACGTATCGCGATTGGGCTGGCCGTCCTTGCCGACGTAGACCTTCATGTCGACGGCCTTCGGCGCGGTTTCACGCGCATCGATGAAGATGTCACGGTTGTCGGAAGCACGATGCAGCAAGGCCATGAAGCCGCCACCGATACCCGAACTCTGCTGTTCGACGACGGCGAGGGTCGATGACACCGCGACCGCGGCGTCGAAGGCATTGCCGCCCTTGCCAAGGACTTCGAAGCCGGCATTCGTGGCCAGGTAGTTGGCACTGGCGATGGCGGCATGACCGGGGCCCTTGGTTGGAACGGGCGCGCTCTGTGCGGAAGCGCTGCCAGCGCCAACGACAAGAAAAAGACTCGCGGCGAGTACGCGCCACGACGGGGCATGGACCATGGGGTTTCGCTCCGAAAGAGATATCGCTGTCGGCGAGATTAACCGATGACACCGGGCAAGGGCTTACGAGGCGGCTTTTGCCATCAGGTGCTCGTACTTGAGCATCAGTTGCTCACGCGATTCGACGCGATCGGGATCGCCCGGAATGCACTCGACGGGACAGACCTCGACGCATTGGGGTACGTCGAAATGGCCCACGCACTCCGTGCACAGGTCAGGGTTGATCTCGTAATACACCTCGCCGAGCGAGATGGCCTTGTTCGGGCACACGGGTTCGCAGACGTCGCAGTTGACGCAGGTGTCGAGGATGATCAGGGACATAGCCGGCATTTTACCCCGAAGTGGGGGGAGCCGCGGGTTTCTCTTGTGGGAGCCGCTTCAGCGGCGATAGCCAGCTTGCCTCGTCCCCAATCGCCGGCACAGCCGGCTCCCACACAAAAAAAGGGCGCCGCGAGTGCGGCGCCCTTCCTTCGACTCCGTGAACGTCGATCAGTACGCGACGAAACGGAACGTGGCGCCCGAGGGGGCCAGTGCGTCGGCGACGCGCTGCTGGTCGGCCTGGTCGCCGATGAACAGGACGATGACGTTCTTGAACGAACCGGCGTTCGCGCCCTTGAAGGCTTCGATCACGAGGTCGGCGGTCTTGCCCGATTCCGGGCCACCGAAGACGAGCATGTTGCCCGGGGTAACGCCGCGGGCGACCGTGCCCTGGACGTTCTCGAGCTGGCGCGCACGACCGTCCTGACCGGCCTGGTCGTCACCGGCCGGCACGAAGTACGGGAACGGACGATCCGCCGTCATGCCCTGCATGTTCTTGCGCACGATCTGGCCGAAGTACTGGCTCCAGGCCTTGGTATCGGTCGGGTTGGTCGGCTTCGCGACGGCGGCTTCCTGCTGGGTGGCAGCCTGATCGGTGTCTTCCGACTTGTTGCAGGCCGAGAGAGCCAGGGCGGCGGTCAGGGCCACGGACGCGGCGAGGACGAACTTACGCATGATGATCACCTTTGTTTTCAAGAGTTGCGCCAGCGTTGGCGCATGGCCTGCTGCACCGCCGGATGCACGAAGCCGGAAATATCGCCACCCAGGCGACCGATTTCACGCACTAGCGAGGAGGAAATGAAGCTGTACTGCTCAGCCGGGGTCAGGAACAGCGTCTCGGCCTGGGGAATCAGGTGACGGTTCATGCTGGCCAGCTGGAATTCGTACTCGAAGTCCGACACGGCGCGCAGACCGCGAAGGATGACGCCCGCGCCGATCTCGGCGACGAAGTGGGCCAGCAGGCAGTCGAAGCCGCGAACCTCGACGTTGGGCAGGTCGGCCAGGGCCAGGCGCGCCAGCGCGATACGTTCGCCAAGGCTGAAGCCGGGACCCTTGTTCCGGCTCTCCGCCACGGCGACCACGATACGGTCGAACAGGGGCGCGGCACGGGACACCAGATCGGCGTGGCCGTTGGTGATCGGATCGAACGTGCCGGGATAAACGGCAAGTCGCGGATTGGCCGGCAGAGAAGTCATGGAGGCGGGTCGAATGAAAGCGCGGGCTAGCTTAACGGATCGGCCGGGGTGCGGCGATAGAGGGTGTAGGAGACCTCCCCGGCATGACCCTGGCGGTGCATCAGCCAGTTGGCAGGCAGGATGAAGGCCGCGCCGCGCGGGGCTTCCACGTAGATCCAGCCATGGGCTGCGATCCAGCCCCCCTCTTCGAGCAGCCGCGCGGTCTCGGCCCAGGCATCCAGGGCGAACGGCGGATCCAGCAGGACCACGTCGAACGGCCGCGCGGGGCCTCGTAGCCACCGTGAAGCCTCGTCGCCGACGACCTCTCCGCCCGGCGCCTTCAGCCTGGCCAGGTTGGCCTTCAGGGCGGCGGCAAGCCGCGGCTCGCGTTCGACGAAGGTCACCGCCGCGGCGCCACGCGACAGCGCCTCGATCCCAAGCGCGCCGGTCCCCGCGAAGAGGTCGAGGCAACGCGCCCCGCCCACCACGGGCTGCAACCAGTTGAACAGGGTCTCGCGGACGCGATCGGCCGTGGGCCGAAGGCCAGGCAGGTCGGGGACCTCGAGACGGGAGTTGCGCAGGGTTCCGCCGATGATGCGGACGCGGCCTGACGCG
Source organism: Luteibacter rhizovicinus DSM 16549 (assembly GCF_001887595.1). Taxonomy (NCBI): domain Bacteria; kingdom Pseudomonadati; phylum Pseudomonadota; class Gammaproteobacteria; order Lysobacterales; family Rhodanobacteraceae; genus Luteibacter; species Luteibacter rhizovicinus. The sequence goes on from NZ_CP017480.1 coordinate 454,718, forward strand.
CTCATCGCTCAGCGGCCAGTGAGGGCGGGAGTGCTAGCATTCGCCTATTGTCTTTGAATCGCTGGCGCAATGCTCAAGTTCTGGAAGAAGAAGCCCGTCGAACCCACCGCGACGCCCGACGCCGTGACGCCCGAAGAGCGCGTGGAGAAGGTCGCCGATGCAGCCTCGATCGACGCCGGGCCGGTAGTCTCCGAGGCTCTCGCGGAAACCGTGCTGCCCGAGCCCGAGGCCCCCGATGTCGAGCCCGATGCGGAGGAAGCCTCGATTGTCGAAGCGGCGCAGCCGGCCAAGCGGAGCTGGCGCGAGCGGCTCTCCGGCAGTGGCTTCGCCAAGAGCCTCACCACGCTCTTCGTTCGTCATCCCAAGCTCGACGACGATCTCCTCGACGAACTGGAAACCACGCTGATCACGGCCGATGTCGGCGTGGAGGCCAGCAGCAACCTGGTCGAGGATCTGCGCAAGCGCATGCACAAGCGCGAATTCGCCGACGCGGGCGATCTGCTCAAGGCCTTGCGTCGCGAGCTTGTCGCCCTGCTCAAGCCGGTCGAGAAGCCGCTGGACGTATCCACGTTCAGCCCCTTCGTGATCCTGACCGTCGGCATCAACGGTGTCGGCAAGACCACGACCATCGGCAAGCTGGCGCGCCGTTATTCGGACGAAGGACGCAGCGTCATGCTGGCCGCGGGCGACACGTTCCGCGCCGCTGCCGTGGAACAGCTGAAGACCTGGGGCGAGCGCAATAAGGTTCCCGTGGTCTCCCAGGGCCAGGATGCGGATTCGGCCAGCGTCATCTTCGATGCACTCCAGGCCGCCCGCTCCCGCGGCACCCAGGTGTTGATCGCCGACACGGCGGGCCGCCTGCACACCCAGGGTGGCCTGATGGACGAGCTCGGCAAGATCGGGCGCGTCATGAAGAAGCTCGATACCGCCGCGCCTCACGAGGTGCTCATGGTGATCGACGGCACGACCGGCCAGAACGCCATCAGCCAGCTCCGCCAGTTCCGCCAGACCGCAGGCGTCACGGGACTGGTCGTGACCAAGCTCGACGGCACCGCCAAGGGCGGCGTGATGTTCGCCCTCGCCCGCGAATTTGGCCTCCCGATTCGCTACGTAGGCCTCGGCGAGACCGCGACGGACCTGCGCGTCTTCGACGCGGAAGCCTTCGTCGACGGCCTGTTGCCGGCGAGCCTCGGTGGCTGAGTGAGCGTCGTATCGCAAGCGTCGCGGCCATGAACCGTCGGCTGCGTATCGGCCTTCTCGTCGTCGCAGGCCTCATCGCCGCGATTATCGTGGCGGCCCTGGTCGCCATGTATGCCGTGCTCCAGCCCGAGCGCTTCACGGCACTCCTGCAGTCACAGGCGCGCGCCTCCGGCCTCGAACTCTCGCTGGCGAATCCGGCCAGCCCTACGCTTTGGCCGAAGCCTTCCCTGGAACTGGAAGGCATCACGTTGCACGGCAATGGAGGCAATGCACCGTTGATCGTCGCCGCGCGAGGCAAGCTGGTCCTTCCCTGGCGCACCCTCCTGGGTGGCGAGGCCACCATTTCGCGGCTCGAGATCGAAGGTGCACGCATCGATGTAGATGCTGTCTCCGCCTATCTCGACACGCTTCCGCCACGCCCCTCGACGGCCGGCGCGATCCTGCCTGCGATCGATGCCGGCTTCCGTGTGTCGCGCAGCACCCTGTTGCGCGGGAACCGCCTCCTGCTCTCCAACGTCGACATCGATGCGGGCCGCCTGGCCAACCAGCACCGCTTTACCTTGTCGATCGATGCCAGCACGGCGGATGAGGCGCCTTACGCCCTCGATCTCGCCACGACCCCCTCGCTCGCAGACGGGGTGTTGACGCTCGGCGACCTCGACGTCGACGTGGTCGGCAAGGACCGCTTCAGCGCGAAGCTGCACGGCGATGCGACCTGGCGCGGCGGCGCGGACATCGGCGGCTCGATGGCTGGGCGCGTGACGCGTACCGATGCCCCACCTTACGACGTCGTGCTCGGCGTCACGCCAGCCAACCAGCAGGATCCCCTGTCGATAGCGCTGAAGATCGATGGCGAACAGGACCACGCCGACCTGCATCTGCCTCCGCTTGCGCTGTCCGACTGGTGGGCGGGCATGCAGGCAGGAAGGCCGCCCACCCTCCCTCCCGTGCAGGGAACCATCGACGCCACACAGGTCGACGTCGGCAGCGTGCATATCAAGGGCTTGCGCGTCCGTGCCACGCCGGGATCGCCAACACCGGCATCGACCGCTGCCGCGCCCGCGCGCTCACCATGAACACCTTCGCCACCGAACTGCTTCGCTGGTACGACCATCACGGTCGCAAGGACCTGCCATGGCAGCATCCGCGCGATGCCTACCGTGTATGGCTGTCGGAGATCATGCTGCAGCAAACGCAAGTCGTTACGGTGATCGGTTACTTCGAACGCTTCGTGCAGCGGCTGCCAACGCTCGCCTCGCTGGCCGAGGCCGACGAAGACACCGTGCTGGCTTTGTGGTCCGGCCTGGGCTACTACCGGCGCGCGCGCTTCCTGCACCGTGCCGCGCAGCTGTGCGTCGAACATCACGGCGGCGAGCTGCCACGCGACATCGACGCCTTGCTGGCGCTTCCGGGCATCGGCCGTTCGACGGCGGGTGCCATCCTCGCGCAGGCCTATGGGCTACGTTTTCCCATCCTCGACGGCAACGTCAAGCGCGTCCTGACGCGTTATCACGGGGTCGCCGGGCACCCCGGCGAAAGTGCTGTCGAAAAGCGTCTCTGGCTGTTCGCGGACGAACACACGCCGCCCACACGGACAGCCGACTTCACGCAGGCGATCATGGATCTCGGCGCGACGGTCTGCGTGCGCAGCAAGCCGCTGTGCCCCCTGTGCCCGCAGGCCGCCAGCTGCGTCGCCCTGCGCGAAGGCCTGACCGCGACCCTGCCCACCGCCAAGCCCGGAAAGAAGATCCCGACTCGCGCCTTGTCGATGCTGCTGTTACGCGATGCCCGCGGCCGCATCCTGCTTGAAAAGCGTGGCGCGCAAGGTGTCTGGTCGGGCCTGTGGAGCCTGCCGGAAGCAGCCGACCCGACGACGGCCCCCAGTGTCGCAGCGCGTATCGCCCGCGTCGGCGACGCCGATCCCCTACCCGCCTTCACCCACGTCTTCAGCCACTATCGACTGGACGTTTCACCCATCCTGTTCGACCATGCGGCCCCCCTTGCCGCCGTAGCCGACCGTCCCGACCGGCGCTGGTGCGATCGCGACGACATCGCCTCGCTCGGCCTGCCTGCCCCGGTACGCACGCTGCTGGACAACCTTCCGGAGATATCCCCATGACGCGCATGGTTCACTGCGTGAAACTCGGCCACGACGCCGAAGGCCTCGACTTCGCCCCCTGGCCGAGCGACCTCGGCAAGCGTATCTACGAGCATGTGTCCAAAGAAGCATGGGCGCAGTGGCTGGCCCACCAGACCATGCTGATCAACGAGATGCGCCTGTCCCCGCTCGACCCGAAGACCCGCGGCTTCCTCAGCGGCGAAATGGAGAAGTACTTCTTCGGCGGCGACGTGGTCCAGCCCGCCGGCTACGTTCCGCCCGAACGAGAGGCTTGACGCCGACGCCCGCAACGGATTTAATACGCGGCTCCACTCGCCGCAACATTCGTTGCAGGCATCTGTGGCTCGGTAGCTCAGTTGGTAGAGCAGGGGATTGAAAATCCCCGTGTCGGCGGTTCGATTCCGTCCCGAGCCACCATTTCAGCGCTCCGCGTCCTCGCGAACACAGCGTTGCATATGGACTCTCCCCTTGCTACAAACGCTGCGTGTCTCGTCGCGCCCGTTCTCGCTGGCGCATGCTCAACCGCACGGATTCGGGGAAGCGTCACATGGCAGCAGTGCGGATCGCTCTATCGGTTTTCGTCGTCGGCCTCCTGGCCGGATGCGCCGGCTCCAGGCAGGTAACGCCTCCCGACGGCGACCAGGCTCTTCTCGTTTCCTGCGATTCGGGATCTCAAACCATCGGCGACTGCTACAACAAAGCAACGGGCCTCTGCCATGGACCCTACGAAGTGGTCGATCGTTCCGAGGGAGCCCAGGTCAACTACAGCTCCACACCGTACAAGTCAGCGGGCGGCGCCATGCCGAAGCGAGACATCATGATTCAATGCAGTACCTGAGTCGCAAAGACCAGATACCGTTCCGACCCTATATGCGAAGGCCCGCTGACATGCGGGCCTTCTTGCATGACGGCGCTCCGCACTGACGACCGACCTCATGACGTGGGCGCGCGCTACAGACGGACTTGCCCTCCACGGCCAGTCTTGTTCGGACGCTGCGGAGATCCCCCATGACAATCCTGAGCCCGACACCCGGCATGCTGAAATCGGTCGCGATTCTCAATTCAGACGACTATCCACCCCGTTACGCTGACACTCCCAATGCACAGCGTGCGGAGAACGTTCCAGTGACCATCGAAACCCTGCTCAGGAGCATCGACGGAAGACTCCAGACCATGGACGGGCGTCTGGCCAACATGGACAGACGCCTGGACAAGGTCGAACAGCGTCTCGACAAAGTCGGCGATGACATCATCGAACTGAAGGTTCAGACGGCAGCCATCGGAACGAGGCTCGTCGGCGTTGAAGAACGCCTCGATCGCGCCGACGAAAGGTTCGATCGGCAGGAAGAACGACAACGCGAAGCCGACAGGCAGCTCATTCGATTCGAAGGACACCTCGCACGCCTTCCTTCCTGGAAGAGCGTGGGCACGATCAGCACCACGGTCACGGTCGGTTGCGGCGGACTCTTTGTCTGGCTCGCGGACGGCGGCGCGAAGACGCTCGCCAGATGGTTCGAGTAGCGGATCGCCCTTCAGATATTCACATCACGACCTGGCTCGACCTCACACTGGTGAAGCGCGCCTTCGAGACTGGCTTGCTCGTCGACGCGATCCAGGCCCGCAGTCTTTCCGGCAAGCGCCTCATCGATACGTCGAACCCGTGCATCCATCGCTACCCGAAGCTGCGCCCGGGCTTGCTGGCCGCAAGGCGTACGGGGTTTCCACGCGGATAGCGCCGCGGCACGCGACGCCAGTACGCTCAGCCGCTGCGGCGCCTGTTCATGTCCGGCACGCTGTGCTTCGGTGACTTGTGCCTGCCATTCGGCGAGCGCGGCCCGCAGGTCCGCCATGTCTGCTGTCTGTGCCGTGGCATCCGCGGTACGTGCCCGGTGCGAGGCCGTAAACGCCAGCATGGCCGTCGTCGCCGAGGCGACGAACGCGATCAGGATGATGACGAGCGCTACGCGACGACCGTTGGCGGCGGACCGCGGCACATCGGGCTCTGGATGATTCATGGCGGTTCCGCTGCTGCGTAAGTTCGCCCCATTCTGACCGATCGGCAGGGCCGGCGGCCGCTATCGCCGGGCATCCGGGGCGCGGCATGGTGTCGCTCGCAGGCGGGACCCAAGTAACGGTAATCACCTCGTTACGTCGATATATTCGGAAGACTCCCCGTCAACAGGAATCCTCCAGGCATGATTCGGATGTCCCGACTAGCACTATTCGCCGCGCTCACCGCAACCATCGCGCAGCCGGCCATCGCCGACGAACTGCGGGTGCTGTCGTTCAACGTCCGCACCGTCACGGGCAAGGATGGCCCGGACCGCTGGGAGGCCCGAAGGGAGCTCTTCGCCGACACGATCCGCCAACTCCATCCGGATGTCATCGGCACACAGGAACTGGCGAAGGAACAGGGCGACGACACGGTGGCGCGCCTGCCGGAATACACGTGGTTCGGTCGCGACCGCTTCGGCGGTCACGCCGACGAGCACATGGGCATCTTTTACCGGAAGGACCGCTTGAAGCTCGTCGACAGCGGGGATTACTGGCTCTCCGATACCCCGGACAAGGTCGCCAGCATCACCTGGGGCAACATCTTTCCGCGCATGGTGAACTGGGCGTTGTTCGAGCGCCTGTCCGACCACAAGCGTTTCTATCTGCTCGACACGCACTTTCCGTATCGCGACCAGGATGAAGACGCGCGCTCGCGCAGCGCCCGTGAAATGGCAGCGTGGATCGGCAGGTTGCCTGCCGGTGTCCCCGTCATCCTTACCGGGGACTTCAACACCGGCCCCGAGAGCGACGCGCATGCCACGCTCACAGCGGCGTTGAAGGATGCGTGGTCCGCCGCGCCGAAACGAGAAGGCCCGGAGAACACCTTCCACGGATTTACCGGCAATCCCACGAAACGAATCGACTGGATCCTCTTTCGCGGCGTGGAGGCCACGTCGGTCCACACCGTAACCACCTCGAAGGACGGCCATTATCCATCCGACCACTTCCCGGTCGAGGCGAACTTCACCCTCTAGGCGACTTGTCAGCGAGGGGTGCTGTCGGCAATAGTCGGCGGCACACCTTGGGGGACAACGACATGCGTCATCTTCTTGCAAGCTTCCTGCTGGCGCTTGGCGCCACCGGCGCCGTCGCGGCGCCTGCCGCGCCTGCCGCGCCTGCCGCATCGACCGGGACCTCGCCGAGCTCGTACTTCGATCACGCAGGGCATGACGACGTCCTGTCGGGTGGCGTCAAGATGATCACGATCGATACGCCCAAGGGAAAATTCCGGGTCTGGACCAAGCGCGTCGGCAACAATCCGACCATCAAGGTGCTCCTGCTGCACGGCGGCCCTGGCGCCACGCATGAATACTTCGAGGCCTTCGACAGCTATTTTCCCGGCGCCAGCATCGAGTATTACTACTACGACCAGCTGGGCTCCGCCTTCAGCGACAAGCCCACGGACGAATCGTTGTGGGAAATCCCGCGTTTCGTCGATGAGGTGGAGCAGGTGCGTCAGGCCCTGCACCTGGACAAGGACAATTTCTACCTGCTCGGCCAATCGTGGGGCGGCGTGCTCGCGATCGAGTACGCCCTGAAGTATCCGCAGCATCTCAAGGGACTGATCATCTCGAACATGGTCGACAGCATTCCCGCCTACAACCAGTACGCGACGAAGGTGCTGATGCCGGCCATGGACCAGAAGAAGCTCGCCGAGGTCAAGCGCATGGAAGCGGAGAAGAAAACCGCGGACCCGGCGTATATGGCGATCCTCATGCCCATGCACTACGAGCAGCACATCCTGCGCATGCCTGCCGACCAGTGGCCGGAGCCGGTGCAGCGCTCGTTCGGCCATCTCAACGAGCAGATCTACGTGTCGATGCAGGGGCCGAGCGAACTCGGCGCCAGCGGCAAGCTGCTGCACTGGGACCGCAGCAAGGACCTGAAGACGATCAAGGTGCCTACCCTGGTCATTGGCGCGCAGTACGACACGATGGATCCGAAGTACATGGAGGCCATGGCGAAGAAAATGCCCAACGCCCGGTTCCTGCTGTGCCCGAAGGGTGGGCACCTGGCGATGTATGACGATCAGGAGACGTATTTCACCGGGTTGATCGGGTTCTTGAAGGATGTTGACGCGGGGAAGGCTTTGCGCTGAGGGGTGGGGGCGCCGCTTCTTCGCTTCGTTGGCTTTTCGCCGATGAATCGGCTCCTACATTTATCTATGGTCTACACCTGTGAGACGGCTTTCTGGCAACATCACCCGGTTAACGACGCGCCTTAGCGCGCCAGCCGGACAGCCAAGCCCATGAATCTGCAAGCCAATTACGAACAGATCCCGCTCAAGGACTACGCTGAGCGGGCGTACCTCGACTATTCCATGTATGTGGTGCTGGACCGCGCCCTGCCCTTCGTGGGCGACGGCCTCAAGCCGGTCCAGCGCCGCATCATCTACGCCATGAGCGAACTGGCCTTGTCGGCCACCGCCAAACCGAAGAAGTCCGCGCGCACCATCGGCGACGTGATCGGCAAGTTCCATCCGCACGGCGACTCGGCCTGCTACGAGGCCATGGTGCTGATGGCCCAGCCGTTCTCGTACCGCTATCCGCTGGTCGACGGCCACGGCAACTTCGGCTCGCCGGACGACCCGAAGAGCTTCGCCGCGATGCGTTACACCGAATCGCGCCTGACCCCGATCGCCGAGGTGCTGCTCTCCGAGCTGCAGCACGGCACCGTGGACTGGGTACCGAACTTCGATGGCACCATGGAGGAACCCTCCTGGCTGCCGGCGCGCGTACCGCATGTGCTGCTGAACGGCTCGATGGGCATCGCCGTAGGCATGGCCACCGATATCCCGCCCCACAACCTGCGCGAGATCGCGAGCGCCTGCATCCGACTGCTCGACGACCCGGATGCGACGATTGCCGATCTTTGCGAACACGTGCATGGGCCGGACTACCCCACGCTGGCCGAGATCATCACACCGCGCCGCGAGATCATGGCGATGTACCAGACCGGTGGTGGTTCCGTCCGCGCCCGTGCCGTGTACGAGCGCGACGAGGGCAACATCATCATCACCGCGCTGCCGCACCAGGTATCGCCGTCGAAGATCCTCGAGCAGATCGCTGCGCAGATGCGTGCGAAGAAGCTGCCGATGATCGAGGACCTGCGCGACGAGTCGGACCACGAAAACCCGATCCGCCTCGTGCTGGTGCCGCGTTCCAACCGCGTCGATGCCGACGAGATGATGCAGCATCTCTTCGCCACCACGGATCTGGAAAAGAGCTTCCGCGTCAACATGAACATGATCGGCCTGGACGGCCGGCCGCAGGTGAAGGACCTCAAGATGGTCCTGACCGAGTGGCTGCGCTTCCGCACCGATACGGTCACGCGCCGACTCAACCACCGTCTGGGCCGGGTGGAGCGCCGCCTGCACCTGCTCGACGCCCTGCGCATCGCCTACCTCAACCTGGACGAGGTCATTCGCATCGTCCGCACCGAGGAAGAGCCCAAGCCGGTGCTCATCGCCCGCTTCCGTCTCGACGACGAGCAGGCCGATTACATCCTCGAGACCAAGCTGCGCCAGTTGGCCCGCCTCGAGGAAATGAAGATCAATGAGGAAAGCAGCAAGCTCGAGGAAGAGCGCGCACGCCTCAACGTGCTGCTGAAGTCACCGGCCAAGCTGAAGAGCCTTATCAAGGAAGAACTGCGCAGCGACGCCGAGAAATACGGCGACGAGCGCCGCTCCCCGCTGATCGAGCGTAGCGTCGCCCAGGCTTTGGACGAGAGCGCCCTGGTCGCCTCCGAACCGGTCACCGTGGTGCTTTCGCAGAAGGGCTGGGTGCGCGCCGGCAAGGGCCACGACATCGACGGCGAGGCGCTCTCCTACCGCGACGGCGACAGCCTGCTGGCGATCTCCCGCGCGCGTACGACGCAACAGGTCGCTTTCATCGATTCCACCGGTCGCGCGTACGCGACGCCGGCGCACACGCTTCCCTCCGCACGCGGCAACGGCGAGCCGCTGACGGGCCGTTTCAGCCCACCGGCCGGCGCGCGGTTCGATGCCGTCGTCACCGCGGATAACGACACCCGCATCGTGCTGGCCACCGACTTCGGCTACGGCTTCGTCACTCGCTTCGAAGCGCTGACGGGCCGGCAGAAGGCCGGCAAGCAGATCATCTCGCTGAGCGACGGTGCCCGCGTCCTGGCGCCCACGATCTCGGCCGATCCCTCGCGCGACCGCATCGTCGTGGTCACCGGCGAAGGCCATCTGCTGATGTTCTCGGTGGCCGAACTGCCGGAACTCGACAAGGGCAAGGGGAACAAGCTCATCGAGATTCCCAAGGCCAAGCTGGTCTCGGGCGAAGAACGCGTCATCGGCGTCGCCGTGGTCACCGAAGGCAAGGGCGAGATCACGCTTTATGCAGGCCAGCGCAAGCTGACACTGAAGTGGGCCGACCTCGTCGAGTACGGCGGCAGCCGGGCCACGCGTGGCGGCGTGCTGCCGCGGGGTCTGCGTCGCGTGGAGCGGATCGAAACGACGGGTTGATGCCTGGCCGATGGCCCCCATGGGGGCCATCGGCGACTTCCTACAGCCGCGTCACGTTCCAGGAAACCATCCGCCCGTCCTTGTACGGCATGACGCCGTGAAAAGCTCGCGGATCGCTATCGAACACCAGCGGCAGGAAGTGGCGATCGCCCTCCCACATGGGCAGGGCGTCGAGCTCGGCTAACGGAACCCACTCCAGCTTACCCTCCGCGTTGGACTCGAACGGCGTCCCCGCATAGCGGTCGATGACAAAAATGAAGCCGAGCCAGTCTTCGCCTTGCTTGCCGAAACCCGGCCAGTTGAGCGTGCCGCGCAGACGCATCTCCAGGCATTCGATGCCCGCCTCTTCCATGATCTCGCGGCGCATGCAGGCGGCGATGTCCTCCCCGGCCTCCATCTTGCCACCGAGGCCGTTGTACTTGCCCAGGTGCTGGTCGTCCTGGCGGGCGTTGCGGTGGATCATGAGGACGCGCTGGCCGTCCGGCGACATCACGTAGCCGAGCGTGGCGACGATGGGCGTATAAGGCATGGCGGTGGCAACAAGGCGGAAAAAACCCGAAGTTTACCCGCTCCCCATGCGAAGGCGGCGTTTCGCCTCTTGCGTGGCCGGGGCGACCCGGCGACCATCGACGGATGCCTCACCCGCCCCTTCCCCGCACGACCCGCGCCTTTCTCGCTCGCCTGGCCATCGCAACCGCCCTGGCGGGAGCTGCCATGGGTTGCGTCGCACCGGCGGACGCCGTGGACAGTCGCGACCTGGTCTTCGACAGCCAGTCCTATTTCGCCGTCACCGTCGATACCCGCCGCGAAGACATCGAGCTGTACTGGCGCAACCCCGACACTGACCAGCCCTTCAGCACGATCGACGCCCTGCGCACCTGGACCACGGGCAAGGGCCGACCGCTCTCGTTCGCGACCAATGCGGGCATCTACGATCGCGAGTTCAAGCCGCTCGGCCTGTATGTCGAGAACGGCAAGGCACTCGTTCCGCTGAACCTGATTCATGGCAACCCGCGCTCGGGCAATTTCTCGTTGCTGCCCAACGGCGTGTTTGCGGTTTACGACGACGGCAGCGCCGACGTCCATACCAGCGAAGGATTTCGCGACGCCGGCCGCAAGGCACGCTGGGCCACGCAGTCCGGGCCGATGCTGGTCATCGACGGCGAGATCAATCCCCAGTTCGACAACGGCTCGGACAGCATGAAATGGCGCAGCGGCGTCTGCGCGAAGACGCCGCACGAGGTGGTCTTCGTGGTCAGCCGCGTACCCGTCAATTTCCACAGTTTCGCCCGGTTGTTCCGCGACGAGATCGGCTGCCGGGATGCACTCTTCCTGGACGGCACGATCTCGCAGGCGTTCACTCCCGACGATGGCTACGCGGGCGCGCCCGCCTTCATGACCAAACCATACGCGGGCATGATCGCGGTCTTCCCGAAGCGACGCTGAGCCATCAGTCGTAGGGAAGGAGTAGCGTGACGCGATCCTTCCAGCCGACGCGGGCCTTGGCCTGCAGCGTGCGGTCCGGCGGTGGTGTGTACGTGGTGCAACCGGGCCCGTTGAAGCAGGTGTTCCACCCCGCCTCGTAGATTATGTTGTAGGAGAGCTTGCGCCCTTCGTTGCCGCGTAACGGGAATTCCCAAACCACCTCGTACTGGGGATTCAGCGTACCGGCGAGCGGCGTCGCCTGGACGAGGCTGCCGTTGTGCTTGCGGGCGTTGATCCAGTTGTAGATGGCGGGCACATCCGGGGTCCATCGGGTGGTGCGGTAAAACCGGGTATCCGCGTTGGTTCGCGTCTGCACCAGGTGCATTTCCGACTGCGAGGTGTCCGTACGCGCCTGGGCCAGGTTGAGATTGAAGCTGATATTCGGCGTGATCTTGCCCGTCGTGTCGACGGAAACCCCCGCCTGCGCATTGCCGCCGACGACGAAGCGCTCCGCATGGGACACGCTGACAGCCCCATCGACGGAATCGGAAGGAAACAGTGTCCGCAGCCGCTGCCCCACCGGGCAGCCGAAGAATTCCTGCCCGCCTTCCATGTCGCAGAGAAACAGGCGCGTGTTGGCCGTACCCGGAAAGGACGAATCCACGGGCCATGCCGACGTGACGCCGTCGTATTCGATAGGTCCCCACCCGCTGTGGATGCTCGCATCGAGCAGGCGTCGCAAGCCACCCTGGACGGCATCGAACTTGCCCTCGGTGCCCGCGCGACGCCCGAAACCCGTACCGGCGCCATCGCCCACGGTCTTCGCCCAGAACAGAAATGTCGTACCGCCCGGGTCGACTGGATCGTCGTTGCGCAGCAGGACCCATTCCGACGCGAGACTCAAGCGCGGCTCGTCCGTGCTACGGAAGGGCGCGATGGTGAACTGTGGCGGCGCCGCGACGTGCATCGAAAGGTTGCCGTACTGGCACCACCGGCGCAATTCCGTGGCGAGGACGAGGACTTCGTCGCTGGTCGGAGGCCGCTGCCCGAATACTGCGGAGGCCATCCTCCGGCGGAACGCCCGGCACACGGACGCGGGCGATGCGGCCAGCAGGTCGAAGTTCACGTCCATCGAGCGTGACGTGGTGCTGGCGGAACGAACCGGACGAGGCGCCTCATCGATCTCGCCGCGTTCGGCCCACGTCCAGCCCGTCAGGATTGCCGTGCGATGGACAGCGTCCGTGGCATCGAACCCGAAGATACCCAACCCCTCGGCCGGATCGAGGACAATGGTGTTGGTTGCCGGCCAGGCATAGACGCCCTGCGGCTTGAGCAAGCGCAGGAGGGTCCAGGGGCCCGTCACGGCGAGCCGTTTCCCCTGGGCGAGCCATTCACTGACTTTCGACTCGACCTCGACCCGATTGTCGTTGTCGTCCACGGTGACAATGGTGACACCGGCGACACTGCTGCTGTCCAGCGTGATGGCCCCCGCCGTCGGTGATATCGCAACGGCGATCAGCACCGCGAGCGCGGTGCATGCGTGAGTTCTCATGGCGTATCCCTGCTTCCGCCCGTTAGCGGGCGGGAAGAGCTTCGCGGTTGCGCACGCAACCACGTATCGGGCGCGCACTCCGATCGCTGTAGGGATTAGCTCAATTCACAAGAGAAGCCGCTCACAAATTGCCAGATAAAGATCGGGCAACCGCTGGAGATCGGCGACCGACACGCACTCATCCACCTTGTGGATCGTCGCGTTCACCGGCCCCAGTTCGATCACTTCGGCCCCCATCGGCGCGATGAAGCGACCGTCCGAGGTGCCGCCGCCGGTGCTCTGTTCGGGATCGATGCCACACAGGTCGCGACACACACCAACGACGACTTCGCGCAGTTTTCCACCCGCCGTCGCGAGAAACGGATGTCCGGACAGGTGCCAGTCGATCGAGAAGCTCACGCCATGGCTGCGCAGGATCGCCTCGGTGCGCTCGCGCAAGGCGTCGGCTGTGCTGGCGGTCGAAAAGCGAAAATTGATCAGGGCCACCAGCTCGCCGGGAATGACGTTGTTCGCGCCCGTCCCTGCATTGATATTGGACACCTGGAACGACGTGGGTGGAAAGTCGGCATTGCCTTCGTCCCAGCGCTCCACCGTCAGCGCCGCCAGGGCAGGAGCGAGGCTATGTATCGGGTTCGTCGCCTTCTCCGGATAGGCAACGTGGCCCTGCACACCGTGCACCGTCAAGGTGCCCGAGAGCGAGCCACGACGGCCCACGCGAATCAGGTCGCCCAGCCTCGACTTCGCCGACGGCTCGCCGACCACGCAGGCATCGATGCGCTGGCCGGTTCGTCCGAAATGTTCGACCACCTCGCGAACGCCATGCAGCGCGACGCCCTCTTCGTCACTGGTCAGCAGCAAGCCGACCGTACCGCCATGATTCGGCTGCGCGGTGACGAACCGTTCCAACGCGACCACCATGGCGGCCACCGAGCCCTTCATGTCAGCCGCACCGCGCCCATAGAGCAGGCCATCCCGTTCGGTCGGCTCGAAGGGCGGCGAGGCCCAGTTCGCTTCCGGCCCGGTCGGCACGACATCGGTATGGCCGAGAAAGGCAAGGACCGTTCCGCCGTCGCCGTGAGTCGCCCACAGGTTGTCGACGTCGCCGAAGCGCAGGTGCTCGATCTGGAAGCCGACCGCGGACAGACGTGCCGCGACGAGCGGCAGGCATCCGGCATCCTCCGGTGTCACGGAGCGTCGGCGGATGAGATCGTGGGTGAGTTCGATGACGGGAGACATGGGCTCGCTTGCCTTACTTGCCGAATCGTTTCTTGAATGCGTTGTCCGAGAAGCCGACGGCGACATCGTCACCGTCGACGACCACCGGCCTCTTGATCAGCGCGGGGTATTCCTTGAGCAGTAGCGTCCACTCGGGATCGGTGCGCGGATCCTTGCGTTGTGGCAACAGCGTGCGCCACGTGGTCGACGCCTTGTTGATCAGCTTCTCCCAACCGCCGAGCGCCTCTGCCCAAGCCTTGAGCGTGGCCGCCGGCACGGGGCTCGTGCGGTAATCGACGAAGTCGTGGACCACCTCGAAACGGGTGAGCCAGTTGCGCGCCTTCTTGCAGGTATCGCAGGTCGGCAAACCGTAGAGGATGACGGCCATGCTTATTCGCCGCTGCGCAGCAGTTCGTTGATACCGGTCTTCGAGCGTGTCTTTTCGTCGACCTGCTTGACGATGATCGCCGCGTAAAGGCTATGGCTGCCGTCCTTCGCCGGAAGGCTGCCGGCGACGACGACACTGCCCGCCGGAACGCGGCCGTAGCTGACTTCGCCGGTGGCGCGGTTGTAGATACGCGTGGACTGGCCGAGGAACACGCCCATGCCGATCACCGAACCCTTTTCCACCACCACGCCTTCGACGACCTCGGAGCGCGCACCGATGAAGCAGTTGTCTTCGATGATCGTGGGATTGGCCTGCAGCGGCTCGAGCACGCCACCGATGCCGACGCCGCCACTGAGGTGGACGCCGGCGCCGATCTGCGCGCACGAACCCACGGTGGCCCAGGTGTCGACCATGCTGCCTGCACCCACGTAGGCGCCAATGTTGGTGTAGCTGGGCATCAGCACCGCGTCTTTCGCGATGTGCGCGCCCCGGCGCACCAGCGCACCCGGCACGATGCGCGCGCCGAGGTTGGCGTACTCGGTGGCATCACCGTCCGCGAAGCGCAGCGGAACCTTGTCGAAGGCGCTCGACGGTCCGCCATCCATGACGCGGTTGCCGTTCATGCGGAAATACAGAAGCACGGCTTTCTTCAGCCATGCGTTGACCGTCCAGCCGCCCTTGCCGTCCGGCTCGGCGACGCGACGCTCACCGGATTCGAGCAAGTTGAGCACCTGGTCGACCGCGTCACGGAGACTGCCTTCGATTTCATTCTGGTTGAGGTCGGCACGACGCTCGAAGGCGTCGTCGATAAGGGACTCAAGCGTTTGCATCTGCATTCAAGCTGTTCCTGGGGTTTTCGAAACCGATGTGACGAAGCAGGCACTCGCGCAGGATCTCCCTGCGTTGCGGAGACAGCGGCGCGTTGCTGCGATCGGTAAGTTGGAAGAAATCTTCGACACGCTCACCGAACGTCGCGATACGTGCATCATGCACGCGCACCTCGGCTTCAGCCAGCGCCTGCGCCACGGCGGCAAGCAGCCCGGGCCGGTCGGTGCATACCAGCGCGAGCTGGGTGCGTTCACCGGCGTCGACGAATTCGATGCGCGGCGTCATCTGGAAATGGCGCAGGTGCCGCGAAAGACTGCGTTTCGGAGGGCCCTGCCCGGCCGGCTGGTCGAGCGCCCGCAGCATGCGCGAGCGTAGTTCCTCGGCGCGCTGGAGTGACGCGGGGGCCTGTGATTCCGACTCGAGCAACAGGAAGGTGTCCAGCGCCTTGCCGGTGCTGGAGACGAGGATGCGAGCCTCGACGACGGAGAAGCGCAGGCGATCGAGCATGGCCGTCACCGTGGCGAACAGGCCGTCCCGGTCGGGCGTGTAGATGAAGAGTTCGGTGCTGCCACGCACGGAGAACGGATGCACCTCGACCAGCGGCGTTGCGCCGCGGGCGCGCAGGATCGCGGCGGTCTGCCAGGCGATCTGCTCGGGCCGATGGCGCAGGAAGCTGAGGTCCGGAAATTCCGCCCACACGCTGGCGATGTCGTCGGCGGCCACGTGCTCGGCGACCAGCATGCCGAGTGCGCGCTCGCGTGTTTCGCGCAGACGCATGCCCGCATGGGCCGGCGGCGTGAGGTCACTGCGCAGGGCGAAGCGCGTCGACGTGTAGAGATCGGCGAGCAGCCGGTCCTTCCAGGCGTTCCATAGCTTCGGACTCGTACCGATGATATCGGCGATCGTCAGCAGGTACAGGTGGTCGAGGTGCTCCCAGTCGCCGACTGTCGCGCCGAAACGATGCACGACGTCGGGATCGGTGATGTCCTGGCGCTGCGCTGTCGTGCTCATCAACAGATGCTGCCGAACCAGCCACGCGACGAGATCGATGTCGTCCTGCGGCAAGCCGAGGCGCGCGCAGAACGCCCGCGCATCCTCTTCGCCCAACATCGAATGATCGCCGCCGCGCCCTTTCGCGATGTCGTGGAACAGGGCCGCAAGGAGCATCAGCTCCGGTTTTTCGACGTGCGGCCAGATTTCGCAGGCGATCGGAAAATCGCGGCGTGCCGCCGGATCGGCGAAACGCGCCACGTTGCGCAACACGCGCAGCGTGTGTTCGTCCACGGTGTACACATGGAAGAGGTCGTACTGCATGCGGCCGACGACCTTGCCGAACGCCGGCAGGATCGCGGCGAGCAGGCCATGGCGATTCATCCGCCACAATGCCTCCACCGCGGGCGCGCCACGCCGGAGCAGCGCCAGGAACGCGCAGAGCACCTGCGGGTCGTCCGCCAGGGATTCGCCGTGCAGGGAAACGGCGTGCTGGATGCGCCGCATGGTTTCCGCGGTGAAGCCGGTGATACCCGGCTCGTCGAGCCGTGCGATGAAGATCTCCACCAGCGATGCCGGCCGACGCACGAACAACTGCGGGTTGCGCAACGAAATCCGCGAACCGTGGCGCACATAGTCGGTACCGACCGGCAAGGCCTCGGTCGCCGGATCGAGCATTTCCTCGAAGCGTTCGACCAGCTGGGTGCCTGAGCGCTCGATCTGCGTGGCCGCCCGGTAATAGCCCTGCATGAACTGCTCGACGCCGAGGTTCTTGGCATGCTCGTCCTCGAAGCCGAGCTGCTTGGCCAGGCCACGCTGGTAATCGAACAACAGGCGCTCCTCCGCCCGCCCTGCTTCCACATGGAGAGCGTAGCGGTAGCGACGGAGGGTCTCCTCGGCGCGGGCGAGCTTGGTCGCCTCGACTGGCTCCAGCAGCCCTTCCGCCACCATGTCGTCGAAATCGGGGGCGTCCGCCAGGCGGCGGCCCAGCCAGCGCAAGGCGTCCAGCGTGCGCAGCCCGCCGGGGCCGTCTTTCAGGTTGGGCTCGAGATTCTGCGCGGTGTCGTCATATCGCGCGTGACGCGCATCGCGTTCGGCGAGGCGCGCGGCGAGATACTGGCGCGGGGGCCACAGGGCGGGGTCGTCGAGGATCCCGCGAAGACTCTCGGCCAGGATGGGCCAGCCGGCCAGGCGCCTCGCGTCGAGCAGGCTGGTGAATACGCTGGCATCGCTGGCGGCGAGTTCACGACACTGTTCGACCGTGCGGACCGCGTGGCCCGGCTTCAGGCCGATATCCCACAGACAGCCGAAGAAGCTTTCCAGTGCGCGATGCAGGGCGGGCGAGGTCTCGGCCACCAGGGCGAGCAGGTCGACATCGGACGCCGGAAACAGCATGCCCCGACCGAAGCCACCGACGGCGAACAGGGCACCGGCGGCCATGTCACCCAGGCAGGCACCCCAGGCATGGACCACGATGCGGTCGACGATCTCGGACCGGCGACGGGCCAGGGCCGAGGCATCTTCACCTTCACGGAAGGCGACGGTGAGCGAGCGGTCCACGTCGCCCAGCAGCTGGCGCAACGAACGCCGCGCCTCGGGCGAGACGCCCGATCGCGGCACGACGGCGGGCAGGCGTGGAAGCGGCGGAAGCGTCACGTCGGAGCCCTCTGCGGTGGTTGGCACATCGAGCGGACGGCAGCTCCCTGGAGGGCTGCCGTCGATGGAGCGTCAGGCGGCGTGGGCGTCCGGCCAGGGCGTCAGGATCTCGAAACCATCGTCGGTCACGGCGATGGTGTGCTCCCACTGGGCCGACAGCGAGTGATCCTTGGTGACCACCGTCCAGCCATCCGGCAGCGACTTCGTCTGCGGCTTGCCGGCGTTGATCATCGGCTCGATGGTGAAGGTCATGCCCGGCTTGAGCTCGAGGCCCGTGCCGCTGCGGCCGTAGTGAAGTACCTGGGGCTCGTCGTGGTAGACCTTGCCGATGCCGTGGCCGCAGTACTCGCGGACCACGGAGAAACCCGCCGATTCGGCGTGCTTCTGGATCGCGGCACCGACGTCGCCCAGCGTGGCGCCCGGCTTCACGGCGCGGATGCCCTGCATCATCGCCTCGAACGTGGTGTCGACCAGACGCTTGGCGAGGACGCTCGGCGTGCCGACGAAGTACATGCGGCTGGTGTCGCCATGCCAGCCGTCCTTGATCACGGTGACGTCGATATTGACGATGTCGCCATCCTTCAGGACCTTGGTTTCCGTCGGAATACCGTGACAAATCACGTGGTTGACCGAGGTGCACACGGTCTTGGGGAAACCCCGGTAGCCCACATTGGCCGGAATCGCCTTCTGCACGTTCACGATGTGATCGTGGGCGAGACGGTCCAGTTCCTCGGTGGTGACACCGGGTTTGACGTGGGGCACGAGCATCGCCAGCACCTCGGCGGCCAGACGGCCAGCCTCGCGCATGTGCTGGATCTCTTCGGGGGTCTTCGGTACGACGGCCATGACGGTTCTCTCTTTTCCTTTGCCCTCAGGGGATTGGGCCTGCCACACGAGGTGGCGGCGCCCCTGCCGGAAATCCACCCTCGGCTTGCGGCCGGGCGGGTCCGGAGGCTACAATTAGCGAGTTTTGCTGTCCGGCGAAGCCACTTTGACGTGGCCACGGCGGCGATACGAAGCGCGATTGTAACCGTATGAAGCCACTATTGGCCCCACGAAAGCATCGCTTTTAACGCCACACACGCATCGGCACCGCCTTCGGGGTGCCTGGCCCGACAGGGCCGGGTCGAAGCCGGGGATGCGTGGAGGTCCCAACCCCCACAGAACCGCTCGATGCGGTTCGCCCAGGAGTAATTCCATGGCACAAGTCACCATGCGCGAAATGCTGGAAGCCGGCGTCCATTTCGGCCACCAGACCCGTTACTGGAACCCCAAGATGGCTCCGTACATCTTCGGCGCCCGCGGCAAGATCCACATCATCAACCTCGAGAAGACCCTTCCGCTCTTCACCGACGCGATGAACTTCCTCTCGGGCCTGGCCCAGAAGGGCGGCACCGTCCTCTTCGTCGGCACCAAGCGCTCCGCCCGTGAGTCGCTGGCCGAAGAAGCCGCGCGCGCCGGCCAGCCGTTCGTCACCGCCCGCTGGCTCGGTGGCATGCTGACCAACTTCCGCACGGTCAAGCAGTCGGTTGCCCGCCTGAAGGAACTCGAGGCCGCTGAAACCGACGGTTCGTTCGAGAAGCTGGTCAAGCACGAAGTGCTGGCCCGTCGCCGTGAGCGCGACAAGCTGCAGAACTCGCTGGGCGGCATCAAGGACATGAACCGTCTGCCGGACGCCCTGTTCATCGTCGACATCGGTCACGAAGACATCGCCGTCCAGGAAGCCCGCAAGCTTGGCATCCCGGTCGTCGCCGTCGTCGACACCAACTACGACCCGGCCCTCGTCGACTACGCCATCCCGGGTAACGACGACGCCATCCGCGCCATCCAGCTGTACGCCCGCGCCGCTGCCGACTCGATCCTCGAAGGCAAGGCTGCTTCGCCGAACGCCGCTCGTGGCGACGCCAACGAGTTCGTCGAGCTCGACGAAGAAGGCAATCCGGTGGCCAAGGACAACGCCCCGCGCGGCGATCGTCGTGGCGCCCCGGACAAGAAGGGTGCTCCGCGTCGCGAAGGTGGCCGTGACGGTGGTCGTGGTCGCGCGTAAGCGCCCCACCCTGTCGAGCTCTTCCGTTTCATCCGGCGCCGCGGCATGACCGCCGCGGCGCCCATCAAAATCTTGAGGAACTACCATGGCTGACATTTCCGCCAAGCTCGTCAATGAACTGCGTCAGCGTTCTGGCGTCGGCATGATGGAGTGCAAGAAGGCGCTCGTCGAAAACAATGGCGACATCGAAGTGGCGATGGAATGGCTGCGCAAGAACGGCATGGCCAAGGCTGACAAGAAGGCCGACCGTGTCGCTGCCGAGGGCCTGATCGCCGTCGCGCAGAAGGCCGGCGTTGCCACCCTGGTTGAAGTCAACAGCGAAACCGACTTCTCCTCGCGCAACGAGCAGTTCATCCAGTTCACCAAGGACGTCGCCAACGTCGCCCTCCAGACCGGCATCAACGACATCGAGGCACTCAAGGCGGCCAAGCTCGGCGAGAACACCGTCGAAGAAGGCGCCAAGACGCTCACCGTCACCATCGGCGAGAAGTTCGATGTCCGTCGCATGGCCAAGGTCGAGAGCGAAGGCACCATCGGCGCCTACTCGCACAGCGGCCGCATCGGCGTGCTGGTGGCCCTCAAGGGCGGCTCGGAAGAGCTGGCCAAGGGTATCGCCATGCACGTCGCCGCGATGAACCCCAAGTTCATCAAGGTCGACGACGTCCCGGCCGATTTCCTCGCGAAAGAGAAGGAAATCGAGCTTTCCAAGATGACCGACAAGGACAAGGCCAAGCCGGCTGACATCCTCGACAAGATCATCTCGGGCAAGGTCAACAAGATCCTCGCCGAAGTCACGCTCGTCGGCCAGCCGTACGTGCTGGACGGTGACATCACGGTCGCCGAAGCCCTGAAGAAGGGCGGTGCCGAGATCGTCTCGGTGCAGCGCCTGGCCGTTGGCGAAGGCATCGAGAAGGTCGTCGACGACTTCGCCGCCGAAGTCATGAAGCAGGCCGGTCTGGCGTAAGCCTTTCCTCCTGGCAGTACCCGAAAGAGCCGCGAGAGATCGCGGCTCTTTTTTTGCCTGCAGGAGCTCCCTGGCCACTGTGGGAGCCGCTTCAGCGGCGATAGGCCTAAGGCATCACCGCTCCGTTGGCTTTTCGCCGCTGAAGCGGCTCCCACATTTGTTAAACTACGCCCGTTTTGCCCCACACAAACTGGAGATTCCCCATGAGCACCCCGCTGAAGAACCGCCGCATCCTGCTCAAGCTCTCCGGTGAAGCCCTGATGGGAGCAGAGGACTACGGCATCGATCCCAAGGTGATCGGTGGGTTGGCCAAGGAAATTCTCGAAGTGCGCGACGCGGGTGCGCAGATCGGCGTTGTCATCGGTGGTGGCAACATCTTCCGTGGCGCGGGTCTCGCCGCTGCCGGCATGGATCGCGTTACCGGCGACCACATGGGCATGCTCGCCACCGTCATGAACGCTCTCGCGATGCAGGACGCCATCGAGAAGCTCGGCGGCGAAGCACGCACCATGAGCGCCATCAAGATCAACGAGGTCTGCGAGGACTTCATCCGCCGCCGCGCCATCCGCCACCTCGAGAAGGGCCGCGTGACCCTGTTCGCCGCCGGCATCGGCAACCCGTTCTTCACCACCGACTCCGCCGCCGCCCTGCGCGCCGTGGAAGTCGGCGCCGATCTGCTGCTCAAGGCCACCAAGGTGGACGGCATCTACTCGGCCGATCCAAAGCGCGACGCGACCGCCACGCGCTACGACCACCTCACCTACAACCAGGTGATCGAGCGCCGCCTCGAAGTAATGGACACGGCCGCGATCGCCCTGTGCCGCGAAAACAAGCTGCCGCTGCGTATCTACGACATGACCCAGCCGGGCAACCTCATGAGGATCATGAAGGGCGAGCCCGTCGGTACCCTGGTCGACGCCGGCTGACGCGCTGTCGGGCCGGGACCCGTTGGGTGCCGGCCCCTGCCTTGGCGCGCTGCGACAAGGCCGTACGCGCACGCACTGCTATACTCGCCTGCTGACCCGTTCGACCGGAAACGAGCCCATGATCAACGACATCAAGAAAGATGCTGAGACCCGTATGGGCAAGAGCATCGACTCCCTCAAGCACGACCTGAAGACGATTCGCACCGGCCGCGCGAATCCGTCCATCCTCGACAACATCGTCGTGCCCTATTACGGCACACCGACCCCGCTGGCCCAGGTGGCCAACGTCTCCACGCCGGACGCCCGCTCACTGTCGGTGAAGCCGTTCGACAAGGCGATGGTCGGCCCGATCGAGAAGGCCATCATGGCCTCCGACCTCGGCATCACCCCGACCACCATGGGCATGGACATCCGCCTCAACTTCCCGCCGCCGACCGAGGAGCGCCGCAAGGAGCTCGCCAAGAGCGTGTCGAAGGAAGGCGAGGCCGCCAAGATCGCCATCCGTAACGTCCGTCGGGATGCCGTCCAGCACGTGGCCAAGCTGCTCAAGGACAAGGCGATCACGGAAGACGACCAGAAGCGCGCCGACGGCGACATCCAGACCCTCACGGACAAGTTCGTGAAGGAAGTGGACGACGTGGTCAAGGACAAGGAAAAGGAGCTGATGGCGCTCTGACGCGCCATCGGATCAAGGCCCCCATGGCAGCCAAGCCCGACGCACGGGTTCCCCGCCACCTGGCTATCGTCATGGACGGCAACGGCCGCTGGGCGAAACAGCGCCTGCGGCCGCGCACCTTCGGCCATCACGCCGGCCAGAAAGCGGTCAAGGAAGCCGTGGAGTTCTGCCTGCGCCGGGGTATCGGCTCGCTCACCCTGTTCGCCTTTTCCAGCGAAAACTGGAAGCGTCCCGCGACCGAAGTTTCGGCCCTGATGGAGCTATTCCTGAAGGCGCTGGACAAGGAAGTGGACGAACTCCACGGCAACGGCGTACGTATCCGTTTCGTCGGCGACCTCGACGCGTTCGCGCCCGAGCTGCGCGCGCGCATGCTCGGGGCGATGGACCGCACCGCCGGCAACACGTCGCTGAACATGAACGTGGCCGTGAACTACGGCGGCCGCTGGGATATCGCCAACGCCGCGCGCCTGGCCATCGAAGCCATCGCCCGCGGCGAATTCGCGGCGACCGAGCTCGACGAGGCCCGCCTCCAGCATTACACCTGTCTTGCCGACCAACCGCCGCTGGATCTGTTCATCCGCACCGGCGGCGAACATCGGGTCAGCAACTTCCTGCTCTGGCAGCTTGCCTATGCCGAGCTCTATTTCACCGACACCCTGTGGCCCGACGTCGACCAGGCCTGCCTTGCCGAGGCCCTCGACGACTATGCCCGCCGCGAGCGCCGTTACGGCCGCACCGGTGAGCAGGTAGCCACGGGTTAACGCCGGACACTCATGCTCAAGCAACGCATCCTCACCGCCGCCGCACTGATCCCGGTCGTCCTGGCGCTGATTCTCCTGCCCCCGACCGGCTTCTTCGCCGCGATCGTCGCCCTCGTCTTCGTGGGCGCCGCGTGGGAGTGGAGCCAGCTCGCCGGGAGCCGCACCTCCGTCGGGCGCGGCATCGTCGCGGCCGTCGCCGCCGTCATGTTGCTCGCCCTGCTCCTGGTCTGGACGCCGGGGCTGCTCACCGCGCTGACCCTTGCCGGCGTGGCCTGGTGGATCGGCTGCTGCTTCTGGCTGCGCAATTTCACCTTCGCCGCGGCGCCCAACGCCGAGAACCGCATGCTCAAGCTGGGCGTGGGCGTCCTGGTCATCGTACCGACCCTGGCCGCCGCCATGGCGTTGCATACCAGCGACCACGGTCACTGGTGGACCCTGCTCGGCCTGGTCATCGTGTGGTTCGCCGACACCGGCGCTTACTTCAGTGGACGCTACCTCGGTCGCCGCAAGCTCGCGCCGCGCATCAGCCCGGGAAAGACCTGGGCGGGCGTCTACGGCGCCATCGTGGCCGGCTCCTTCATCACCGTGCTTGGCGGCTACCTGATCGGCGTGCGCGAGACGTCCCAGCTGGTCGGCCTGGGCGTGCTCGGCGTGATCACCGTGGGCTTCGCCGTGGTCGGCGACCTGTTCGAGAGCCTGATGAAACGCCATGCATCCGTGAAGGACTCCGGCAGCCTGTTTCCCGGCCACGGTGGCCTGCTCGACCGCCTCGACAGCGTCTTTGCCGCCCTGCCCATCTTCGCGGCCGGCAAACTGCTGCTGGGCCTGTAACGCCATGGCCATCCGCCAGGTCGCCGTGCTCGGCGCCACCGGTTCCATCGGTGGCAGCACGCTCGATGTGATCGCGCGCCACCCCGACCGCTTCCGCGCCAGCGTACTGGTCGCCAACCGCAGCAGCGAAGCGCTCGCTGCGCTATGTGAGCGCTTTCGGCCCGACCTGGCCATCATCGCCGATCCCGGCATGGAGGCCGATCTCGCCCGTCGCCTCGCCGCGGCCGGCGTGCGCTGCGAGGTAGCCTCCGGCGCTGACGCGGTCACCGCCGCGGCCGCCGGCCCGCTCTGCGACACCGTAGTCGCCGCCATCGTCGGCGCGGTCGGACTCGAATCCACCTTCGCCGCTGCGCGCGCCGGCAAACGCCTGCTGCTGGCCAACAAGGAATCCATCGTGATGGGCGGCGCCCTGTTGCTCGAGGCCCTGCGCCTGGGCGGCGGCGACCTCATTCCGGTCGATTCCGAACACAACGCCATCTTCCAGTGCCTGCCCGGCGGACGCCCGGAACTCGCCCACGCAGGCGTCCGGCGCCTCGTACTGACCGCCTCCGGCGGCCCGTTCCGCGGCCGCACCCGGGCCGATCTCGGCGCGATCACCCCGGACGAGGCCTGCGCCCACCCCAAGTGGTCGATGGGCCGGAAGATCTCGGTTGATTCGGCCACGCTGATGAACAAGGGCCTCGAGGTCATCGAGGCGCACCACCTGTTCGCCGCGCCGGTCGACCGTATCGAAGTCGTGGTCCACCCGCAGAGCCTGGTCCATTCGATGGTCGACTACGTCGATGGCTCCATGCTGGCCCAGTTGGGCAATCCGGACATGCGGACGGCGATCTCCTGCGCCCTGGCCTGGCCCGAGCGCATCGAGGCCGGCGTCGCGCCGCTCGACCTGGCGGCCCATGCCCGCCTCGACTTCGAAAAGCCCGACCTGGATACCTTCCGCTGCCTCGCGCTGGCCTTCCAGGCCCTGCGCGCGGGCGGCGATGCGACGACGATCCTGAACGCCGCCAACGAAATCGCCGTTGAGGCGTTCCTTGCCGGGACCCTGCCCTTCCTGGGCATTGCCGAGCTCGTCGAACGCGTTCTTGAGGAACTGCCGGCCGAACCCGTGGTCGATGTCCAGACCCTTGTGGAACGAGACGCCGCCGCCCGGCGGTCGGCGCGGAACGTGCTGCACCGCGCTTACTGCTAAACTCGCTCTACCCAACGACTTTTTTTTCGAGACCCTCCCTCTCCGATGAGCCCCTTCCTAGGTTCCGTGTTCTGGCTGCTGGTCACGCTTGGCGTACTGGTGACCTTCCACGAATTCGGCCATTACTGGGTCGCGCGCCGCTGCGGCGTGCGCGTACTCCGCTTCTCGGTCGGCTTTGGCCGTCCGTTGTGGCGTCGCGTCGCGAAGGACGGCACCGAATACCAGATCGCTGCCATCCCCCTGGGTGGCTACGTGAAGATGCTCGACGCCCGCGAAGGCGAGGTCGATCCTTCCGAGCGCGGCCAGGAATTCACCGGCAAGTCGGTCTGGAAGCGGATCGCCATCGTCGCCGCGGGTCCGGCCTTCAACCTCATTTTCACCATAGCCGCGTTCTGGGCGATGTACATGATCGGCAAGCCCGACGTGGCACCCATCGTCAATGCGGCACCGGACACCATCGCCGCGCAAGCAGGCATTCGTCCCGGTGACCGCCTGATCGCCATGAACGGCGAGCCGGTATCCACCGGTAGCGATGCCTTCGACGTGCTCGCCAACGGCCTGCTCGGCAACGAACCGATGCCGGTAAGGGTGAAAGGCAGCGACGGCAGCCAGCGTGACGTCGTCCTGCCGCTGCAGAAACTTACGGCTGAAGGCGACATCGGCAAGAAATTCGGTCAACTCGGCCTGACCCTTCAGACCACGCCCTTCGTGGGCGACGTCGTGCCGGGCGATCCGGCAGCGCTGGCCGGCATCCGTCCGGGCGACCGCATCGTCAGCGTCAACGGCAAGCCGGTGGCGGACTTCGACGCCTTCACCAAGCTGGTGCCCGAGCAGGCGGTCATCTCGCCGAAGCTCGCCGTCGCCATCGAACGGGATGGCACGACACGGACCCTCGACATCACCGCCCGGATGAAATCCGAACGCGGCCAGCCCACCCGCTGGATGATCGGCATCGGTGCCCGCCCGCCAGAAACCGCCACACTGCGCTACGGTCCCGTGCGCGCCTTCAGCGAATCGCTGCAGACGACGTGGAACGGCACCGTCTCCACCTTCAACCTGATCGGCAAGATGCTTTCAGGGCAGGCGTCGACCAAGAACCTCTCGGGCGTGATCGGCATCGCCCAGGTGGCCAACGATTCGGCCAACCGTGGCCTGGGATGGTTCCTCAACTTCCTCGGCCTGGTCTCCCTGAGCCTGGCGATTCTTAACCTGTTGCCCATCCCGGTCTTGGACGGTGGACACCTGCTGTATTACCTTATCGAGTTGGTCAAAGGCAGCCCGGTCAGCGAACGCACCATGATCGCCGGCCAGTACGTCGGGCTCGCCTTGCTGTTCACGCTGATGGGGCTGGCGTTTTTCAACGACATCCAGCGAATGATCGTCTCGTGACGAGGCATCCGTATCACCCCGGTCGTGGGCGCTCGCGCGTTCATGGCCAGACGACGCTGGGCATGAGCCCTGCGCGTGCTCCTATTCGGTCGCCGGCCTCGTCCGCCGGCTTCTGGTCTTAACTCAACGGAATCGACGATGAAGCGTATCGCCGCCCTGATCCTGCTCGCCTCCCTGTCTGCCAATGCGCTTGCTTTTGAGCCGTTCGTCGTCTCCGATATCCGTATCGACGGTCTCACCCGCATTGCCCAGGGCACGGTGCTGAGCTATCTGCCGATCGAGAAGGGCGAGTCCTTGACCGACGAGAAAGCTCAGGCCGCGATTCGCGCCCTGTACCAGACCAAGTTCTTCAGCGACGTGGAAATTGAACGCCAGGGCGACATCCTGGTGATCAAGGTCACCGAGCGTCCGGCCATCGCCAAGCTCACGCTGCGCGGCAACAAGGACATCAAGGAAGACGACCTGCGCAAGGGCCTCAAGGAGATCGGCCTGTCCGAGGGTGAAACCTTCGACCGCCTGTCCCTCGATCGCGTCCAGCAGGAACTCATCCGCCAGTACTACAACCGCGGCAAGTACAACGTGTCGGTGATCCCGCACGTGACGCCGCTCGATCGCAATCGCGTGGCGATCGACATCGAGATCCGCGAAGGCAAGGCGGCGAAGATCAAGGAGATCAACGTCGTCGGCAACAAGGCCTTCACCGACAAGGCGATCCGCGACGGTTTCGAGTCGAACACGTCCAACTGGCTGTCCTGGTATTCCAAGGACGACCAGTACTCCCGCGAAAAGCTCTCCGGCGATCTGGAGAAGCTCAGCAACTACTACATGAACCGTGGCTACGCCGACTTCGGCGTCGATTCCACGCAGGTGGCGATCAGCCCGGACAAGCGTGCGATGTACATCGACGCCAGCGTCAAGGAGGGCGAGGTCTACACCGTCTCCGACGTGCACCTGCTCGGCGAACTGATCCTGCCGGAAGACACCCTGCGCAAGCTGGTGTACATCCATAAGGGCGACACCTTCAATCGTGCGGCGATCGAAGCCAGCACCGATGCGATCAAGGCCATCCTGGCCAATATCGGCTACGCCTTTGCCAAGGTGACGCCGGTGCCGAAGCTGGACAAGGACAAGCGCACCGCCGACCTCACGCTCTTCATCGAGCCGGGCAAGCGCGTGTACGTGCGTCGTGTCGTCTTCCAGGGCAATACCCGCACGGAAGACGAGGTCCTGCGCCGCGAAATGCGCCAGCTCGAAGGCGCCTGGTACTCGCAGGGCGCGATCGACCGCTCGAAGACACGCCTGCAGCGCCTCGGTTACTTCAAGACCGTCGACATCGACAAGGCCCTCGTGCCGGGTACGGTCGACCAGGTCGACCTGACGGCCAAGGTGGAAGAACAGTCCGCCGGCTCGTTGATGTTCGGCGTGGGCTATTCGCAGTACTCAGGCATCATCCTGTCGGCCTCGGTCTCGCAGAACAACTTCCTGGGTACGGGTGACCGCTTCTCCATCGGTGCGGAAACCAGCACGTACTACAAGCGCATCAACGCGAGCTACACCAATCCGTACCTCACCGATTCGGGTGTGCAGATCGGCTACAACGTCGGCTACAGCAAGCTCGATTACGGCGATACCGACCTCGCGAACTACACGTACAGCACCAAGTCGTTCCAGACGACGCTGTCGATCCCGATCTCCGACTTCGATTCGCTGACCACCAGCCTCGGCGTCAGCTCGAACCTGATCAACACGTCCACCTATACCCCGGGCCAGCTGGTGGCCTACCAGCAGGCCGTCGGTAACAAGACCATCCACTCGTGGACGTCGAGCCTTGGCTTTACGCACGATACGCGTAACAGCTACTGGGCCCCGACCCGCGGTGGTCAGTTGACGCTCTCGGTCGATGGCGCACTGCCCGGTTCCACCGTGCAGTACTACAAGATCTTCGGCGAAGCCAACCACTACTGGCCGATCGGCAAGGGCTTCGTGCTCTATCTCGACGGACAGGTCGGCTACGGCAAGACCTACGGCCAGAGCTACGACAACGACGGTTTCGCCTACAACCCGAACGATCCGACCAACCCGATCAAGATCTACTCCAAGGGTGACAAGGTGGCGTTCCCGTTCTGGGAGAACTACTACGCCGGCGGCGTGCGTGACGTCCGTGGCTTCCAGGACAACACCCTGGGTCCCCGTCTCTGCGACGGCCTCAGCACGAACCCGGGCGGCAAGCCCGACAGCCACGGCAATTGCACGGGCGGCTACTACAGCTACGGCCAGCCGGTCGGTGGCGCCTTCAAGACGCTCGGCACGGCGCAGATGTTCCTGCCGCTGCCCTTCCTGAAGGACATCAACACCGCTCGTGTGTCCTGGTTCGTCGACGTCGGTAACGTCTACTCCTCGTACTCGACGTTCAAGGCCAGCGACCTGCGCGCCTCGACCGGTCTGTCGCTGCAGTGGCAGGCACCGATCGGCCCGCTGATCATCAACTTCGCGGTGCCGTTTCGTAAGCAGTCCGATGACGGCCGCTTCGTCGAGCGTATCCAGTTCACCTTCGGCAGCCAGCTCTAAGGCTTGCAAGTCGCTAGAATCGAGGGGTGGTGCGGCTCCGGCCCACCACCCCTTTTTTATGGAGTGCCCCGTGAGCGGAAATCCGCAATACACCCTGGCCGAGCTGGCTGAACGATTCGGCCTCGAGGCCCATGGCGATCCCGCCACGGTCGTGGATGGTGTCGGCACCCTGTCGGCGGCTACCGCCTCCCAGTTCACCTTCCTTTCGAATCCGAAGTACACCTCGCAACTGGCCGAGTCACAGGCCGGCATCGTCGTGCTGAGCGCCGAAGCGCTGGCCTTGCGCAAGGGTGCGGCCCTGGTGGCCAAGGATCCCTACGTCGCCTACGCGAAGATCGCCGCGCTCTTCGAGCGCGTCGCCGCGGCGCCACGAGGCATCCACGCGAGCGCCGTGGTTTCGCCGTCCGCCCGCGTACACCCCACGGCCAGTGTCGGCCCGTGCTGCGTGGTGGACGAGGGTGCCGTGATCGAGGAAGGCGCCATCCTCGGACCGCACTGCGCCATCGGCCCGGGCTGCGTGGTCGGCGCCAACTCGCGACTGGTCGGCCGGGTCACCCTGGTCATCCGTGTCACGCTGGGCAAGCGCGTCCTCGTGCATCCCGGCGCAGTGATCGGCTCGGACGGCTTCGGCCTCGCTTTCGACCGCGATCACTGGGTGAAGCTTCCGCAACTGGGTGGCGTGCGCATCGGCGACGACTGCGAAATCGGCGCCAACACCACCATCGACCGTGGCGCGCTGGACGATACCGTGCTCGAGGAAGATGTCCGCCTCGACAACCAGATCCAGATCGCGCACAACGTGCATATTGGCGCCCACACGGCGATGGCCGGCTGTTCCGCCGTCGCCGGCAGCGCAAAGATCGGGCGTTACTGCCTCATCGGCGGCAACGCGGGCGTCCTCGGCCACCTCGAACTGGCCGACCGGGTTACCATCACGGCGAAAAGCCTGGTCACCGCATCGATCAGGGAGCCGGGCGAATACTCGTCCGGCACACCGTTGCAGGACAACCGCCAGTGGCGGCGCAATGCAGCGCGCTTCAAGCATCTCGACGAGTACGCGCGCCGCCTGTCGGCGCTGGAAAAGGAAAAAGGGCAATGACCGATTCGAACGCTGCCGTGAAGCTTCCGGTGGATGTGGAGCATATCCAGCGGCTGCTGCCGCACCGCTATCCGTTCCTCCTGGTGGACCGGGTGATCGAGCTCGATCCGGGCAAGAGCATCGCAGCGATCAAGAACGTCACGATCAACGAGCCGTTCTTCCAGGGACATTTCCCGGGGCATCCGGTCATGCCGGGCGTCCTGATCGTCGAAGCCATGGCACAGACTGCCGGCCTGCTCACCCAGCTGACCAGCCAGATCGAAGGCCAGGGCGGCAGCCCGCTGTTCTACCTGGTGAAGGTGGACAACGCCCGCTTCTCGTCCGTCGTCGCGCCGGGCGACCAGCTGCGCCTCGAGGTGTCGCTCAAGCGGCTCCTTCGCGGCATGGGCCTGTTCGAAGCCAGGGCCCTGGTGGACGGCAAGCCCGTTGCCTCCTGCGAGCTGATGTGCGCCGCGAGGAACGATAAATGATCCATGCCACCGCGCAGATCGATCCGTCCGCGCGCATCGCTGACGACGTCAGCATCGGCGCGTTCAGCGTCATCGGTGCTGACGTCGTCATCGGCGAGGGCACGACTGTCGGTCCACACGTGGTGATCGAAGGGCCGACGACGATCGGCCGCGACAATCGCATCTCGCAGTTCGCGTCGATCGGCGGTCCGCCGCAGGACAAGAAATGGCAGGGTGAACGCACCGAAGTCGTCATCGGCGACCGTAACCTGATCCGCGAATTCGTCACGATCAATCGCGGAACGGGTGATGGCGGCGGCGTGACACGCATCGGCAACGACAACTGGCTGCTCGCTTACGTGCACATCGCGCACGACTGCCAGGTCGGCAACAACGTGGTCTTTTCCAACTATTCCGCCCTTGCCGGGCATGCCGATATCGGCGACTGGACGATCATGTCCGGTTATTCCGGCGTGCATCAGTTCTGCAAGGTCGGCGCCCACGCCTTCATTGGCATGGGCTGCCTGGTCGGCTCGGACGTACCGCCCTTCGTGATGATGGCCAACGAGACCCGCGGCCGGCCGCGCGGCATCAACAGCGAAGGACTGAAGCGACGCGGCTTCGACACCGCGCGCATCGCCGCCATCAAGAAAGCCTACCGCACGCTGTACATGGCCGGCCTGCCGCTGGCCGAGGCGCGTGAGCAGCTTCAGGCCCAGGCGGAAACCAGCGAGGACGTGCGCCAGATGCTCGAGTTCCTCGACCGCAGCGAGCGCGCGCTCGCCCGCTGACCTCATGCCGCCGACGATACCCTCCCCTGGCCTGCCGACCATCGCCCTGATTGCCGGGGAGGATTCCGGCGATCAGCTCGGCGCGGACCTCATCGACGCCTTGCGCGCACGCTATCCGGCGGCGCGCTTCGTCGGTATCGGCGGCCCTCGCATGACCGCCCGGGGCTTCGAGTCCTGGTTCGATATCCGCGAGCTGTCCGTCATGGGATTTGCCGAGGTGGTCAGCCACCTCCCGCGTCTGCTCCGGCTGCGCAAGGCGCTTCTCGGCAAACTGCTGGCCACGCGTCCCGATATCACCGTCGGCATCGATGCTCCCGATTTCAACCTCGGCGTGGAGCGCAAGCTCAAGGCCGCCGGGATGCGCACTGTCCACTATGTCAGCCCCTCCGTCTGGGCATGGCGCGAGAAGCGCGCGGAAAAAATCGGCCGCTCGGCCGACCGCGTGCTCTGCCTTTTCCCGATGGAGCCGCCGATCTACGCGAAGCACGGCATCGACGCACGTTTCGTCGGCCACCCGCTCGCCGATCGTTTCCCGATGGTTTCCGACCGCGCCGCGCCGCGCGACGCGCTCGGCCTGCCACAGGATGCGCCTGTCCTTGCCGTGCTACCCGGTAGCCGGCCGAGCGAGATCGACCGGATCGGCGCGATCTTCATCGCCGCGGCGAAGCGCGTCGCCGCCACGATGCCCAACCTGCGCATCGTCGTCCCGGCCGCGAACGAGCGCGTCCATGCGCGGCTCACGGCCCTGCTCGCGGACTTCCCCGGCACGCCGCCCCTGCTGACGGACGGCCGCGCCCACGATGCCATGCTCGCGGCCGATGTGGTCTTGCTGGCCTCCGGCACGGCCACGCTCGAGGCCATGCTTGCCAAGCGGCCGATGGTCGTGGGCTACCGCGTCTCGCCGACCAGCTATCGCATTGCGAAGGCACTGCGCATGCTCAAGACCGATGTCTACAGCCTGCCGAACATCCTCGCTCGCGCCTGCGGCCTGGGCCGCCGGCTGCTCGTGCCGGAATTCATGCAGGACGACTGCACGGCGGAGACCCTCGGCGAGGCCACCCTCGCCCTGCTCGGTGACAGCGAGCGTCGTGGCGCCGTCGTCGCCGCGTTCGAATACCTGCATCAGGAGCTGCGTGGCGGCCTGGAAGGTCGCGCGGCGGATCACGCGGCCGATGCCATCGCCGAGCTGATCGCGGCCCCCGCCTTGCCGGGCGGCGGGCGTCCGGCCTAGGCTGAGCCCATGCCACGCAAGCGCAACGTCAGCAGCCAGCTCAGTCGCGACCTCATCATCGCCGGCGTGGACGAGGCGGGCCGCGGGCCGCTCGCCGGACCCGTCGTGGTCGCCGCCGTCATCCTCGACCCGGCCCGGCCGATCCGCGGCCTCAACGACTCCAAGCAACTGACCGAGGACGTTCGCGAGAAGCTCTATGGCCGCATCGTCGAGCGTGCACTCGCCTGGACCGTGATCTTCGTCGAGCGCGAGGAGATCGACCGGATAAACATCTTCCAGGCGACGATGATCGGCATGACCCGATCCCTGATGGGACTGTCCCTCGCACCGCAGATGGCCTTGATCGACGGCAACCGCCTGCCTCGTACCCTGCCCTGCGAGGCGCGCGCCGTCATCGGCGGGGACGCCACCGAGCCGGCGATCAGCGCCGCCTCGATCCTGGCCAAGGTCAGCCGCGACCGGCACATGCATGCCCTCGATGCCGAGCATCCGGGGTATGGCTTCGCCAGGCACAAGGGCTATGGCGTGCCCGAACACCTGGATGCACTGGGCCGCCTCGGCCCGTGCGCGGCGCACCGGCGCAGCTTCGCCCCGGTCAAGCGCTGGTTCGAGCCCGAGATCGAGCCCGTCGGCGATCTGTTCGCCACCGCCGTCTGAAGCTCGGGGCGAATTCGCCCTAAAGTCGGAATTGATCCTGCCGATACGAAGGTTACGCGCCCTCACCAAGTGCGAGCCTTTCCCTATCGATGACAGGTAACACCCATGAAGAAGATCGCCATCGCCGCCGCGCTGTTCCTTGCTGCTCCGCTGTCCGCCCACGCCGCCTGTGCCGCCAAGGATTTCACCATCGACGGCTTCGCCGTGAAGGTGCAGCAGGGTTCGGGCCAGCCGCGCTTCAGCATGAAGGGCAACCTGGTCAACAAGTGCCCCGAAGCCGCCGCCGCGCAGATCCGTATCGACGCGAAGGATTCGACCGGTAAGGTCATCGCCAGCAAGCAGGGCTGGCCGGCCGGCACCTCCAACATCGAGCCGGGCAAGAGTGTCGACTTCGACCTCGGCCGCCTCTTCCGTTATTCGGCGGACATGTCGGACTACACCGTTGTCGTGACGGACGTCAAAGCCTGGTAAGCCCCTCGCGGTCGCTCAGATCACGGTCCACGATACCCGCTCGCCGGGGGCGAAAGCCTCCGCGCGAGACGGTAGCCACACCAGGGCGTGGGCCGACGCCAGGTTACTCAGCATGTGCGAGTCCTGGTGGGGCAGCGCTTCCAGCATGACCAGGCCATCCTCGTTGCGCAGTCGCATGCGGACCAGCCGGTCACGCTCCGGATCCGCTTCGACGGCGGCGCTGAGGACACCGCGGCGCCACTTCGGCTGATCCGCCGCCTCTCCCTCGAGGCGACCCAGCACGGCGCGTGCATGGACGGCCAGACAGACCAGGACAGCGGCCGGATTGCCTGGCATACCGAGTAACACCTTGCCCTCGCGCATGCCGAACCACAAGGGCTTGCCGGGCTTCTGCGCCACCTTCCAGAACACCTTGCGTACGCCGAGGCGATCGGCGACCAGTGGCACGAAATCGCGGTCGCCCACGGAGACGCCCCCACTGGTCACGATGAGGTCGGCGCTGTCCAGCGCCGCGCTCAGGGCCTCTTCGAGTGCGCTCTCGTCGTCGCGGACATAGGCCACGACCGGTTCGCCATAGCCATGCTCCACGAACCACGAACGCAGGAGCGGCCCGTTGGCGTCGTAGACCATGCCCGGCGCCAGGGGCTCGCCCGCACGCACCACTTCATCGCCCGTGACGAGCACGGCGACACGGGGCCGCCGGTAGACCTCGACACTGTCGATGCCCGCCATGGCCAAGGCTGCGACCAGGCCGGCGGTCACCCGCTGGCCGGCGTTCGCGATGATGCTGCCGGACGCCAGCTCTTCGCCTTCATGGCGAATGGCTTCACCCACGCGCACCGCCTCGGTCAGGACGATGCCGGTCCCCGTGCGCTCGACGATTTCCTGGCGCGCCACGGCATCCGCGCCTTCGGGCACCACGCCCCCGGTCAGGATACGAACGGCCTGCCCCGGACCCACGGTGACGCCCGAGGGTTCACCGGCGGCCGCCGTACCGATCAGCGTTCGCGGTGCCTGCCCATCAGCGGCGAGGAGCGCGTAGCCGTCGACCGCGCTCTGGGTGAACCGTGGCAGCGCGATGCGCGCCGCGGCCGCTTCAGCCAGCACGGCGCCAAGGGCGAGCTCCACAGGCAGACGATGCGTCGGCAGACGGCCGACCCATTGGCGATAGCGCGCAAAGGTTTCCTCGATCGGCAGCAGGGCCATGTCAATGCGCCTCGCCATAACCGCCGGGATGCTGTCCACCGGGCCGACCGGTTTCCAGCAGATGGATCAACCCCGGCAAGGTCGCGGCCAGCGACTCGCTGGCGCCGCCCCGACTTCCAGGGAACGTGAGGATCAAGCTGTCGCGAACGTAGCCCGCCACGCCGCGTGAGAGCATGGCGAACGGCATGCGTTGCTGCCCGAAGGCACGCGCGGTCTCCATGATCCCCGGGATCTCCACATCGAGCATGGGGCCAACCGTGTCGACGGTGATGTCATGAGGACCCAGACCGGTGCCTCCCACGGTGATGATCATGGCGGTGTCGGCCGCGATGAGGGAACCGAGCAGCTCACCCAGTACCGCCGCGTCGTCGGGGATCACTGCGTATTCGACGTGTCCGAAGTTGGCCGCGATCAGCGCGTCGCGCACCCAGACGCCCGCCGTGTCGGGCTTGGCGCCGCTCGCCACCGTGTCGGACAGGACGACGACCGCAGCACTGCGCGGCACGGACAGGCGCCGCTTGTAGTGAGATTTACCGCCCGTCTTGCGCTCGAGTCGGCAGTCTTCGATGTGCAGCTCATCAGGCTCGGCGTAGGGCTTGAGCATGTCGTAGAGCGTGAGTGCAGCCAGGCTGGCGGCGGTCAGCGCTTCCATCTCGACGCCCGTGGGGCCGATGGTCTGCACTTCCGCGATGACCCGCACCGAGGTGTCGGCCAGTTCATAGGTCACCTCGGCACGGTGAATCGGCAAGGGGTGACACAGCGGAATGAGTTCATCCGTTCGCTTGGCGGCGAGAATGCCGGCAACGCGTGCGGTCTTGAGCGGATCGCCCTTCTCGGTATCGCCGCTGCGCAGTAATTCGATGCAGTGGGCCGGCGCGTGCAGTGTGGCGGTGGCGCGGGCGACACGCAGGGAATCCGGCTTCTGGCTGACGTCTTTCATCCGTGGCTCGTATGCGAGTGGTGGCGATGCGAAGGCGGCGGCGTTTCGTCGAGGTCGTCGCGGATGCAACACCCTTCGACGAACGCGCTGCTGCCGTCGGTATAGAACTCTTCCTTCCAGATCGGCGCGCCGTGCTTCACCGCGTCGACCGCATAGCGGCACGCGTCGAAGGCTTCGGCACGGTGCGGCGCACGAACCACGCAGACGATGGCGACATCGCCGATCGACAGGTCACCCAGACGATGCACGACGCGCACGTAGGGAACACCGTATTTTTCGCGCGTCGCCGCCTCGACGTCACGAATGATTTTTTCCGCGAGGGGCTCGTGTGCCGTGTACTTCAAATGCCGCACCGAACGCCCTTCGTGGTGATCGCGCACCGTGCCGACAAAAAGCGCCAGGCCACCGCACTCCGGATGGGCGTCCAGCTCCAGCAAGGGCTCCACGCTCACCGGATCATGGGAAAGTACCGCGCGTTCCATGCTCAGCCTCCCGCCACAGGTGGCAGCACGGCGATCCGTCGATCGGCGGGAAGCGGGTCCGCCCGGCGCACGATGGCGTCGCCCGAGGCGCAGGCGCAGCGCTCCAGCGCGGAGGCCAGCTTCGGGTGTTCGCGGGCCAGCAGGGCGAGCGCGTCGCCGACCGTGCAAATGTCGCCGCCCGCATCGATCTCGCAGGTACGGGTGCCGGCCAGGCCTTCCAGCGAGGCGAAAAGTTCGAAGACGATCGGTGTCATGGGGTATCCGAAAAAGGGTTCATCCGCCCATCGCATGCATGGTCAACGGCCTGTCCACGGGACCGGGCCGCGACGCGTAACCCGCATCCTTCAGCCAGACCGCCCGACGCGCCTGTTCGGCAAGCACGTCGTCGGCGACGCCATCACGCATGCGCGCACCCAGCGGCGTGCCGATCGGTGAGAACAGGCAGGTGAACAGCTCGCCCGTCGCGGTGATCCTCAGGCGATCGCAGGTCGAGCAGAACGGATTGGAGACGGTCGAAATGATGCCGAGCGGGTAATGGCCATCGACGAGATAGGGTGTGGCCGGATCGTGCCCGCGCGGCTGCACGTCCACGACGTGCCGCTCGCGGATCGCCGCCAGCATGTCCGCTTCGGATACCACGGCATCGCGTTTCCAGTGTCCGGGAGCGTCCAGGGGCATGTATTCGATGTATCGGAGGGGAAGCTTCCTGGCCATGGCCCATTCCAGGAGTGGAACGATGTCCTTCTCGTTGTCGCCACGGATGACGACGGCGTTGAGCTTGACGTTGGCCCCCGCAGCGACGAGCGCGTCGATGCCGTCGAATACCGGTGCGATCTCGCGCAGGGTGAGGCGACGGAACGTCTCCGGGTCGACCGTGTCGAGGCTGACGTTGAAATCGTCGATCCCCGCCATGACCAGTTCGCGAGCTTTCGGCGCGATACGGGAGGCATTGGTGGTCATCGACAAGCGACGAAGCCCACGCTCGCGGAGCGCGGCGATGTCCTGCACGCATTCCAGCAGGTCGTGACGCAGCAACGGTTCGCCGCCCGTCAGGCGGATCTGGTCGATGCCCTGGTCCACGAACAGGCCGGCGAGGCGCACGACTTCGTGGCGCGCCAGCAGGCTGGCCTTCGGCAGCCAGTCGGGATGCTCGGGCATACAGTAGGTACAGCGGAAATTGCAGCGATCGGTGAGCGATATCCGCAGCTTGCGCTTGGTACGTCCGTGACGGTCGATGAGTGGGGACATGTCGCCTCAGGAAAGCACAATGCGCGTAAGCGGGGTGTAACCGGTCCCGCCGGGCCCTTCACATGCAATCGTGCCAGACTTCGGCCATGAACGCCTTGAACCCTTCGGTTGTGCCAGCCTGGCCGGCCTGGCCGGACTATGCGCTGGTCGAGGACCTGCTGCCCTCCCTGCGCGAGTACGCCCACGAGGGCCGCGTCGCCCTGGCGACGCTGGTGAGTATCGATGGGCCATCCCCACGCCCGCTGCATAGCGAAATGGCGATCGCCGCGGACGGACGGGTTGCCGGTTATGTGTCGGGCGGCTGCGTCGAGGCGGCGGTGGCCGAGGAAGCCGCCATGGCGATCGCCGAAGGCCGCCCGCGCCTCCTGGACTACGGGGTCGGCAGCCCGGTACTGGACATCCAGCTTAGCTGCGGCGGCCGCATCGGCATCTTCGTTCGTGAACTCGTGGAGCCCTCCCGGTACGTCAATACGCTGACCGTCGCCCGCCGCGAGCGGCGCACGGTCACCGTGCTGACGGACCGCGACACCGGCGCCTGGGACATCGTCGAGGCGATCGGACCGGCCGACGACAGGCATTACGCCCGTATCCAGCGCCCACCCTTGCGACTGGTCGCGGTCGGCGGCGACCCCGTCACCCTCGCGGTCGCCCACCTCGCTCCGTTGCTCGGCGTCGAGGTGGTCCTGCTGCGTCCGCACGGTCCGCTCGAGCCGCCTGCGGGGGTACCGCTGGCCGGCTACGACTCGCGCAGCCTGCCTGCCGCCCTGGCCGATCTCCTGCTTGACGATCGCACCGCCGTCTACTCACTGAGCCACGACGCGGAGGTCGACCACGCCGTGGCGACGCATGCCCTGCATTCCGACGCCTTCGCGGTAGGCATCCTCGGCAGTCGCAACAAGATCGGGGCACGCGTCGAACGCCTCAGGGACGACGGCGTCGACGATGACGAACTGCAGAAGCTTCACCTGCCGGCGGGATTGCCGATCGGCGCGCAGACGCCCCATGGCATCGCGCTCTCCATCCTGGCCCAGGTCTGCCAGCGCGACCGCGCGCGACTGCCGTGACCGGTGGCCACGACGCGGTCATCCTTGCCGCAGGCGGAAGCCAGCGACTGGGCCAGCCCAAGCAGCTCCTGACCATCGCCGGCGAGACGCTGATCGCACGGGCGTCAAGGATCGTCGCGGCAACCCGACCCGGGCGGACCGTCGGCATCCTGGGCGCGCACGCCGAACGGATGTGCGGCCAGCTAACGGGCGCGCAGGCCGTCTTCAATCCGGACTGGGCGACGGGCATGGCCTCGTCGATCCGGGCTGCCGCCGATGCACTGGCGGGACGAACGGACCCGGTCCTGATCGTGGTGATCGACCAGCCTGCCCTCGATGAGGCCCACCTCTGGCGTCTCCTGGCAGCACACGACGGCGCGCGCGACACCGTCACGGCCTACGGCGATGCCATGGGCGTACCGGCGGTCCTGCGAGCGGCGACATTGCGGCAGGCCACGACGCTTCAGGGTGACATGGGCTTTCGCGCGTTATGGCAGGACACCTTGCCCGCGACCGTTCGTGCCGAGGCTTTCGCCGACGATCTGGACACGGAAGAGGATCTCGCGCGCGCCATCGCAACGGGACGCGTCGACCGGGGCCGCGGGCCGATGTAAACGGAATGGCAAGTCCAGCCGGACCAGCCGCCCCGCCCCGTTCACGCCGCAATGCTTACAACCGTGGAGCCCCAGGCAGCGACGCATCGCGCCGCCCACCCACGGAGAACGGCATGCCGCCAAACCCCCTGCGATCCCCTACCAGCGCGGCCCGACACGACACGATGTCCGGTGGCGTCATGCATCACCTCGCCGAACGCGTGCCCGGTGTCGATACCGTCAAGGCGCGACTGCGTATAAACGGCAGGGACCACGAACTCGACATCGATCCACGTGTCACCCTGCTCGACGCGCTGCGCGAGCACCTGGGCTTTACCGGCTCGAAGAAAGGCTGCGACCACGGCCAATGCGGTGCATGCACCGTGCTGGTCGAAGGGCGCCGGATCAACGCTTGCCTGACCCTGGCGGTCATGCACGACGGCGACACGATCACCACCGTGGAGGGGCTGGCCCGGGGCGAAGCACTCAGTCCGTTGCAGGCATCGTTCGTCAGGCACGACGGCTTCCAGTGTGGCTACTGCACACCGGGGCAGTTGTGCTCGGCCACCGGGATGCTCGACGAAGTACGCGCCGGATGGCCGAGCGTGGTGACCCAGGACCTGAGCTCGTCGCCCTCCCTGAGCGACGACGAAATCCGCGAACGCATGAGCGGCAATCTCTGTCGCTGCAGTGCCTACCCGAACATCGTCGCCGCGATTGCCGATGCCGCGGAGGGTGCTGCATGAAGACGTTCACGTATGAGCGCGCGACGTCACCGGCCGACGCCACGCAGGCTGCCGTAGCGCACCGGCGAACACGCTTCATCGCCGGTGGCACCAACCTCCTCGACCTGATGAAGCTCGACATCGAGACCCCCGAGCATCTCGTCGACATCAATCGCCTGGGACTCGACGCGATCGAAGACAGTGCCGACGGCGGCCTGCGGATCGGCGCCATGGTCCGCAACAGCGACCTGGCAGCCGATCCGCGCGTCCGTGAGCGTTACCCCGTCTTGTCGCGTGCCCTTCTCGCCGGGGCGTCGGGCCAGCTTCGCAACAAAGCCACCACCGGCGGCAACCTGCTGCAACGCACGCGCTGTTATTACTTTTACGACACCGCGATGCCATGCAACAAACGGCATCCCGGTAGTGGCTGCGCGGCCATCGAGGGATTCAACCGCATGCATGCGGTCATCGGCGGAAGCGAGGCGTGCATCGCTACACATCCGTCCGATATGGCCGTCGCCATGCGCGTGCTGGATGCCGTCGTTCACACCGTCATGCCGGACGGTAGCGAGCGCGCCCTTCCGCTCGCCGATGTCTACCGGTTGCCGGGCGATACCCCGCAGGTCGAAAACGCACTGGGCACGGGGGAACTGATCACCTACGTCACGCTGCCCCCGCCGCCGGACGGCCGGCAGATCTATCGCAAGGTGCGCGATCGCGCGTCTTACGCCTTCGCCCTGGTTTCCGTTGCCGCCATCGTGCAGGTGAACGGCGACGGTGTCGCATCCGCGCGGATCGCTTTCGGCGGCGTGGCTCCCATGCCGTGGCGCGATGACGCCCTGGAAGCGGCGCTGCAGGGAACACCAGGCGACGAGTCGTCATTGCGTGCCATCGCGAACACCGCCCTTGCGGGTGCGCGTGGTCATGGGCACAACGACTTCAAGATCAGGTTGGCTCGACGCACGTTGGGCGCGGTCCTGGTCGAAGCGAGCGGGAGGACGACAGCATGACCATTCGCATGGATACGGTCGTGGGACACACGCCGCTCGACGATTTGCCGGACGGATTCACCGGAAAGCCGATCGATCGCGTGGATGGGCCGCTGAAGGTCCAGGGCAAGGTCGCCTATGCCGCGGAACATGGCGGGGTCGGCAACGTGGCATACGCGTTCCCCGTGCTGGCGACCATCGCCCCGGGTCGGATCCTGCGCATCGACGACACGGCCGCGCGGCACGCTCCCGGTGTGATCGACGTCCTGACTGCGAAAAATGCGCCAAAGCAGGACACGTCATCCGATGACGCGATCCCGCAACTCGTCGGCGACAAGGTCAGGCATTACGGCCAGCCGGTGGCGCTCGTGATCGCGCGCTCCTACGAGCAGGCCCGCCACGCCGCCTCGCTGGTTCGCCCCGAATACGACGCCACACCGGGCCGCTTCGACCTCGCTGCCGGCAAGGCGGGCGCACGCAAGCCCGAGGATCTCTCCTTCGCCAAGGCGGATACGGAGAAAGGTGATTTCGACGACGCCTACGCGTCCGCGCCGCACCAGCTCGACGTGGTCTACACGACGCCTTTCCAGTTTCACGCCGCCATGGAGCCCCACGCGACCGTCGCCGCCTGGAACGAAGACCGCCTGACCGTGGAGACGTCCAACCAGATGCCTACGCCGGGTCGCAAGGCACTCGCTGCCACGTTCGGGGTCGCGCCGGAAAAGGTTCGTCTTCTCTCCGCCTATATCGGCGGCGGCTTCGGCAGCAAGCTCGACGTCCAGCCGGATGCGGTGCTGGCGGCGCTCGCCGCCAGGGCCACCGGCCTGAGGGTCAAGCTGGCACTCACCCGGCAACAGTTGTTCCACGTCGTCGGTCATCGCACCAATACCATCCAGCGCGTGCGCCTGGGCACCGATGCCCAGGGCCGCATCCTTGCGGAAGCGCATGAGGCCTGGTCGGGCAACGAACCGGGCAATGACGAGTTCGAACCGACCGTCCTGGGGACCCGCTCGCGCTACGCGGGCGACAACCGCCTGAACACCCATCGGCAGGTCGATCTCGACCTGCCGCCGGCCATCTCCATGCGCGCACCGGGCGAAGCGGTCGGCTTGCTTGCACTCGAAGGCGCGATGGATGAGCTGGCTGTTCAGCTGGACATCGATCCGATCGAGCTACGCATCCGCAACGAGCCCGCGGTCGACCCCGAACTGGGTGTGCCGTTTTCCTCGCGCCAGGTGGTGGAGTGCATGCGCGAAGGGGCACGACGCTTCGGCTGGGACAAGCGCATCGCCCAACCGCGTCAGGTGCGCGATGGACGCTGGTACATCGGGATCGGCATGTCGTCCGCCGTCCGCGGCAACATGCTGCAGGCGTCCAAGGCGAACGTACGCCTCGACCCGTCCGGCAGGCTCACCGCCCGCATGGCGATGACCGATATCGGTACGGGCTCCTATACGGTTTTCACACAGGTCGCCGCCGACCTCCTCGGCTTGCCGATGGGGCGCGTCACTATCCTCCTGGGTGATTCGGATTTTCCCGAGACCCCGGGGTCTGGCGGCTCGTTCGGCGCAGCGAGCGCGGGCTCGGGTCTCTACGATGCCTGCATGCAGCTGCGCAGCAAGCTTTGCCGGTCCGCCGGCATCGACCCGGCGCAGGCGCGCTTCGAGGATGGCCATGTCACCGATGGCCGCAAGCGCGTGAGCTACGTGGCCCTCGCCGGTGAGGATGGTGTGACGGCCGACGGCGCGATCGAACCGGGCAGCAATAGCACGAACTACAACCAGAACTCCTACGGCGCTTTCTTCGCCGAGGTCGGCGTCGACATGGATACCGGCGAGATTCGCCTGCGCCGCATGCTCGGCGTGTTCGCTGCCGGCCGTATCCTCAATGCCAAGACGGCCCGCTCGCAGGCCCTGGGCGGCATGATCTTCGGTGTCGGTTCGGCCCTGTCGGAGGAAATGGTCCTGGATCCGCGTTACGGCGCGTTCGTCAACCACGATCTGGCCGAGTACCACGTGCCGGTGAATGCGGATATCGGCCCCATGGAGGCCGTCTTCCTCCCCGAGCTGGATGACAAGGCCAATCCGCTGAAGATCAAGGGACTGGGCGAAGTGGGCATTTCCGGCGCGGGGGCATCGATCGCCAATGCGGTGTACAACGCCTGCGGCGTAAGGATTCGCGACTACCCGCTGACACTGGACAAGGTGCTCGCCGGTATGGTGTAACGCATCTCATGACTACGCGCCTCGTTTATCGACATCGCTGGCCGGTGCGCGTGATGCATTGGATCAATGTCGTGTGCCTGTGCGTCCTGCTAGGTAGCGGACTGCAGATTTTCAACGCGCATCCGTCGCTCTACTGGGGAAACCGCTCCGATCCCGGCAAGGCGTGGCTATCGTTGCGCGGCGGCCAGGACGCCATGGGCAACGTGCGGGGCATGACCGTCCTGGGCGACCATGCGATCGATACCACCGGTGTCCTGGGCGCGTCGAAAGTGGATGGCCAATGGGCCGCGCGCGGCTTTCCCTCCTGGGCGACGATTCCCGGCGCGGGATGGCTTTCGATGGGCCGCCGCTGGCACTTCTTCTTTGCCTGGCTGTTCGTCCTCAATGGCCTCGCTTATGTCGGCTGGTCACTGGCCAGCCGACATCTCTCCCGCGATCTCGTGCCGGACCGACGCGACTGGCGAGGCCTGGGCCGATCGATCGTCGACCATCTGCGCCTCCGCCATCCCGAAGGCGAGGAGGCGCTGCGCTACAACATCCTCCAGCGCCTGGCTTACCTGGTGGCCATTTTCGCCTTCGGCGGCGGCATCGTCCTGATGGGTATCCTGATGTCGCCGCGCATGGATGCCGTGCTCGACGGACTACTCGAGGCTGTCGGCGGCCGGCAGTCCGCACGCTCGATCCATTTCATCATCGCGATGGGATTCGTCCTCTTTGTCCTGGTCCATGTGATCGAGGTGCTGATCAGCGGCCCCCTCAACCAGCTTCGCGGCATGATTACCGGCTGGTATCGCATTCGTCACGATCGCCCGGGGAAACAGCCTCATGAATGACCGTCGCGGCTTCCTGCGCACGACGCTTCTTGCACTGGGCGGCGCCGCGCTCGCCGGTTGTGACCGGATATCGCAGAGCGAAACCGGCTCCCGAATCCTGGAAAGCGCGGAGGTCGTGAACCGGCGCGTGCAACGCTTCCTGTCGCCCTCCCAGGCCCTTGCTCGCGAGTACACCGAGGCAGACATATCCGCGGTGTTCAAGCCGAACGGCACGCTCATGCCCGATACGCCCCTTTACCAGGGGTTGATGAAAGGCGGATTCGCCGATTACCGCCTCGAGGTCGACGGACTGGTCGAAACACCTTCCCGCTTCTCCATTGACGAGCTCAAGGCCATGGCGGCGCGCACCCAGATCACGCGCCACGACTGTGTCGAGGGCTGGAGCGCCATCGGAAAGTGGACGGGCACGCCTCTTGCCGCCGTACTGGACCGCGTCAAGCCCGGATCCGAAGCGCGCTATGTGGTTTTCCATTGTTTCGACGACATGGAAGAGGACACGCCTTATTACGAGAGCGTGGACCTCGACGAGGCTCGTCATCCGCAGACGTTGCTTGCCTATGGCTTGAACGGCGCGGCCCTGCCCATCGCAAATGGCGCGCCGCTACGTCTGCGCG
The DNA here is from genome assembly GCF_001887595.1 of Luteibacter rhizovicinus DSM 16549. Classification (NCBI taxonomy): domain Bacteria; kingdom Pseudomonadati; phylum Pseudomonadota; class Gammaproteobacteria; order Lysobacterales; family Rhodanobacteraceae; genus Luteibacter; species Luteibacter rhizovicinus. Next base: position 499,582 of record NZ_CP017480.1, read on the forward strand.
TCGAGCGCCAGCTAGGCTACAAACAGGCGAAATACATCCGGCGCATCGAACTGGTCGCATCGTTCGCGGACATCGGCGACGGCAACGGCGGCTACTGGGAAGACAACGGTTACGAGTGGTATGCAGGCATCTGAACGGCCGTTTTTCCGCACTGCATCACCCGGACCCTGAAAAAAAGGCTCCCAAATGCAAAAAATCTTTGCAAACCCTATTTTCAGCGGACCAAAGCAACGCTAGAGTGAGTCGCCCGCTGGGCACCGGCCGGAAAGGCCGCCTCATTCGATTCAGTGACAAGGATAACCATGGCCACGACCAAAAAAACGGCGGCGAAGAAGGCTGCCAAGGCTCCTGCCAAGGCTGCCGTGAAGGCTGCAAAGGCCCCGGCCGCGCTCAAGCCGATCAAGGATCCGCTTTCGAAGTCCACGCTCGTCTCGCACATCGTCGAGCAGAGCGGCATTGACAGCAAGAGCGTGAAGGCCGTGCTGGCTTCGCTCGAAGGCGCGATCTCCGCGTCGGTACACAAGAAGGGCGCCGGTACGTTCACGCTGCCCGGCCTGCTGAAGATCACCTCCGTTGCCGTCGCTGCCAAGCCGAAGCGCAAGGGCAAGGATCCGTTCACGGGTGAAGAGCGCTGGTTCGCAGCCAAGCCCGCCTCGGTCAAGGTCAAGGTCCGTCCGCTCAAGAAGCTCAAGGACGCGGCCGCCTGATCTTTCCGCGGTGGCTTGAGCCGCCGCGATCGACGAGGTACCCGAAAGCCCCTGCCGCAAGGCGGGGGCTTTTTTCATGCCCCTGCCGAAGGTCATGGTTGACTACAGCTGTCGTCAGGTGCACGCTGCCTACATGTGTAGTCAGGAGTGCGCGGCATGAGCAAGAAGACCATCGGCGACCAGGAACTCGCGCTACTGCAGTACATCGGCGAGTCGCCGAAAAGCACGGTGGCCGAGGTCTGCGCCGGCTATGGCGAAGCGCGCGGCCTGGCGCGGTCGACGGTATTGACGATGATGGAGCGACTCCGCGCGAAGGGCTATCTCGGACGCCGCAAGATCGACGGCATGTTTCGTTACAGCGCCACGAACGAGTCGGGCGAGGTCATGACGGGCGCGGTGGCGCGATTCGTCGAAAAAACCTTGCAGGGCTCCGTCTCGCCCTTCGTCGCCTGGATGTCCGAACGCGGCCAGGTGAGCGATACCGAACTCGCCGAGCTCGAGGCCTTGGTCGATACGTTGCAGTCGCGCCGGAAGGGTCGCTGAGATGGACGCCTTTCTCGACACCCTGCTTTCCCGTCTTGCGCACGCCTCCGTGCAGGCACTCCTGCTTGCCACGCTTGTCTATCTTGCCTGCCGCGCCGTGCCTTCGCTCTCGGCCGCGGCACGCAGCACGCTGTGGTGGCTGCTCGGTGCACAGCTGATCGTCGGCATCGCCTGCCCCACCGTACTCGGCGTACCCCTGCTTCCCGCCACCGATCCGGCACCCGTGATGACCATGACGGCCCTGGGCGATACCGGCGCGGTCGCGGGTTCCGTGGACACGGGCTGGTCGTTCTCGTGGACGTACGCCCTGCTGGGACTCTGGCTGGTCGCCGTCCTCGCCCAGTGTGCCGTCGCCGCCATCCGTTGGCGTCGCCTCCACGGCGTAGCCCGCCGCGCCATGCCGCACGACGACGTACGCGTCGACACACTCTGCGCACGCCGCGCACGGGAGCTCGGCTTGCGTCGTTCGCCGCGCCTCGCCGTATCCGACGAAGTCGAATCGCCGCAAGTCATCGGTCTTTGGCGCCCGACCATCCTGTTGCCATTGGAAGATCGTCTCGGCGACGACGACCTCGACATGGCCCTCATGCACGAGTTGGCGCACGTCCGCCGCGGCGATCTCGTGCTCGGCTGGATACCGGCCGTCGCACGCACGCTGTTCTTCTTTCACCCACTGGTTCACTTCGCCGTCCGCGAGTACGCCCTGTGCCGGGAGGCGGCCTGCGATGCCCTGGTCCTATCGCGCGGCCGACAGGCGCCGAAGACGTATGGACGCCTGCTGCTCCGTCTCGGTGTCGCACCGCATCCCCACCACGCCCTGCCCGGCGCCTCGCCCACCTTCCAGAACCTGAAAAGGAGACTCGACATGCTAGGTCAAGCCACTGAAGCGCCGCCGCGTGTACTCACCGTCTCACTCGTCCTCGCCATTGCCGCTATCGGCGTGATGCCATGGCGCGTGGTTGCCGCCGATAACGGCAGCAAACGCCCGGTCGCCTACGCCTCGGTGACGCCCGCGGCACCCGCGGCACCTGCCGCACCGGTCGGGCCCGTAGCGCCTGCGGCGCCGCCGGCTCCCGCCTCGCCACCGCAGCCCGCCCCGCCGTCCACACCCGCGGAACCAGCGCTCGACGCGGCGGCGTACGCGGAACCGTTACCGCCTCCGCCCGTGCCGCCCACACCCGCCGTGGAAGCCGTCGACATCCGCGGGGGACAGCCGTCGCACGCCCTGGTCTTCTTCGGCGACGACGTCAGCGTGATCAATGGCAGCAACCACGACATCCGCCGCGCCGAGCTGCAGCGCAACGGCTCGAAAGACTATGTGTGGTTCCGCAACGGCGACCAGGCATGGACGCTTCGCGATCCCGCCTATGTGAAGCGCATCACCAGCGCCCTGGCCCGCAGTGCGCAGCCTGCCGACATGGCCGCCATGAGTGCGGACAAGCAGGCCACGCTCGATGGCCAGCAAGCCATGCTCAACGAACAGATGGCCAAGCTCGGTGCCCGCCAGGCAGAACTCGCCGTCCGGGAGAGCGATCCTTCCCGGCCCCGCGACCCCGGCGCCTTCGCCGCGGGCCACGATGCCATTGCTCGCGAACAGTCGGCGATCGCGCAGAAGATGGCGCAGATCGGGCAACAGCGTGCCGAGCAAGGCAAGGTCCAGGCCGAGTGGGGCCGTCGCCAGGCCGAGGCTGCACGCAAGGCCACGAAGGAGGTGAACGACATCCTCGCCGAGTCCATTCGCAACCACGTCGCCCAGACCTCCCGCTGACGGGATCGACGCCCTCCGGTATGGTGAAGGCCTTCACACGTCCCCACGTGTCATGTCTTTCCCCTCCCGGAGGCGTCATGCAACTTGAATCGGGCACGGTCATCGAGGCCAGTGCACTACTGTTCGATATGGATGGCACGCTGATCGACTCGCGCGTCGTCGTCGAAAAGATCTGGAAACGCTGGTGCGACGAGAACGGCATCGACTGGCACGTCGTGCTTCCGCGACTGCACGGCGTGCGCATGATGGACTCGGTGAAGATGTTCGCGAAGCCCGGCATGGACGTCGACGCGGTGTTCGAGCGTCTGTATCGCGAAGAGGTCGAGGACCTCGACGGTATCGTGCCGATTCCCGGCGCCCATGCCCTGCTCGCGGCGCTACCGCCTTCAGCGTGGACCATCGTCACCTCGGCCGACACGGTACTGGCGAAAGCACGCCTCGGCGCTGCTGGCATCGTCCCGCCGCCGCTCATGGTCACCGGTGAAATCGTCACCGACGGCAAGCCGGATCCCGAGGGCTATCTGCTCGGTGCGAAGCGCCTGCACGCCGATCCGAAAGACAGCCTGGTCTTCGAGGACGCCAAAGCCGGCATCGATGCCGGACTCGCCGCCGGTGCGCGCGTCATCGCCATCGCGGGCGACCATCCGGAAGAGATTCCAGAGAACGTCGAGTGGGTGACGGATCTGACGGCGTTGCGTGTCGACGGGGTTTTCGGCGGGAAGGTGCGACTCGTCGTTGTTTGACGGCATCTCCGCTTCGTTGGCTTTTCGCCGCTGAAGCGGCTCCCACAGGTCTTCCTGCCCGGTTTCAGTACACGTCGCGACGATAGCGACCCGCCGCGGCGAGTTCGTCCACGCGCGTGTCGCCGAGGATGTGGCGCAAGGCGGCATCCACGCCCGGTGCCATGCCGGCGAGGCTGCCGCAGACGTAGACGCTTGCACCGTCGGCTACATAGCGGCGCACGTCATCGGCCACGGCGCGCAGGCGATCCTGCACGTACCGCGAGCCTCGTGACTGCCGTGACCAGACGAGGTCGATGCGCTCGATGCCACCGGTCTGCTGCCACTGAAGGAGCTCGTCCACGTGCAGGCGATCGGCCTCGGCGTGACGTTCGCCGAAGACGAGCCAGTTGCGCATGTGAGCCTGCGCCATGCGTGCCTTGATCAGCGCGCGCAGGCCGGCAATGCCGGTACCGTTGCCGATGAAAAGGACGGGACGATCGTCGATAGGCGCGTGGAAATTCTCGTTGCGGCGCACACGCACATCGATCGTGCCGCCGACGGCGGCGTACTCCGTCAGCCAGCCGGAACCGAGCCCGAGCGTGCCATCCTCCGCACGCATCTGGCGCACGACGAGATGCAAGGCACCGTCGGAGGGCAAGGAGGCGATCGAGTATTCGCGGTGCGGCAACGTCGCGGCTTCACCATTCGCGGGACGCGGACCGATCTCGACGATATCGCCGGCCTGCCAGTTCAGTGGCGCCGCGTCCTCCGGCGCGAGCGCCAGATGGAAACACGGACCGCCCACGCTACCGGGATTGAGCAGCCGACGTTCGAGCAATCGCCAGGGCTGGTAGGCGGGGCGCGACCAGTCCGGCTGCGTCTTCACGCCCGATAGTTGGGCGACGTGATGCTGCCAGTGCCGCAGCGCCCCCTCGTCGCCATTGTCCACTTCGACCAGATCGAACAACGGCGAGGCGCCACTGGCGTGGAGCCAGCGTTCCAGGTCGTGCCCGAAGGCGCAGAAATCCTCGTAGTCGCGATCGCCCAGGGCGAGCACACCGTAGGCCAGCCCACGAAGGGTCAACGGCGAGACCATCGTCGCGCGGCGAAAACCCGTGGCCATGTCGGGCGCGTCACCCTCGCCCGTCGTGCTGACGATGAACAGCGCACGCGTGGCCTTGGTCAGCATGGCTGATGTCAACGCACCTATGTCGCGCAGATCGACGACACGACCGCCGCTGGCAGCAGTTCGGCGGTGCGCACGGCGACGTCGCTGGCGAATCCCGTCTGCGATGCATGGATGACCAGGATCGCGTCCGGCGGCGTCGCGACTGCCGCGTCGGCTGTCGCGACGCTGTCACGCTTATCCCGCGCCAGCAACGCGGTCATCGCCACCCACGCCACGCCGAGCGCACCTGCCCAGCCGGCGCGCGGCAGCGAACTGGGATGCACACCGGAAAAGTCGTGCATCCTGGCGAACCACACGACGGCGGCGAACAGGAGTCCGCCGATGATCATCTGGCCGACGGTCGCCTTCACGGCTCGAGCGCCGCCGTGAATGCCGGCGACACCAGCTCGCTGAACGTGCCATCGTCGTTGTACAGGATGAAGAGCGCGGCGATGCCGTGCTGCTTCGCGTATGCCATGCCTTCGTCAGGGCCGAGCACGGTGAGCGTGGTACCGAGCGGATCGGCGAGCATGCAGTCCACCGCGATCACGCTGACCGAGGCGACACGATGGGACACCGGGTAGCCCGTGCGGGGATCGATGTGGTGCGAGAAGAACGTTCCGCCACTTTCGAAGAAATGACGGTAGTCACCCGAGGTGGCGATGGCCCGGTCGGTCAGCGACACGATCCGTTCGACTTCGTCCGGATTGTCGACCGCCCCCGCCGCTGCACCGGGACGCTCGATCCCGACATGCCAGGGCGAACCGTCGGGCTTGTGTCCGCGACCGCGAAGCTCGCCACCGACCTCCACCAGATAAGCATGCACGCCGGCGCGATCGAGGTAATGGGCCACCTGGTCCACGCCGAACCCCTTGGCCACGGACGAGAGATCGAGATACACGCCGCCGGGCTGGAACGCCCGGTGACCGGCATCGTCGAGACGAATCTTCGCCCAGCCGACGCGCGCCCTGGCGGCGGCGATCGCCGCCGCATCGGGTGCCTCGCGCGGTCGCTTGTCCGGTCCGAATCCCCAGAGATTCACCAGCGGCCCGACCGTCGGGTCGTAGGCACCGCCGGAGGATTTCGCCAGGTCCAGCGCATAGCGCAGGACGCTGTAGAACTCCGGCGGCAGGGACTGCCACGTACCCGCCGGTGCGCGGTTGAACCGGCTCAGCTCCGAGTCCACGTCGTAAGTGCTCATCTGCGCGACGACACGATCGACCTCGGCCTGGATGCCGGTCTCGATGGCCCGGTCATCCGAACCATCAGGCATCACGGCATTGACCGACCAGGTCGTGCCCATCGTCTCGCCTTCGAAGCGGCGGACGTCCTTGCCGGACGCCGTCCCCGAAACCAGGAGCACGACGAGCAACCATCCTTTCGCGGTGCGATGCATGCGGCTTACTGCGGCAGCACTTCGAGCGTCGCCGTGTAGCCCAGCCGGCGCTGCTTGGCTTCCTTCACCGAGGCCTTGTCGTCTTCGCTGGACGCATTGACCCAGTACATGCCGGCGGTCGGCCAGGTGAAGGAGAACTTGCCGTCCTTGTCGGTGTTCGTGTCCATCTCGTCCTGCGCATTGCGGTAGCGCGTCGCACCGTTGATCGCGACGACCTTGACGTTAGCGGCCGGCTTACCGTCGAGCAGGAGCTGGAAGGTCGCCTTCTCGCCAGCCATGAGGTCGTTCGGCTTCGTCACCGGAACGAGTTCGAGGCCCTTGTTGGTCGGCTTCAACGCACCATCGCTGGGCGTGCCCTGGGTGACGAAGGTTTCCACGCGCGACGACATCTCGCTGACCTGCACGTTCTTCGCATTCGCAGGAATGGCGGTCTTCAGTTCATCCGCCTTGCCGCGCCAGCGCTTCTTCTGGCCATCGACTTCGTAGTTCGCGAACAGGCCCTGGTTGACCAGCGCCAGTCGATACGTGCCCTTCTGCGGTACAGCCAGATCGAAGGTGCTGCGGTACTTGCCGGTAGCGGCGTTCTCGGGCTTCACCGTCGTGCCGTCCGGCGCGGTGATGACGAGTTGGTCGAGCTGGGCCGGGAAATGATCCGGGTAGTAGAGGTCGTTGGACACGGCGGCATCCACGGTCACCCAGGCGTCATCGCCCGAGATGACGGTAGCCGACGGCACCATCCACATCTTGTGGGCATGGGCGGCGAACGGCAGGACCAGGGCGGCGCAGAGTACGGCGCGAACGAATGCGTGCTTCATGGATGACTCCGGTTACGGATTGAGGTCGAGCGTGATCTGGCCGAGTTCGTCACTGCCCTTGGCGGACAGGTGCGTTGGGGTTTTCGCCGGCCAGTCGAAGGCGATGCGCTGCGCCTCGCGGCCGCCGACCTCGCGCGCGGCTTCAACGACCAGTTCGTAATGGCCCGGTGCAAGCGCGCCCAGCGGCGGCTTGCCGTCGGTGAAACGCAGCTGGTGCTGGCCAGCCGGACGCGTTGCACCCGACACACCGTCGATCGGCATGGTCTGGTCGCGGCCACTGCGGCGCCACCACTGGCGCATGTCCTTCAGCCATTTGCTGCCTTCGCCATCGGCTTTCTTCATGTCGTACCAGACCGCCAGATTGGCGGCGACGCTGTGGTCGTCGCGTTCGACCCACACGGCCACATAGGGGCGGTGGTATTCGGCCACCTTCAGCGCGGGAATTTCCACGGTGAGGTTCAGGTCGGCGGCAGCGGCGGGAAGTGTCGCGGCAAGGCAAAGGGCGAGCGGAACGAGACGACGCATGGCGGATCCGTCAGTGGATGAAAAGGAGGGCGACGACGACCGGGAGCACAAGACCGAGGGCGACCATCGGCCAGGTCATGCGGCGCTGGCCGGCGTGCATCTGAAGCAGCAGCAGGCCGGTGAGCGCGAAGACGACGCAGGCCAGGGCGAACACATCGATGAACCAGCTCCACACCGGGCCGGTGTTGCGGCCCTTGTGCAGGTCGTTCACGTAAGCGAGCCAGCCGCGGTCGGTGGTTTCGTATTGGATCTCGCCGGTTTCCCGGTCGATGCTCACCCAGCCGTCGCCACCGGGCCGCGGTAGCGACACGGCCACCTCGTCGTCGCTCCAGTCGCCTGCGCGGCCGTCGACCGGCGCGCCGGTCTGCGTGGTGATGAAGGTCGCGACCGCTGGCGGCAAGGGCGCCGACTTGGGTCGTTGCGCAACGAGTTGCCCGAGCAAGTCGGGTGGCAGGGTTGCGGCATGCCTCTCCACACGGGGCGATGCTTCGATGCGGGCCGCGTGATTGAGGGTGAAACCGGTGACCGAAAACAGCAGCAACACCACCAGCGAGATGGCGGAACTGATCCAGTGCCAGCGATGCAGGTGTTTGAGCCAGAACGCGCGGCGTTGCCGGTCGACGGTGTCGCGCATGCGATTGAAGGCCCCTGCAGCCAATGGTCGGGAAAGCCCCGCAAGGCTAACAGCAATGCGAATCGTTCGCAATTGGAGCAAGGTGAACGAAGCCGAAAATCCTGTCGTGGCAGCATGCGTCTGCCCGCCCTCAAAGCGTATCCTTGCCCACCATGCGCATTCTCCTAGCCGAAGACGACGCCGCCATCGCCGCGGCCGTCCGCTCCTCCCTCGAACAAGGGGGGCACGCCGTCGACCACGTCGCCGATGGCGCCAGTGCAGACAACGCCCTGCGCGATCACGACTACGACCTGTTGGTACTCGACCTGGGCCTGCCCATGCTCGATGGCAGCGAAGTCCTGTTGCGGGCGCGAAAGCGCGGGGCCGGGCTGCCGGTGCTGGTAGTCACCGCACGCGAGGGCCTGAAGGAACGCGTACGCGTGCTCGACCTCGGCGCCGACGACTACCTGGTGAAGCCCTTCGCGCTGGCCGAGTTCGATGCCCGCGTGCGTGCCCTGCTCCGCCGTCGCACCAGCCACGGCACGCCGGAATTTCGCATCGGTCGTCTGCGTCTGGACATCCCGGGACATCGCGCGTGGATCGGCGAAACACCGCTCGACCTGACCGCGCGCGAATTCGGACTGATCGAGGCACTGGCCATTCGCGCCGACAAGGTCACCAGTCGCGCCCAGCTGGTCGAGGCCCTGTGCAACTGGGACGAAGATCTCACCGACAACGGCCTGGACATCGCCCTGCACCGCCTGCGTCGCAAGCTCGGCGGATCGGGTACCAGCGTGCGTACGATCCGCGGCCTGGGCTATCTGCTCGAAGAATCCACGGATGCCTGAGCGTCGCCATGCGGGGCACCGCCCGTCCCGCCCCAGCCTGCGCCGTCGCCTGCTTACCTTTCTGCTGGTACCCGTCCTCGGGGTGCTGCTGCTCGACGCGGTGCTCGGCTATTTCGTTGCGCTTGCCTACTCCAACCGGGTGCACGACTCGGACCTTTCCGACTCGGCCCTGACCCTGTCCGAGATGATCGGTAACGATGCGCTGCGCGGCGAGCTCACTGCGCAAGCGCGGTTCCTGCTCGAGTACGACCCCGACGGGCGTAACTACTACACGGTGTTCAGCGACCGGCACGGCCGCCTGATCGGCAATGCCGAGCTACCCGGCGCCGAAGGCGGCGTGCCCACCGATGGTCCACCGCGACTCTACGACACGGCCCTGGGTCGCAAGCCCCTGCGTGCCGCGGTCATGCGCGTGAGCAGCCGCCATGAACCGGGCGACGTCCTGACCATCACCGTGGCCGAGAGCCTGCGCGACCGGCACACCCGCGCGCGCGAAATCCTCTTTCTCACCTTGCCGATGCAGGCCCTGCTGATCGCGGCCGTGCTGTGCCTGGTCTGGTTCGGCGTGAGCCACGGCCTGCGCGTACTGGACCCGTTGACGGCGCGCCTGAGCCGCCGGGAACACGATCTGGGCCCGATCGGCGAGGAAGACGTGCCGATCGAGATCCTCCCGCTGACCCGTACCATCGACGACCTCTTCGCCCGCATGCGCAACATGCTCGGTCTGCAGGAGCGTTTCATCGCCGATGCCGCGCACCAGTTGCGCACACCGCTGGCCGGCATCCAGCTGCATGTGGAATCGCTGGACAACGCGGCGGACGCCACCCAACGCAGCGAGGCCCTCGGCCACGTGCATCGGCTGGCCGCCCGTGCGGCGCGGACCTCGGCGCAACTTCTTGCGCTCACGCGCACCCAGGCGCCCGATCTGCCCGACCACGACGGCATGGCGGTGATCGACCTGTCCACCGTGGTCCCCGAGGCGGTATCCATGCGCGTCCATCAGGCGCTGGCGCTGAGCGTGGACCTGGGATACGAAGGCCTCGACGGCGCTTGCCTGGTGCGTGGCGATGCGCTGCAGATCCAGGAGATCATCGACAACCTCGTCGACAACGCCTTCCACTACGCCGGCCGGGGCTGCACCGTGACGGTGTCGGTCTCCCGCGACGTCGACGAGTTCGTGCTCGCCGTGGAGGACGACGGCCCCGGCGTCGCCGACGCCTTCCTCACCCTGCTGGGCGAGCGCTTCTTCCGCGTGCCTGGCGGTGATGAGGACGGGACCGGTCTGGGCCTGGCCATCGTCGAAAGCATCGCCGAGCGTCACGCCGCCCAGGTCGCCTTCCTGCACGCGGCCGCGGGCGGGTTGCGGGTGGAGGTACGGTTCCCCGCGATGACAGGAAAGCCAACTGAAACCACGCACTGAGACCATGCTCTCCATGAGCAATCCAGGATACGAGGCCTCGGCGTGAGCAACCCGACAGAATTCCGGTTTGAAGGAGGGCGCGATGGCGTCCTGCTGATCCACGGTCTGACGGGCACGCCGACCGAAATGCGCATCCTCGGCAAGGGGCTCAACCGCGCCGGCTTCACCGTGGTCGGCGTACGCCTGGCCGGTCATTGCGGCACCGAGGAAGACCTCCTCGCCACGACGTGGGAAGACTGGTACGCCAGCGTCGAGGCGGCCGCTGAAGAGCTTCGCGGCCGGGTGGACCGGGTCTTCGTCGCCGGCCTCTCGATGGGCGCCCTGCTCGCCCTGCGCCTGGCCGCGGTTCGCCCCGACTGGGTCGACGGCGTCGGCGTCTTCGGCGCCACCTTCCGCTATGACGGTTGGTCGATTCCGTGGACGGGAGTGTTTTCATTCATGCTGCCGCTGTTCAAGCGACTCGGCATTGGCAAGAATCGCGTTTTCATCGAGCAACCGCCCTACGGCATCCGCGATGAGCGCCTCCGCGCACAGGTGAGCGCTGCCATGTTTTCGGGCGATAGCGAGGCGGCCGGCCTTCCGGGCAACCCCTGGGATGCGCTGGCCGAAATGGTCAAACTGTCGCGCGATGTGCGTCGCCGCCTGCCCGATGTGGTGGCGCCGTGTTTCGTGGCCCATGCGGCCGACGACGATGTCGCCAGCGTCGCCAATGCGGACCTCGTCGCACGCCGCGTGAGCGGACCGATCGAGATGCTCCTGCTGGGCGACAGCTATCACATGATCACGATCGATCGCGAACGCCGCATGCTGATCGAGCGCACCGCCGACTTCTTCAGCCGCGTCGCCCGCGACGCGCGACCTGCACGCATGGCTGCCTGATCCGGATGCACGGCCTGGCCCTGGCGCTGTGGATCGCTTACGTCCTGCTCGATACCGGTGGCCAGCTGGCCTTCAAGGCAGCTGCCGGGGACGAGCGCGCCGGGGACGGGCTGGCGCGATGGCGTTACATGCTCGCACGGCCCTGGATCTGGGTTGGCATCGCCTGCTATGTCGCCGTGTTCGTCGACTGGATCGCTTTTCTTTCGCTGGTGCCGCTGTCCGAAGGCGTCCTTCTCGCGGCAATCAATATTGTCGCGATCATGGTCGCGGGGCGCATCCTCTTCCGCGAACGGCTGACGCCGTTGCGAGTCACCGGCATCCTGTTGGTGGCGGCGGGTGTCGCTATCGTCGGCGTCGGCTCATGAAGCGTTTCTACCTCATCGGCTTCACGCTGCTGCTGGCCTTCGACACGCTGAACCTGCTCTGCTTCAAGGCGGCCGGCGCACATGCCTTACCGCTGGAGATGAGCACGGCATGGCTCGCTCGCGTGTTTTCGCATCCATGGGTCTACGGCGCGATCGCCGGTTACATCGGCGCGTTCGTGACCTGGATGAGCCTGCTCAAGCACGCGCCGATCGGGCCGGCCTTCGCCGCCTCCCATCTCGAAGTGGTCACTGCCATGGCGCTTTCGTGGTGGGTCTTCGCCGAACCGGTGACGACGACACAGGTCGTCGGAGCGCTGGTTATCGTCACCGGTATCGTGTGCCTTGCGTTCGCCGAGGGTAGTGGCGAGGCAGCCAAGAATCATCTTGCTCCCCACGAGGTATAGCGCTGCACCAGCACTCGCTCGGGGGGTGTTCCGCCAGCGCCGTTACCCGTCAGGATTTCAAAGGTCAGGTGAGCGTCCGTCACATCGATGCCGAAGAACAGGAAGTTCAGACCTTTGAGGTCGACATCGATGATGAAAAAGCCGTTGTCATCACTGAACGACGGATCCAGCGCGCCCGTTCGATCGTGGCGCCCCACGATGACGCGCTTGATCAGCGTTCCATCGTAGTCGGCACGCCCCACCAGCGTGACTCCCTGGCCCGAGGCTTCGATGTGCATCGGGTACGCGAATATGCCTCCGTCATCGGCCCCACCGTAATTGAGTTCGAGGTACCGTCCACCGTTGAAGCCGACGGGGATCGTTCCGTCGTCATCCAGCGTAAGGAGCAAGCCGGCGGCAGGTGGGCGGCTCATGATCGTACCTGCCGCCCAGATGCCAGCTTCTTCCGACCAGAACAGTCGTTCAATCTCGTTGCGATGAGCGCCGTCGCTCTCTACCACGAACGCTCCATTCGTCCCGAAGGCAGGGTCAGGTTCACCGGTGGGAAGAAGGCGCACGATGCGAGAATTACCGGCGACGGTTGCCGTGCTGAGGAGAATCTTTCCGTCATCCTGGACGACCGCATCGGTGATCCTCCCCCTCGCTCCGAGCGGGACATCAACCAGCGCGTACCCCTTCCCGGCAAAGGCGGGACTCAGATGACCGGACGCATCGAAGCGCAACACGATGCCACCGTATCGTTGTTCGGCGTTTTGCGTCGTTCCGACGAAGAAAAATTCACCACCACCTGCAGGGATGACGAAACCCTTGACGACCCCCGGCTCGCCGGGGGGCCGAATGCCGTCCAGGTTCACGTAGCCATCGATGCCGAACGACGTATCGATCGCACCCGCACCATCCCGGCGCGTCAGCATCCATGTATCGCTTCCTTGCGACCTGAGCACCAGGACCGTCGCGTTCCCGTCGACCGGAAACGGTTGCGCACCCTGCAAGGTTTCCCCCGACAACGGCGGTTCGACGACGACTCCCTGATTTCCGAAGGAGGGGTCGAACTGCCCGTCGCGGGTGATCTTCGCCAGACCGTATCGCCATCCGCCCTCGGGAGGACTGCAACCCATGGCGAGCATGATGCTGCCGTCGTCGGCCCGTGCCAGCGCGCGCAGGCGCTCATTCGCGCCAGGCTCGATGACATAGCCTTCTACTTTGAGCTCGAACGTGCCATCGATACCGAAGGAAGTGTCGATATCGCCCTGCTTGTGCGTGCCGAGTCCGCTCATGACCGATTCCTTTCGTCGAATAACTGTCCATGTCATCCGGCAGCGATCCGTTCGCCCCGGGATTCCGCCTGACCTGGGACGGATTGAAACCGTAGATCCCGCGAGCAACGTGCGCCATACGTCAAAGGTTGTAGGGGCGAGCTAGGCCCGCCCTTGCTCCACCAGCGTGAGCGCCACCTTGTCACGCAGGTAGACGGGCAGCGCGAGTTCCGGCGCCACCGCCAGACCGTCACGAAAACGCCGCGCCGCCACTTCTGCGACGTGTCTGGCCTGAGGGAAACGTGCACCATCCGCCGAGCGGATGGATCCGCGTATGCGTTGCCGGAGAATGGCCTCGTAGGTCGCCCATCCGGTGCCGACAACGTGCCATGCGGCGGCGTCAGGAAGCTCCAGCGCCGCTGCCGTATCGACGCGCTCGCGATCGATCAGCGTGATGCTGCCGTCGTCCTCGCGACGCCACGCGGCCACGTAGATCTCGCCCATCCGCGCGTCGATCACCGACAGGATCGCTCCATCATCCTCGGGCGCTTCCAGTGCCAGTGCTTCGAGCGAGGAGACCGTGACCACCGGCACGTCCAGCGCCATCGCCATGCCCTGCGCCAGCGACACACCCAGGCGCACGCCGGTGAAGGCACCCGGGCCGCGACCGACCGCGATGCCATGGAGCGCTTCGCGACTGAGACCCGCCTCGGCGAGCAAGGCGTCCGCCATCGGCAGCACGAGTTCGGCATGCCGGCGCGGTGCGATTTCACTGCGCTCGATCACTTCGTCGCCGTGGACGAGGGCGACCGAGCAGGCTTCCGTGGAGGTTTCGATAGCGAGGAAGTTCATGGCGTTTCCGACGTGGTGTTGAGCGGCACGCCCTGGGCGTACCAGTCGATCCGGCGGGTCAGGTACATCAGCAGCGCGATCACTGCCACGAGGACGACCGACCCGATCAGCAGCGCGTACTGTTCCGCGCCGATCAGGCCATACAGTATGGCGTAAACCAGGGTGAGCACGCCGCCAAGCGCCAGGCCGGCCGTGCGCGCCCGAAGCGCCGCCATGGCGTAACCACCCACGATGAGCACGACCGCGGCAGCGGCGACGGCGTAGGCCGGGCCGAAGCCGATCTGTTCGGACAGGGCGAGCAGGAGCACGTAGAAGCTGGTCATCGCGGCGCCGACCAGCAGGTATTGCACCGGATGCAGGCGCAGGCCTTTCAGCACCTCGAACAGGAAGAATGCGACGAAGGTCAGCGCGATGAACAGCAGGCCGTACTTACCCGCGCGATCGTTCTGCTGGTACACGCCGCCGGGCTGGTAGAGCTTCACGCCGAAGGACGAAGGTGCGAGGCGTTCGGCAACATCCTGACTGGTCGCATCCCAGTGCTGGCCATAGGCGCGATTGAGGTCGAGGATCTTCCAGGACGCATCGAAACCTGCCGGCGTCACGCTGCGCCTTGTCGGCAACAGCGAACCGGTGAAGCTGGGGTCGGGCCACGACGAGCGCATCTGCACGCTGTTCGTACGCGCCAGCGGCAGCGATGAGAACGATTCCGTGCCGGCGACACTGAGCTTGAGTTCGAATTCGATCGGCGCCTCGCGATCCGGCTCGATGATGATGGGTGCCGACAGCACCGTGTACGGACCCATGCGTGCGGTGGACGAGGACAGGCGCACCGCATGACCGTCGACCATGGCCGAGGTGATCCCTTGCAGTCCGCGCGTATCGGCGATCAGCACGCGAACCTCCGCTTTGCCGATGAACCAGGTCGCCCCTGTCTCGGTCGCGAAACGGCGCAGGTCGGCAGGAAGGAAGTGACCATGAACGGTGACTTCGCCGGTATAGGTCGGCACCACGTACATCCCTGACGACCGCTTGTCGACGGTGAGGTCGGCCACGGTATCCAGGTCATCGGCCAGGACGATCTCCGTACCGTCGATCACCTTGGCTACGGCACCCGCGGCATCGTGGCTCTCCCGTTGCGTCGGCACGGCGAGCACCAGGCCGCCGATCACTTGCGGTCCACCCCAGCCATCCGCCACGCGGGCCACGGCGGTGTCGCGCATGGCCTGACGCTCGCGCACGAGGCCATCGGCCTGTGTCAGCGGAATGAGCATGAGCAGGGCCAGCAGCCCGATGCCGAGCACCTTGGCGGTTATCGATTGCATCCAGCGAAACATCGGTCTCTCCCTTCCTGATAGATGGGAACGATGCTCGGTGCCCGATGGGTGCGCCAGCGGCGCCCACCAGGGCGAAGTGCGGGCAAGGAGGGGCGAAACGCGGCCCAGTCCCAAGGAAAGGATCAGGTCGGGGAGGACACCGGCGCGAAGAAGGCCGTGACATCGGCGAGCTCGCGCGTGCGCGGCATCGGCGGCAGGCTGGCCAGGAACAGCCGCCCGTAGCCCTTGGTACTGAGCCGCGGATCGCACAGGACCAGGACACCGCGATCGTGCACGTCACGGATCAGGCGTCCCGCGCCCTGCTTGAGGGCGATGACGGCCGTGGGCACCTGCCAGCCCATGAAGGGATTGATGCCGGCTTCTTCGAGCGCTTCCAGCCGCGCCTGGAGCACCGGATCGTCCGGCATGGCGAAGGGCAGCTTGTCGATGACGACCACGCTCAACGCTTCGCCGGCCACGTCGACGCCTTCCCAGAAACTCGCGGCACCGAGAAGCACGCCGCGCCCGCTGGCACGGAATTCCTCGAGCAGGCGATGCCGTGGCGCGGTGCCCTGGACGAACAACGGCCACGGCACACGACCTTCGAGCAACTCGGCGGCACGCCGCAGCGCGCGATGCGAGGTGAAGAGCAGGAAGGCCCGGCCGTCGGATGCATCGAGCACGGGACGGATCGCCGCGACAACGCGATCGGTGTAATCGCGCGCCGCCGGATCCGGGAGATCCTTCGGCAGATAGGCGAGTGCCTGACGCGGGTAGTCGAACGGACTTTCGACATGCAGCGTCTGCGGGTCCTCGATGCCGAGCTGGCGAGCGAAGTGGGCGAAGTCGCCGGCGATCGACAAGGTCGCCGAGGTGTGGATCCAGGCGGCATCGGTCGCCATGCGCATCGCGCGCAGTGGTGTGGCGAGGTCCAGCGGCGTGGCGTGCAAGGCGAACCCGCGTGGCCAGGTTTCGTACCAGCGCACGTCGGCGGCCGAATGTTCCTCGGCAATCCGGTCCAGGCGCAGGCTGAGCATCTGCGCCCGCTCGAAGACGTTGGCCAATCCGCGCGAGCGCTCGCCCAGCGAGGAAAGCAGGTCGGAGAGCGCGGCCATGACATCGCGCAGTTCGCCGAGCAGCTCATGGACCGTCTCGTCGCGATCGAGCGCGCCGAACGGACCACGGGCGGGCAGCGGGTCCATGGCCAGGCGCAGGCGCTTGATCAGGTCCTGCACCACTTCCACCGGCTCGAGAAGCTGGCTGGTCGCGCCGGTCACCCCCTGGGCTTCGGCCAGCGCGTCCTGGGCAAGATCGGTCATCTGCCGCGCGCTGACGCTCTGCGAGAAGAACTGGCCGGCCAGCTCGGGAATCTGATGCGCCTCGTCGAGAATGAAGGCGTCCGCGCACGGAAGAATCTCCCCAAAGCCTTCTTGCTTCAGCGCAAGGTCGGCCATGAGAAGGTGGTGATTTACCACGACGATATCGGCCTCCATCGCCTCGCGACGCGCCTTGACCACATGACAGTCATCGAAGAACGGGCACTCCGTGCCCAGGCAATTCTCAGGCGTGGAGGTGACGCGTGGCCAGACCGGGGAATCCTCCGGGATATCGATCATTTCCATGCGGTCGCCGCGACGCGTTCGCGCCGACCAGGCACGGATCGCCGAAAGCTGGCTGGCCAGCTGGCGATCGGGGTTGCCCTCGCGAACCGCCTGGTCCAGCCGGTAGAGGCACAGGTAGTTGGCCCGGCCCTTGAGCAGGCTGGTCTTCGCCCGGCTGCCCAGCACGGCGTGCACGCGCGGCAGGTCGCGGAAAAACAGCTGGTCCTGCAGGGCCTTGGTGCCCGTGGAGATGATCACTTTGCGCCCCGACATCAGGGCGGGGACAAGGTAGGCGAACGTCTTGCCGGTACCGGTGCCGGCCTCGGCAATCAGGACATCGCGGTCCTCGATGGCGGTAGCCACCGCCCCCGCCATGCGCTCCTGCGCCTCGCGGGGCGCGAATCCGGGTACTTCACGGGCAAACGGGCCCTCCGCGCCGAGGATCGCGGCCACATCGGATGCAGTCATCCCTCAAGTATCGCCTACAATGGCGGTCTTTTCGTCTTCCAAAGCGCGCCCCTTCGCGGCGCGAGCCGAGAGCCCACGCATGGATAAGAGTTTCGAGCCCAGCCAGATCGAGTCGAAGTGGTACGCCCAGTGGGAGTCCAGCGGCTATTTCAAGCCGTCGGGCAAGGGCACGCCCTACACGATCATGCTGCCGCCGCCCAACGTCACGGGCACGCTGCACATGGGCCATGCGTTCCAGCACACGATCATGGACACCCTGGTCCGCTATCACCGCATGCGTGGCTACGACACGCTGTGGCAGCTCGGCACCGATCACGCCGGCATCGCCACCGAAATGGTCGTCACCCGGCAGCTCAACGCCGAAGGCAAGCAGCGCTCGGATCTCGACCGCGATGCCTTCATCAGCCGTGTCTGGGAATGGAAAGCCGAGTCCGGCGACACCATCGGCCGGCAGATGCGCCGCATGGGCGTATCGGGCGACTGGAGCCGCGAAGTCTTCACCATGGACCCGGGCCCGTCGAAGGCCGTGGTCGAAACCTTCGTGCGCCTGCATGAGGAAGGCCTGATCTACCGTGGTCAGAAGCTGGTCAACTGGGACCCCGTGCTGAAGACCGCCATCTCCGACCTCGAAGTGGTCAGCGAGGAGGAAGACGGTTCCATGTGGTCGATCCGCTACCCGCTGGCCGACGGCTCGGGTGAACTGGTCGTCGCCACCACGCGCCCGGAAACCATGCTGGGCGACGTCGCCGTCGCCGTGCATCCCGACGACGAGCGCTACGCCCACCTGATCGGCAAGCTGCTCAACCTGCCGCTGTCCGATCGCCAGATCCCGATCATCGGCGACGAGTACGTCGAAAAGGATTTCGGCACCGGCTGCGTGAAGATCACCCCGGCCCACGACTTCAACGACTACGCCATCGGCCAGCGCCACAACCTGCCGATGATCAACATCCTCACCGACGACGCGAAGATCAACGACGCGGCGCCTGAGAAGTATCGCGGCCTGGACCGCTACGTCGCGCGCAAGGCCGTGCTGGCCGATCTGGAAGCCGCCGAGCTGCTGGTCGAGACGAAGAAGCACAAGCTGCAGGTGCCGCGCGGCGATCGCACCGGCCAGGTCATCGAGCCGTATCTCACCTGGCAGTGGTTCGTGAAGATGGACACGCTCGCCGCCCGCGGCCTGCAGCTGGTCGAACAGGGCGACGTGAAGTTCGTCCCCGAGAACTGGATCAATACCTATCGCCACTGGCTGGCCAACATCCAGGATTGGTGCATCAGCCGTCAGCTGACCTGGGGCCACCAGATCCCGGCCTGGTACACCGCCGACGGCAACATCGTCGTCGCGCATGACGAGACCGAGGCGAAGGCGAAGGCCGCCGCGCTCGGTTACACCGGTGCACTGCGTCGTGACCTCGATGTCCTCGAGACCTGGTTCTCGTCGTCGCTGTGGAGCCACTCCACCCTCGGCTGGCCCGATCCGCAGGCGCAGGCCGAGCGCGGCTTCGATCGTTACCTGCCGACGAACGTCCTGGTGACCGGTTTCGACATCATCTTCTTCTGGGTCGCCCGGATGATCATGATGACCGACCACTTCACCGGCGAAGTCCCGTTCAAGGACGTCTATGTCACGGGCCTCATCCGCGACAAGGATGGCCAGAAGATGTCGAAGTCCAAAGGCAACGTGCTCGACCCGCTCGACCTCATCGATGGCATCACGCTGGACGAGCTGCTGGCCAAGCGCACGCGCGGATTGATGCAGCCGAAGATGGCCGAGAAGATCGAGAAAGCGACGCGCAAGGAATTCGCCGAAGGCATCCCCGCGTTCGGTGCCGACGCGCTGCGCTTCACGTTCGCCTCGCTGGCCACGCACGGTCGCGACATCAAGTTCGATCTCGAGCGCGCAGCCGGCTACAAGGCCTTCGTCAACAAGCTCTGGAACGCCTCGCGTTTCGTGCTGATGAACCTTGGCGAGGACGCGAAGCTCGCGCCGACGAAACCGACGACCGAAGCCGAGCGCTGGATCCTCACCCGCCTGCATGACACGCTGGGCACGGTGAAGGAGCAGCTGGCGGGTTATCGCTTCGACCTCGCCGCGCAGGCGCTGTACGAGTTCACCTGGAACGAGTTCTGCGACTGGTTCCTCGAGCTGTCCAAGCCGGCGCTGAACGGTGACGACGCGGTTGCGGCAGCGTCCACGCGGTACACACTCGTGCACGTGCTGGAAACCTTGCTGCGCGCGCTGCATCCGATCGTTCCGTTCGTCACCGAAGAGATCTGGCAGAACGTGCGCCCGGTGCTCGGCATCGAAGGCGACACGATCATGCTGCGTCCCTACCCCGAGGCCACGGACGTCGAAAGCGACGCCACGGCCACGGCCGAGATCGAATGGGTCAAGGATGTGCTCACGGGAGTGCGCCGCATCCGTGCCGAGATGAGCATCGCACCGGGCAAGGTCATTCCGCTGCTGTTCGCCGATGGCGATGATGCCGATCGGGGACGCGCCAGCAAGTTCGCCGCGCAGATCGCCTTCCTCGGCCGGGTGGAAAGCCCGGTCTGGGTCAACGGTGATGAGCCGGCCTCGGCCGTCGCCGTGGTCGGCGCCATGCGCGTGCTGATTCCGCTGGAAGGCCTGATCGACCTGGGCGCGGAGAAGGCTCGCCTGGCCAAGGAAATCGCCCGCGTGGAAGGCGAAGTCCGCAAGTGCGAGGCCAAGCTGGGCAACGCCAACTTCGTCGCGAACGCACCGGCCGAGGTGGTGGCGCAGGAGCGCCAGCGCATCGCCGACTGGAACCAGCAGGCCCAGGCCATGCGCGAGCAGGCACTCAAGCTGGGCGGCTGAAGCCCAAGCGCGCCTTGGGTAGGAGCCGATTCATCGGCGATTGGGTGCTTGCGGCACCCTGGCCCGCTGCCGCGGGTTCGCCGATGAATCGGCTCCTTCCAGGCAAAAAAAAATCCCGCCAGATGGCGGGATTTTTTTGTGCGAGACGCAGGCCTCACATATCGTGCTTGTTCACCTCGAAGCCGTTCTTCTTGTACTCGGTCCAGCGGCTACGCGAACCCACGCGCTCCGCCGGATCCGCCGCGACCACTTCGAGCACCCGATCGAAGCGGCCGGGTGCACAAACCTCGCGGAGGTTGATCACCATCGGCCGGTCCGCCACCTCGACGCCCGGCGGCACGATCAGCACCGCCGTGTTCGCATCATCGTCGTCACCGGCGAGTTGGTGCGGGATGAAGCTGTCCTCGTCGAAGGACCACAGGTATTCGTCGATCGCCTCGGCCTGCTCGAAGTCGCGGGTGAGGATCAGGGTCGGCTTCTGGGCTCCGAAGGCGCGCTTGGCCAGTTCGCAGACCAGCAACAGGGGATCCTCGCGAAACCGCGGCTTGTCGATCAGGTAGAAGTCGGCGCGAGGCATACGGGCCGGATCAGCCAGCGGCGACGCGGTCGAGCAGCCACTGCGTCAGCAGGGGCACCGGACGACCCGTGGCCATACCCTTGCGACCCTCGTCCCACGCCGTGCCGGCGATGTCGAGGTGAGCCCAGCGACGACCTTCGGTGAAGCGCGAAAGGAAGCAGCCCGCCGTGATGGCGCCGGCATACTTGCCGCCGAGGTTTGCCACGTCGGCGAAGCCCGAGTCGAGCTGGCTCTGGTAGTCGTCCCAGAGAGGCAGGCGCCAGGCGCGATCCAGCGTGGCTTCGCCGGCGGCGAGCAGCTCGGCCGACAGCGACTCGTCCTTGGTCATCAGGCCGCTGGCATGCTTGCCAAGGGCGACGACGCAGGCACCGGTCAGGGTGGCGGCGTCGATCATGGTGTGCGGATCGAAGCGCTTGCCGGTGTAGGTCAGTGCGTCGCAAAGGATCAGGCGACCCTCGGCATCGGTGTTGAGCACTTCGATGGTGATCCCCGACAGGCTCGTCAGGACGTCGCCGGGACGGTAGCTGTCGCCGTCCGGCATGTTTTCCACGGCAGGGACCACGCAGACGAGGTTGACCGCCAGCTTGAGCTTCACGGCCGCGACGAAGGCACCGAGCACGCCGGCGGCGCCGCACATGTCGAACTTCATCTCCTCCATGCCCGGACCCGGCTTCAGGCTGATGCCCCCGGTGTCGAAGGTGATGCCCTTGCCGACGAAGGCGTAGGGACGTTCACCGTCCTTGCCGCCGTTCCACTGCAGGATGACCAGGCGCGGCGCGTTGGCCGAGCCGCGGGCCACGGCCAGCAGCGAGCCGAAACCCTCGCGCTCCATATCGGCGCGGTCGAGGGACTCGAAGGTCACGCCTTCGTGGGCATCGGCGAAAGCCTTGGCCTGGTCGGCGATGTAGTCGGGGTTGCAGATGTTCGGCGGCAGGTTGCCGAGTTCCTTCGCATAGCGGACGCCTTCGGCGATCGCCCGGGCTTCGGCCAGACCGGCCTCGCCATCGGCCGGGCCGACCAGGGTCATCGTGGCCAGTTCCGGCAGGGACTTGTCGCGCGGCTTCACCGTGGCGGTGTAGCGGTAGGCGGCATGGTCCGTGGCCAGGGCCGCGACGCGCAGGCGCCAGGCGGCATCGCGGCCGGGGACCTCGACCTCAGGCAGCCAGTTGACGGCTTCCGTTACCGGCAACCGGCCCACGGCGCGCGCGGCTTCCAGGGTCACGCGCTGGTAGCGGGCAGCGTCGAAGGTCTTCTGCGCGCCGAGGCCGACCACCAGTACGCGGGCGGCGGCGACGCCGGCCGGGTGCAGCAGGGTGACGACGTTGCCGACCTTGCCGGTGATATCGCCCGCCTCGACAAGGCGCTTGATCGCCCCGCCGGCGGCGGTGTCGATCCGCGCGGCGGCGCTGGTCAGGACACCGTTCTCATAGACACCGACCACCGCGACCGGGGTCGTGGTGGATTCGGGAGCGTTGGAACCGAGGCTGAACTGAACCGTCATAGCTAACTGTCCTGCAAAAGCCCGCCGGGGCCCGGACAGGCTAGACTTGTGGTTTGCCGGCCAGGACTGACGCGGCACGAACCGCCAATTCTACCAAATGCTCAGCATCCTCGACCGATACTTCCTGCGCGAACTTGCCTACGGTGTCATTGCGACCGCCGTGGTCCTGCTCGTCATCTTCGCGGGCGGCGCCTTTGCCACGGTGCTGCAGAAGGTGGCCAATGGCAGTATCCAGCCCAGCGTGATGTTCGAGGTGCTCGGCCTGCAGATGGTCGACCTGCTCTCCACGCTGCTGCCCATGTCGGTCTTCCTGGGCACGCTCACCGCCCTCGGCCGGATGTACCGCGAAAGCGAGATGCACGTGCTGGCCTCGTCCGGCATGGGCCCGCGGGGCCTGCTGCGCCCGGTCACCCTGCTCGCCGTGATCGCCACGATCGTGGTCGGTCTGGTCTCGCTCTGGCTCGGGCCACTCTCCGCCCGCTCGGCCGATACGATCATCGCGACGGCGAACAAGTCCGTGATCGCCGCCGGCCTGGACGCCGGGCGCTTCACCGAGCTGCCGGGTAAAGGCGGCATCATCTTCGTCGACACGCTCAGCCGCGACGGTACCGTCCTGGGCAAGACCTTCATCGCCACCGACCGCGTGGATAGCGACAATCGGCCGCAGGTGCGCGTGGTCAACGCCAAGAGCGGCCGCATGTACCAGGAAAGCGACGGCGTGAACCGCTTCCTCGCCCTGTACGACGGCTGGCAGTTCGAAATCCCGCTGGGCATGGATAACTGGCGGCGGATGAAATACGAACGTAACGACGTGTCGCTGTCGAACATCTCCGACGACGACGACGATTCGGATCCGGCGCATGAATCGACCACCAGCGACCTGTTCAGGACGCCCACGGCCGAAGGCCTGGGCGAACTGGTCTCCCGCTTCGCCGCCCCGGTCAGCACCCTGGTACTGATGATGATGGTCCTGCCGATGTCCCGGCAGGCACCCCGCGACGCGCGCTATGGCCGCCTGCTGATCGCCGTGCTGGCCTACTTCCTCTACGTGATCTGGCAGCTGATCGCGCGCACCCAGATCATCAAGAGCAACCTGCATACCTCGGTGCCGATCTGGCTCCTCCACATCATCGTCTTCGGCGTGGCGGCCTGGTTCTTCTGGCGCCAGAATTCGCCACGGCAAGTGAAGGGAACCGCGTAATGGCCACGCTGACCGTCAAGCGGGCCGACCGTCTCATCGGCATGACCGTCCTCGGCACCCTGCTGCTGGTCTGGCTGGTCCTGACCGGCTTCGATGCCCTGACCCAGTTCGTCCGCCAGCTCGGCAACATCGGCAAGAGCGGTTTCACGCTCTACGACGCCATCGCCTACATCATGCTGACGGTGCCGCGGCGCCTCTACCAGATGTTCAGCAATGCAGCCCTTATCGGCGGCCTGCTCGGCCTCGGCAGCCTGGCCGCCACCGGCGAGCTCACCGCACTGCGGGCAGCGGGCATGTCGAAACTGCGCATCGCCGCGTCGGCGGCCGGCGTCATCGCCGTCCTCACCCTCGGCGTGGTGGTGATGGGCGAGACCGTGGCGCCTTATGGCGACCAGCACGCGCAGGCCATCCAGGTGCGCATGCGCTCGAGCAACCTGGGCGCGACCGCCAGTGGCCTGTGGGCACGCGACGGCGGCAAGATCATCAATGCCAAGTCGGCCATCGCCTTGCAGGAAGACGATCGCACCACGGTGAAGCTGGTGGACGTGCGCGTCTACACGTTCACCGCCGACGGCCAGGTGCTGGAGTTTTCGCACGGTGACAGTGCCATCCACGACGGCAACCGCTGGGTGATGACCAACGTCCGCACCACCACGCTGGACGCCAAGGGCACGCATGCCACCGAGCAGGCGACGCAGACCTGGGCCTCGCATCTCAACCCGCACGTGCTCGAGCAGTCGGTCATTCACCCCGAATACCTGTCGATGGCCGACCTGCGCCGAAACATGCGCTACCTCCAGGCCAACGGACAGAATCCCGGGGCCTACGCGGTCGCCTTCTGGGGTCGCGCGCTGTTCGCGGCAAATACGCTGATCCTGGTGTTGTGCGCGATGCCCTTCGCCTTCGGCTCGCTGCGCTCGGGCGGTTTTGGCAAGCGCCTGTTCCTCGGCGTGATCATGGCGATCGGCTGGTACTTCCTGCAGGGTGCCATGGTCAACTTCGGCACCGTGTACGGACTGCCACCGCTTTTGGCGAACCTGCTACCGACAAGCTTGCTGGTGGTCGGTGCGCTCACTTATTTCAGGCGATTCGGCTAGCCCGCTCCGGCATCGTCACCGCTTCGAGTACCGCGTCCAGTTGCTCGCCGGTCATCGGCTTGCGCAACAGCGCATTCATGCCGGCATCGCGGATCGCCTTCGCCTCGTCACCTGCCGACCGCGCGGTGACGGCGACGATGGGAAGGCTGGAGAAGCGCTCCATGCGACGCAGCATGCGCGCCACCTGAAAGCCGTCGACCAGCGGCAGGTCGAGATCGAGCAGGACGACGTCGTAGTCGTGCCTGGACACTTCGGCCATCGCCGCGAGCCCGTCGCCCACCGCCGTGACGGCATGTCCACGCTGGTCGAGCAAGGCCGTCATGACGGCGGCGATGACCGCATCGTCCTCGACAAGAAGCAGGCGACGGCTGGCAGGTCGCCGCACCGTCGACGCCGCCACCGCGCACGAGCGCCCTTCACAGCCGCAGGCGCGAAGCGGAAGCCTCACGATGAAGGTGGTGCCTGCGTTCACAGCGCTCTCGACATCGATGCTGCCACCCATGAGCGTGCATAGCTCATGGCAGATGGCCAGCCCCAGTCCACAGCCCTGGGCACGCTCCGGTGAGCCACCCTGTTCGAAGCGTGCGAAGAGGCGACCACGCAGTTCCTCGGAAATACCCGGGCCCGTGTCGGTTACCGACATCGACAGGGTTTCGTCGTCGCAGCGCAGGTGAACGCTCACCGAGCCGGCGCGGGTGAATTTCACCGCATTGTTGACCAGGTTCTGCAAGATCTGCCGCAGGCGGATGGCGTCCCCGCGAATCGTCGCAGGCACATCGGGTTCGACGTGCACGGAAAGCGCCAGCCTCTTTTCCCGTGCGCTGCCCGAGGCCAGGGCGATGACTTCATCGGCCAGCGGACGCACCATCACGCATTCGACTTCCAGCAGCAGACGGCGTGACTCGATCCGTGCGAGGTCGAGCGCGTCGTTGACCAGACGCAGCAGCGTCGTCCCCGAGCGACGTACCGCGTCGACATAGCTGCGTTGCGTGTCGTCCAACCGCGTCTGCGCCATCAGCTCGGCCATGCCCAGCACACCGGTCATGGGAGTACGGATCTCGTGACCCAGTGTCGCCATGAATTCGGTCTTCGCGGCATTGGCTTCTTCGGCAAGGCGCTTCTGCTGCTCGGCCAGCCGAAGACGCAGCGCCTGCCGCACGCGACGCCGCGCGGCAACGATGCCGCCGCACACGAGCACGACGAGACCCACGACGTAGAACATCCACGCCCACCAACGCAGCCACGGCGGGGCATCCACGACAAGGATCAGCGACAACGGACCACTCTCCAGGTCGTGTCCCGCGCCCGAGATCGTCAGGCGGTGTGTCCCCGGACTGAGCGGACCGAACGTCCGCTCACCTTGCTTGCCCGTTCGCAGCACGGCAATCGTGCCTTCGTGGTCGAGGGCGAAGTCGATATCGTTCCGCTCGGGATTCACATAGGACAGCGCACGCGTACGCACGATCAGATCACGGTCGTTCCAGCCCAGGTGCAGCGTGTTGCCGATGACAGGCAGGGAGCGCCGCGTACCGGCGCGCGACACACTGGCGCCGAGCAGGACGATGAAAGGCCGGCGGGGGCGATCACGCTGCTGGTCCGGCCGGAATCCGACCAACCCACCGAGGGTGGCGCCATACATCGTGCCGTCGGACAACAAGACGGTCGTCGCGTTGGTGAATTCGCCATTCGCGAGCCCATCGGCAAGCCCGAATGGACGAAAGTTTCCCGGCACGGGGTCGAATCGCCAAACGCCGGTCTGTCCGTACAGCCATAGCCGCCCCATCAGGTCCTTGCGTACGTTGAGGATGTCCGCCGAGGGAAAACCCTGCGCGCCGCCAAGACTTCGTTCCAACCGGGCGCGGCTGCCGTCCCACCGGTAATGCTCCAACGCGGCGGGACGGACGATCCAGAAGCCGTCGCCTTCGGGCTCGAACGCACTGACACGGCCAGGTGCGACCCCTTCGACGTAACGCATGCTGCCGGACGCGCGATCGAGACGCGCCAGGCCCGCGACGCTCGCCTGCCAGAGATGGCCATCGACCATTTCGATTTGCCGCGTATCGGACGCACCACGTCGCGCCTCCGCGAAAGGCACGGCGACGGCCTCAGCGAGTGCCGGGTCGAGTGAAAACAGGCCTTGACCGACCGCCGCGACATACACGGTGCCGTCCGCCGCAGCGGCCATCTCCGTGACGGGGTGATCGATGGTGTCGCGAAACAGGGGATGGGCGATGCGACCGGATGCGATGGTGAGACCGTCCACGCCACCCGCGAGAAGGCGGCCATCCGCCATTTCCAGCAGGCTCTGCACGCGTGACGGCCCGAGGTCGAATCCGCCGGAGGCACGGCCGGTCGACGGATCGAACCGACGGATCCAACCGCGGAAACCGCCTACCCACAACTCGCGATCGCCGCGCGCCGCGACCGCCGTCACGGCACGGCCGGGGAAGCTCCAGGGATCGGTCGCCACGTGCGCGAAGCGCGTGAAGTCTTCCCAACCGGGTCCGAGATACGCCAATCCGCCATCACTGAGGGCGAACCACAGTCCGTGTTCGCGATCCTCGATCATGTCGCTCACGGTGCGCCCGGGAAGACCGCCCGGCGCGGTCCACGAGTCGGCGATGGCGTGGCGTCGTCCGAGACGATCGATCATCGACAGCCCATCGAGCGCTGCGATCCAGAGACTGCCGTGACTGTCGGCCAGCGAACCGCGGATGTGCTGCGGCGCCACCCGCGGATCGCGCGCGATGCGCCCGTCAGCGGTAAGACGGTACAGCCCGGCGTCGGTCGCGAAGTGCAACTCGCCACCGACGCCGGCAATCCGCGTGACCCGTGGTGTCGCGCCGTCGGCGAACGGAACAGCGTGCGGCTGCCCATCGCGGTCGATCACGTCCACGCCGGCGTCCCCCGCGACCCAGACGCGCCCATCGTCCGTTGCATGCAGTGCCCGGATCGTCGTGGAAGACACGCCACCACGATGGATCGACCGATGTTCGAACCCGCTACCGTCCGGCCGCATGCGGTCGAGACCCTTCGACGTGCCCACCCAGATCGATCCGTCGCCCGCCTGCGTCACCGCACGCACGTCGTCATCCGACAGACCATCGCGCCATTGCACGAAGCCGCCGGTCACGGGGTCGTAGCGTGCAAGGCCGATGTCGGGGCCACCGATCCAGATGCGATCGTCGCGATCGATGTAGAGCGCGGACAGCGCACCGGCCGGCATCGCGTGGTCGCGTTCGGCACCGATCCCTGGCACGGTGAACTCCACGCCGTCGAAGCGGGCGAGGCCGATGGCGGTCGCCACCCAGATGAAGCCATGGGCGTCCTGGGCGACTGCCTTGACCTTGCTGCTGGGCAGGCCTTCGTGCAGTCCGAAGCCGCGGAACTGGGGCGTGGGAACCGGCGGCATGGCCGTACTGGCTATCACCGGCGTGACCGCGGCCAGAAAGACCGTGGTCACGAGAATCCATCTCGTGAAGAGCGTGTGGCGCATACGCTTTATTCCTTGTTCGATCCCGATCATGCCATACCGTCGTCGGGGCGGAACAGGCGCGACGCGCCGGCCTTGCGTAGGCATTCGTCGGGGGCGGTTACGTCTAGAATGCAGGCATGTCACGCCGACTTCGTACCCTGGCCGCGGCCATCGGCATCGCCGCCCTCGCCTGGCTGCTCTTTGCCACGCTCGAGCGCGCGCTAGCCTTGGCGCAGCGCTTCATGAGCCTGCCGGAAGGTCTGCGCTGGCTGATTGGCGGCCTCCTGGCCGTCGTGGTCGTCGCCGGTGCGGGATCGGCCGTGTGGTTGCTGCGCCCACGCAAACGGCGTGCACCGGTCACCGCGCCCGATCGCGCCTCGCTCGAATCGCGCCTTGCCGCGCTCCGCGATTCGGACACTGGGGTTGAGGAACTTCGTAACGAACTCGACGAACTGGATCGCCGGCGCGCGTCCGCTTCGCTTTATCTGGCCGTCTTCGGCGAGATTTCGACGGGCAAGTCCACGCTTATCGCCGCGCTCGTGCCAGGGTCCGCACCGGTAAGCGATGTACGCGGCGGGACGACACGGCAGGTCACCCACTACGAAGGCCATACCCCGGCGGGCGAGCACTGGACCGTGGCGGATGTGCCGGGCTCCGCCGAGGCGGGCGGCGACGACCGCGAACGCGTGGCACGCGAAGAAGCGCTGCGCGCGCATGCGGTGCTCTACGTCTGCGCCGGCGACCTCACCCGGACGCAGGCCACGGAGCTTCATTGGCTCGGCGATTTCGGCAAACCCCTGGTGCTTGTCGTGAACAAGGCGGACCAGTGGACGGACGAGGAACGCGAGCACCTGGTCGCGCGCCTGCGCGAACGCAGCGAAGGCATACCCGATGCGATCGTGCTGGTCAGCGCGGGTGGGGAAGAACGATTTACACGCGTCCTTGCCGACGGCTCCCGCGAGGAGGTGCGGCGAACACGGCGGACCGACCTGGGCCAGCTGCCCGACGCCCTCCGTCGCCTGATCGCGCCGGGCGCGGTGGCGCTCGAAGGCCAGCGTGAAAATGCGGTGCTAGCCAGTCTGCACGAGCGCACCAGCGAGAAAGAAGTCGCCTGGCGCGCGGCGGAGGCCGAGCGCATCGTGCGCCGTTACGCGCGGCGCGCCATCGTCGGCGCGATGGCCGCCGTGGCGCCGGGGACGGACCTGGTCATCCAGGGCGCCCTGGCGGCTGGTCTCGTCCGCGCCCTGGCGGGGCTGTACGGCGTTCGCGTCACCGATGTAGAAATCGAGGGGCTGCTACGGCAGGCGCGACTGACCCTGCGCACGGGAACCTCCGTGGTGCTGGCGGTGGCCGGCAACGCGCTAAAAGCTTTCCCCGGGCTGGGCACCCTGGGCGGGGGCGTACTGCACGCCTTCGCCTACGCGCTGATCTTCGACAGTCTTGGTCGGGCCCTCGCCGCGAGCCTCGCGGAACGCCAGGCACTGGACCAGACCGACGCGGGCGCGCGCATGCGCGATCTCCTCGCGGACGCCGGCAGCTCCCGCCTGCGCCAGTTGGCCGAACTGACCGGCGAGGCGCTACGGGATCGCTGAGTGAACGATGCGTTCCCCGCAGACGGGCTGACAAGGCGCCCGCCGTCGGCCACACTGCTCGTCATTGGCGGCCTCACGGCCCCGTTGGAACAGGCCTTTACGCATGCGTCCCGCCGGCTTCCTTCTCCTGTTCGGCATGGCTGTCGCGCCGGTCGCGGCCAGCGCCGAAGCGCTCAGCTATCACATCGACCCCGTACACACCCAGGTCGTCTTCAACGTCGAGCACAACGGTTTCTCGCGCTCATTCGGCCGACTACGTGTCACCGACGGCACGATCCGCTTCGATCGTGACGACTGGTCGAAATCCTCCGTCGACGCGACGATCGACCTGACCTCGGTCGACATGGGCGACGCCGACTGGGACAAGGTCGTCCAGGGTCGCGATCTGCTCGACGCCGGCCGCGCACGCACGGCGCATTACGTCAGCGATAGCGTGGAAAAGAAGAACGACGACGAGGGCATCGTGCACGGCAAGCTGACCCTCCGCGGCGTGACCCTGCCCCTCGACATTCCGTTCCGGGTCAACCGGGTCGGCAAGACCATCTATGGCCTGCACACCGTCGCCGGCTTTTCCGCCCAGGTATCGATCGACCGGACGACTTACGGCATGACATCCAATCGCAACTCGATCGGCACTAACGTATCCGTCTGGCTCGAAATCGAGGCCATCCGTGGCGGCGAACGCACACCCTCCACCGACAAGGAAACCCCCGATGCCCCTGCGCAGTGACCACACCCGCTGGAGCACGGCCGCCAAGACCTTCCATTGGCTCATGGCGCTGTTGATCCTGGGTAACGGTGCGTTCGCATTCTGGATGGATGGTCTCAAGCCTTCGCTGGCGAAGATCAACATGTTCGCCCTGCACAAGTCGATCGGCCTCACCGTGCTCGCCCTGTTCCTCCTGCGCGTGCTCTGGCGAGCCATCGACCGGCGGCCACCGGACGTGCCCGCACCGCGCTGGCAGCACCTCGCCGCAAAGTCCGTCCACGGCTTTCTCTATCTACTGATCGCCGCGATCCCGCTGTCGGGCTGGGCGTTCAACTCCGCGCACGGCTTCCCGCTTCAGTATTTCAAGCAGTTCAATCTTCCGGCACTGGTGGAAAAGAACCCTGGGTTGTCCGATACGCTGAGCATGGTCCACGTCTACCTGTTCTGGTTCCTGCTGCTGGTCCTCGTCGCCCATGTCGGCGGCGCGCTCAAGCATCACTTCATCGATCGCGACGACACGCTCCGACGCATGCTGCCGTTCGGCCGTGCGAAGCGGATGCCCCCCACCTCTTCCGGAGACACGCCATGACCCCGACCTTCCGCCGCCTTTCCGCACTCGCTTTTGCCCTCGCCCTTCCCCTGGCCGCTTCCGCCGCGGACTACAAGGTCGGCCCGGGCAGCACGCTGGGCTTCAGTGGCAAGTTCCAGGGCCAGCAGTTCGACGGTACGTTCGGCAAGTTCGACGCCGCGATCAGCTACGACGCCGCTAACCTGGCCGCCTCGAAGTTCGATGTCACCGTGGACACGTCGACGGCGAAAACCGGTGACGGCGACCGTGACAATGCCCTGCCCGGCTCCGACTTCTTCGATACGAAGAAGTTCGCCACCGCGCACTACGTCACGACCGGTTTCAGCAAGGACGCCAAGGGCAACGTGATCGCCAACGGCAACCTCACCCTGCATGGCGTGACCAAGCCCGTCGCGCTCAAGGTGGTCTTCTCGCCGAACGCCGGCGGTGCCCGTCTCTCCGTGACGGGCACCCTGAAGCGTCTCGACTTCGGCGTCGGCAGCGGCGAGTACAAGGACACCTCGACCATTGCCGACGAGGTTCTGGTGAATGGCTCGCTGAACCTGCTGCCGAAGTAATTGCCACCGTGGCGGGTTTCCGCGAACGCTTTCGCGGTCTCGCCGACCGCTTCCGTCGCAGTGCGCCCCGCGCACCTGCAACGGATGCGCGTGGCGGCCCTGTGGCCGCGAGCCTGCGCGGCTTGCTCGACGACCCCACCATTCCCGGCAGCGTGCGCGAAGCCATGGCCGCGGATTTCCGCCGCGTCGAAACCATGCTCGACCGTCTCGAGCGCGAAGAACTCCACATTGCCGTGTTCGGTCGCGTCTCCGCCGGCAAGTCGGCACTAGGCAATGCCCTGCTGGGACGCGATGCCTTCGCCGTAGGCGTGCTCCACGGCACGACCACCGAAGCGGACGCGGCGCGACTGGACGAGGCGAGCAGTGCGGGCCTGGTGCTCATCGACACCCCCGGCATCAACGAACTCGGCGGCGAAGCGCGCGAAAAACTCGCCTTCGAGGTGGCCGAAGTCAGCGACCTGATCGTGTTCGTTGCCGACGGCGACCTCACGCGCGAAGAACGCGATGCCTTGCGCACGCTGGCAGCGACGCGACGCCCCCTGCTGCTCGTACTCAACAAGGCGGACCGCTATTCCGATGAGGAGCGCGAGGGCCTGCTCGAGCAGTTGCGCCAGCATGCCGCCGGCCTGGTCCGCCGCGAAGACGTGCTTGCTGTCGCAGCACGACCCAGCGCACGCGAGGTCATCGAGATCGATGCGCACGAGCGCGAAAAACGGACCTCCGAGGCCGCGCCTGCTGACGTCCTGGCGCTGAAGACGCGACTGCTCGCGATCGCCGAGCGCGAAGGCAAGACCTTGTCGGCCATCAACGCCGGCTTGTTCGCCGGACGCCTCACCGACCAGGTGACCGGGCGGGTCGCCGCCACGCGCCGCGACGTAGCCTCGGGCGTGATACGTCAGTACTGCATTGCCAAGTCGGTCGCGGTGGCGCTCAACCCTGTTCCTGTTGCCGATCTGCTGCTGGCGGGCGGGCTCGATGCGGCTATGGTCGTCCAGTTGGGCCGCGTGTACGGGCTACCACTGACCCGCGGCGAATCCGGCCGGCTCGTCGCCGTCATCACCACCCAGCTCGCTGCCCTGATGGGTGCGGTCTGGGGCGTGCAACTGGTGGCGTCCGCCCTGAAGGGGCTCAGCGGCGGCCTATCCGTTGTCGTCACGGCGGCGGCGCAGGGCGCACTGGGCTGGTATGCCACGGTACTGATTGGACGCGCGGCGGAGCATTACCTCATCACGGGTAAGTCCTGGGGCGAGCACGGCGCCAAGCGCGCCGTCGCCGACATCGTGGCCAGCCTGGACCGCGATTCCATCCTCCGCGAAGCACGCGAGGAGATCCTCCGCCTCCTCCGCAAATAAATCGGCTCTTACAGCGAGCGGTCCGCGCCTGCGAATGCCCTCACCGCCTCGGCATCGAACGGCCAGTCCAGCTCCGCCCCGTCGCCGCGCCGTAACACCGGGACCCGCGCTCCATAGCGCGCCTCGAGCCCATCGTCCTCATCGATCCAGACGGACGTTAACTCCGGAAGCCGCGCCTGCGCCAGGACATCCAGCGCAAGGTCGCAAAGGTGGCAATCGTCGCGCTGGAACAGGGTGAACTCAGACATGCGCAGGTGTATGGGGTCAGTGGCAGGCAGGCGTAGAATAACCGGCTACTCCCCGTAGCCAACTCCCCAAGCCATGGCAGTCAGCGTTTTCGACCTCTTCAAGATCGGTATCGGTCCGTCTTCCTCCCATACCGTCGGGCCGATGCGCGCAGGCGCGCGTTTCGCCGAGCACTGGCTGGCCGAGAAAGGCGTGCTCGAGCGCGTCGCGCGCGTGCGCTGCGAACTGTTCGGCTCGTTGGCGATGACCGGTCGCGGCCACGGCACGGATAAAGCCGTGCTGCTGGGCTTCGAAGGCGAGTGGCCCGACAAGGTCGACCCGGACGCCATCCCGGCCACGCTGGAGCGCATACGCTCGAGCAAGCGCATCCGCATCCTCGGCCGTCACGAGATCACCTTCGATGAGAAGGCCGACCTGGTCTTCAACAAGCGCCAGAAGCTTCCGTTCCATACCAACGGCATGCGGTTTTCAGCCTACGATGCGGACGGTAACGAGCTGGCCACGCGCGACTATTACTCGGTCGGCGGTGGTTTCGTGGTCAATCCCGACGAGGCGGCCGAAGACCGTATCGTGGCGGACACCAGTGAGCAGCCGTTCCCCTTCAGCAGCGGCGACCAGATGCTCTCGCTATGCGAAGAGCACGGCCTGACCATCGCGCAACTGATGATGCGCAACGAAAGCATCTGGCGCCCCGAGGCCGAAACCCGGGCTGGGTTGCTGGTCATCTGGAAGGCCATGCAGGACTGCGTGTCGCGGGGCCTGCGCTCGCCGGGCACGCTGCCGGGCGGCCTCAAGGTCCAGCGCCGCGCGCCGTCGATGGTCGCCGAACTGCGTTCGCAGCCGGAAGCCGCCCTGCGCGACCCGCTTACGATCCTCGACTGGGTGAACCTCTATGCCCTGGCGGTGAATGAAGAGAACGCGGCAGGCGGCAGCGTGGTCACCGCACCGACCAACGGCGCCGCAGGCATCGTTCCCGCCGTACTCCACTACTACCGTCACTTCTGCCCGAACGCCTCGGAAGACGGCGTGATTGAGTTTCTTCTCACGGCAGGCGCCATCGGCATCCTCTACAAGGAGAACGCCTCCATTTCCGGCGCCGAGGTCGGCTGCCAGGGTGAAGTGGGCGTCGCGTGTTCGATGGCTGCCGGCGGCCTCACCGCCGCGCTCGGCGGCAGTGTTCGCCAGGTGGAGAATGCCGCCGAGATCGGCATGGAACACAACCTCGGTCTCACCTGCGACCCGATCGGCGGCCTGGTGCAGATTCCCTGCATCGAGCGCAACGCGATGGGCGCCGTCAAGGCGATCAATGCCAGCCGCATGTCGCTCAAGAGCGACGGCAAGCATCACGTGTCGCTCGACAAGGTCATCGCCACCATGCGCGACACCGGCCGCGACATGAAGGACAAGTACAAGGAAACCTCGCGCGGGGGATTGGCCGTCAACGTCATCGAGTGCTGATAGGTAGCGGCGAATCCGGCGGTTGTGGGAGCCGATTCATCGGCGAATGGCAAGTAACCCCGCTGCGCAGCAGCGCTCCTCGCTGGTTGCTGGCCTCAGTCCCCGTCGAAGCGCACTCCCGACCCACGAAAGAGCTCGCCGATGAATCGGCTCCTACCCAAGGCGAGGCACTTTCAGCGCGTCGGGCACATCCGGGGTAGCCGGTCGACGGTCTCGACACGCACCGGCTCGTCCTGTCCCCACCAGTTCGCGACCGCCGTGTAGCAGATACGCAGCTTGCCCCGGCGAGTGTCGAAGCGCTGCTTGCTGGTATAGGCGAAGCACGAAACCGAGGCCAGATGGCCCATCTCGCGCATCGTAATGGCGCAGCGCCGCACGGATTGGACCGGGTCTTCGCCAGGGTAGAGAGTGAAGTAAAAACCCTTGGCAGTACGGTCGTAGGACTCTGAATCGATCAGCCGGCCTTTGTCGTTCCATTGCTCATCGGCTGCGGCAACGCCGCATACCGAAATCGCAATGAACAACACGCCGCTGGCGACCACCTTCGAACGCATCCGAACCCCTTTAGCCCTACCGCGTCGGCCAGTGTATATCGACGCGAGCCCGGTTGGGCGACGGCGCGCGCTGGCTGACATGCGCGGCCGGGGCTGTCATGATCCCGCCCTTGTGCCGCCATGGGCCGGGTTCCCCCGTCCCGTCCGACCGGAGTCATCATGTCCCACCACGCTATCCGCCGCGACGTCGGCGCTTTCGCCCTGATGCTGACCGGCCTGGGCTCGATCATCGGCTCAGGCTGGCTGTTCGGCGCCTGGCACGCCGCCCAGCTCGCTGGTCCCGGCGCCGTCTACGCCTGGATCATCGGCGCCGTCATCATCCTCTTCATCGCCCTGACCTACGCGGAACTGGGTGCGATGTTCCCCGAGTCCGGCGGCATGGTGCGCTATGGCCACTACTCCCACGGGTCGCTGGTCGGCTTCATCGCCGGCTGGGCCAACTGGATCGCCATCGTCTCGGTGATCCCCGTCGAGGCCGAAGCCTCCGTCCAGTACATGGCCTCCTGGCCGTGGGAATGGGCGCAGTGGACCAAGGGCCTCTACGTGGTGACCGCCGGCCACGGCGAGCTGACGCCGCCGGGTCTGGCGATCGCCGCCGTGCTGGTGATGGTCTACTTCTTCCTGAACTTCTGGAGTGTGAAGCTGTTCGCCAAGAGCAATACGGCGATCACCGTCTTCAAGCTCGTCGTTCCGGCCGCCACGGGTATCGCGCTTATCTGCACGAGCTATAACCCGGGCAACTTCCACATCGGCGCCACCGGCGGCACCCACGCGATCGACATCTCGTCGATCCTCACCGCCGTCGCGATCTCGGGCATCGTCTTCAGCTTCAACGGTTTCCAGAGTCCGGTGAACCTGGCCGGCGAAGCACGCAATCCCGGGCGCAGCGTGCCCTTTGCGGTGATCGGCTCGATCCTGCTGGCGACCGTGGTCTACGTGTTGCTGCAGATCGCCTTTATCGGCGCGGTCCCGCCCGACCAGCTCGGCAAGGGCTGGGCCGGCCTCGAGTACGCCTCGCCGTTCGCCCAGCTGGCCACGGCCCTGATGATCAACTGGATGGCGATCCTGCTGTACGCGGATGCCTTCGTCAGCCCCAGTGGCACCGGCGCCACCTACACGGCCACCACCGCGCGCATGATTTACGCCATGGAGCGCAACGGCCAGCTGCCGAAGATCTTCGGCCATATCCACCCGCGCTTCGGCATTCCGCGCCCGGCCATGTGGCTGAACCTGGTGGTGAGCTTCCTGTTCCTGTTCTTCTTCCGTGGCTGGGGCACCCTGGCAGCGGTGATCTCGGTGTCGACGATCATTTCGTATCTCACCGGCCCGGTCAGCGTCATGACCCTGCGTCGCACGGCACCGGAGATGAAGCGTCCGTTGCGCATCCCCGGCCTGCCGTTGCTCGCCGCGCTCGCCTTCATCTTCGCCACCGAACTGCTGTACTGGGCGAAGTGGCCGCTCACCGGCGAGATCATCCTGCTGATGGTCATCGCCTTGCCCTTGTACTTCTACTACACCGCCAAGAGTGGCTGGGACGACTTCCGCCGTCACCTCGCCGGCGCCTGGTGGCTGATCGCCTACCTGCCGACGATTGCACTCGTGTCGTACGCGGGCAGCTCGACCTTCGGCGGCCACAACTACATTCCGTACGGCTACGACCTGGCCGTCGTCGCGGTGATCGGCATCGTCTTCTATTTCTGGGGCATTTCCGCCGGCTGGCGGACGCCGATGGTCGAAGCAGCGCGCTTCAACCACGACGAGATGCACGGGGATGAGCCGGTGGTGCCGCCTAGTGCGGACGAAGCGGCCAGGGTCACTGGCCAGCGCTGATCGAATCGACCGCCCTTCGGG
This sequence comes from Luteibacter rhizovicinus DSM 16549, assembly GCF_001887595.1. Classification (NCBI taxonomy): domain Bacteria; kingdom Pseudomonadati; phylum Pseudomonadota; class Gammaproteobacteria; order Lysobacterales; family Rhodanobacteraceae; genus Luteibacter; species Luteibacter rhizovicinus. Next base: position 536,843 of record NZ_CP017480.1, read on the forward strand.
GCGGTTTTTTTGTGGGAGCCGTCGCGCTAGATAGCCAGCACGTCGCCGAGCAGTGCTTGCGCCGTGATCTCCGGCCCGGCGCCTGGACCCTGGATGACGAGCGGCGTCGCGTGATAGCGCGTGGTCGTGAGAGCAAACTGGTTATCCGTGCCAGACAGACGCGATGCGGGATGCTCTGGGCCAACTTCGAACAGGCCGACGCGGGCGCGACCGCGCTGATTCAGTCGCGCGAGATAGCGAAGCACCTTGCCGTTCGCGCTCGCCGCCTCCTGCCGTTGAAGCAGCGGTTTGTCGAGTTCTTCGAGGCGTTCAAGGAAAGACTTCGTATCCAATGCGCGCAGTGCCTCCGGCACCAGACTCTCGATTTCCACTTCCTCGCTACCGAGCGAAAAACCCGCGTTGCGAGCAATGATCAGCAGCTTGCGTGCCACGTCTTCGCCAGAAAGATCTGAGCGAGGATCGGGCTCGGTGAAACCGAGGCGACGGGCATCGCGCAGCAAGGCCGAGAACGGGCGGCTGCCGTCGTACTGGTTGAACAACCAGGACAACGACCCGGAGAAAACGCCTTCGAGAGTCAACAGGCTGTCGCCGCACTGGCGCAGGCGACGCAGGGTGGACAGGACCGGCAGGCCGGCTCCGACAGTGGCGGCGTCGCCGTACACACTACCGTTAGCCGATGCTGCCTGAAGCGCACGCCAGCCGGAAAGCTGGCCACCGGCAAGCGCCTTGTTTGCCGTCACGACGTGATATCCCGCCGAAAGCCATTCGGCATGACGGCTCGCCTCGATCGCGCAGGCCGTGGCGTCGATCACCACTTTACGTTCGGCACCCGTCTCGTCCAGCGCGGCGAGCAGCGACGCATTCTCGCGCCCATCCCTGCCCTTGCTCAGCCGCTCGGCGATTTCACCCGCGACAACACCGCCGGCGAACGCGTGCTGCCGCTTCGAATTGGCGGCACCGACGAGCCGTAGCGAGCGTGCCGCTGGTGTGGCCAACAGCGTCAGCAGCGCGCGGCCCACGACACCCGTGCCCAGCAGTACGACAGCCGTGCGCGGCGGCACATCGACGATAGGAGCCACGACCACCGCGCTCATGCGCCGACCTTGCGTTTCGAGGTAACGGAGGCGACCGCTGCGGCACGGGCCAGTGCCGCGTCGAGGTCGGCCAGCAGGTCATCACCGTCTTCGATGCCAACCGACAGACGCAGAAGACTGTCCGAAATGCCCGCTACCGCGCGAGCCTCGGGAGCCATCGATGCGTGCGTCATCGTTGCCGGATGAGCGACAAGGCTTTCCACGCCGCCGAGCGACTCGGCCAGCGAAAAATAGCGCAGGCCGTCGACGAAGGCTTCGATCGCGTCGTTACCGCCGGCGATCTCGAAACTCAGCATCGCGCCGAAGCCCTTCTGCTGACGTTGAGCCAAGGCGTGACCGGGATGCGAGGCAAGACCAGGATAGTAAATGCGCGAGACCGCATCGTGTTTGTCCAGGCGCTCGGCGATGCGATGGGCATTCTCTTCATGCGCACGCAGGCGGACGGCCAACGTACGCACGCCACGCAGCGTGAGGAAACTGTCGAACGGTGAACCGGTCAGTCCGTTGCAGTTGCCCCACCACTTCAGCTGTTCGGCGACAGCCTGGTCCGCCGCGATCACGGCACCGCCGACGACATCGCTGTGGCCGTTGATGTACTTCGTGGTCGAGTGCACGACGATATCGGCGCCCAGTTTCAGCGGCTGCTGCAGGGCGGGCGAGAGGAACGTGTTGTCGACGACGACGAGCGCACCGACCGCATGAGCCGCCTGCGAGACGTGGCGCACGTCGGTGATCCGCAGCAGCGGATTGGACGGCGTTTCGATCCAGACCAGCGCCGGCCGGGCAGCCAGGCCATCGGCGAGCGCCGTGGGGTCGGTGAAGTCGACGAAGCGAACGCTGAAACGACCCTTCTTCGCCCAGGCGTCGAGCAGGCGCCATGTGCCGCCGTAGCAGTCGTGGGCGGCGAGCACGAGGGCTCCGGCCGGAACGAGCTCGAGGGCGAGCGCCACGGCCGACATGCCGCTACCGGTCACCACCGCACCGGCGCCCTCCTCGAGCTCGGCCAGTGCTTCGCCAAGGAGGTCGCGCGTGGGATTTCCGCTGCGCGAATAATCATAAGCACGCTTGCGACCGAAACCCTCGAACGCGTAGTTCGTGGACAGGTGCAACGGCGGCACGACGGCGCCGTGCTGCGTGTCGGATTCAATACCGGCGCGCACGGCGCGGGTACAAAGGCGGGAATCGGTCATGACTTAGTGGTCTCCGCGACAGTCGTTGAGTGCGTGACGCAGCACGGGAGCGAGCTGCACGGTTTCTTTCAGGAAGGCGTCGTGGCCATAGGGCGATTCCACGACTTCGAGGGTGGCGGTGCCAGCGAGGCGACGCTGCAGCTCGCACAGGTCGGCCAGGGGAACGAGTCGATCGGACGGGAAACCGACCAGGGTCGTCGGTGCGGCGACACGCTCCGGCGCCACGTCGTGCAGGTCGATCGATTCGGACAGGGCGAGGAAACGCTCCGCCTCGAAACGCTCGACGAAACGGCGCCCGGCGTGCTCGAGGTAATCCTCCACCGGGAAGTGGAAGCGACCGTCGCGCAGCTCCGGACCGGCAGCGAAACGACGCGAGAACTCTTCGCTGCCCCGGTACGTCGTCATGGCCAGCTGCCGTGCGAGGGCGAGTGCCTCGTCCGTGCGGCCTGACTCCACGCCGAGCCGGACGATGCTGCGCTGGATCGAGCGCTGTGCGGTGGAGAGCGGATGCGGACGGTGGGCGCCTGCAAGAAGGACGAGCGACCTGAGCTTGTCCGGGTGATTCGCCGCGAACGCGAGACCGGTCATCGCGCCGTAGGACGAGCCAACGAAGGCGTGCACGCGACCGATGCCCAACTCGTCGACGAGTGCCGCCAGCGCCGCCGCCTGGTCTTCGCTCGAGACCGAGTCGGCGCCGCCGAGGTCGGCCGGCACCAGCCAGTCGATCGACAGCACGCGGTAATGATCGAGGTCGAGGGCAGCGCCACGACCGACCAGCTCTTGCCACCAGCCGCTGGACCGCTCCCGACCGGTGCAGACATCGCGGTCGGCGGAGATACCGCCCTGCACGATGATCGTCGGTGCGTGCGCCGCGCCACACCACAGGTAGTGGACGTCCACCTGGACCGCGTCGCTGCCGTACTTCGGCGTGAACGAGACCTGGCGGGTGCCGCGCTGCTCGGTGAGATCGGCCGCGGTGCGCGGCGCGGGAGAGACGACCGCTTCGGTGAGGGAGATCACGATGTGTGGCTCTGCTGACATGTCCGGGTTCCTGCGTTCGGGATCGAGCCCCGCGGGGAACCGTCAGTCGGAGGTGCCCTGCAGCGGATGCGCGAACGCATGCCCGCTTAGGACATCCCATCTATCGGCTGACGTGAAGACACGCCCCGCAGGAGTTGGCACCGTCGCGGAAATCCGCAGGTTGCCCCGGCTTCAAAGGGCCTGTCCCTCAGCCGGTCTCGATGAGTGAAACCGACGATACGCCCGGACCCGAGACCTGTCAACAGCCGTTTAGACGTCCAGATGTCCAGAAGGCTGTTCGCATGAACACTGCGAGTAGGCCGCAGAAGCCCTTGTAGGAGCCGATTCATCGGCGATAGGGCGTGGCTACGTAGACGGGCCTTATCGCCGATGAATCGGCTCCTACATAGAGCGCGACCCACCGACAACGACCCCCGGAAGGCGCTAGCATTGGCCTATGACCACCTACGCCAGCTTCGCCGCCGCCGTCGGCAACACGCCCCTCCTCCGCCTGCGGCATGCCTCGGAGGCCACCGGCTGCGAGATCCTGGGCAAGGCCGAATTCCTGAATCCGGGCGGCTCGGTCAAGGACCGCACGGCGCTCGGCCTGCTCGAGGATGCCGAGCGGCAGGGCCTGCTGCGCCCCGGCGCCACCCTGGTCGAGGGCACGGCTGGCAATACCGGCATCGGCCTGGCCCTGCTGGGTGCCAGCCGCGGATACCGCACCCTGGTGGTCATGCCTGACACCCAGAGCCGGGAAAAGATCGACGCGCTTCACGTCGCCGGTGCCCAGGTCCGCCTCGTCCCCGTGGTTCCGTTCACGGATCCCGGCCACTACGCGCGGACCGCCCGCCGGCTGGCCGAGGAAATGAACGCGACGGACCCCGGCAGCGCCTGGTTCGCCAATCAGTTCGACAACACCGCCAATCGCGACTGGCACGAGGCCCATACCGGCCGGGAGATCTGGGAGCAGACCAGCGGCCAGATCGACGGCTTCGTCTGCGCCGCCGGCACCGGGGGCACCATTGCCGGCGTGGGCCGGGCCCTGAAGCGCCACCGCCCCGATATCCGGATCGCGCTGGCCGATCCCGCGGGCTCGATCTTCGCCCGCTACGTTCAAACGGGCGAGCTGGTCGGTGAAGGCAGCTCGATCAGCGAGGGCATCGGCAACAGCCGTATCACCGCCAATTTCGAGGGAGCGCCGATCGACGTCGCTTACTCCATCCCGGACGACGAGTCGGTCCCCGTGCTCCACGACCTGCTCCGCCGCGAGGGTTACTGCGTCGGCGGCTCCAGCGGCGTGAACGTGGCCGGCGCCCTGCGGCTGGCCCGCGAACTGGGCCCCGGCCACACCATCGTCACCGTCCTTTGCGACGGCGGCATGCGCTACCAGGCCAAGCTGTTCAATCCGGACTTCCTGCGCAGCAAGGGCATCCCCGTGCCGACGTGGCTGGACGAGGCCTTTCCGGCCGCCGCGGACCGATAGGAGCCGATTCATGTGGGAGCCGCTTCAGCGGCGAATGGGTGCATGCCACACCCTGGCCCGCTGCCGCGGGATCGCCGATGAATCGGCTCCCACAGGCCAATTCGCTGATAGAATAAGCGGTTAGCCTATCCATTCCGGCCCAGACCATGTCCTCACACCTCACCGAAACCCGCCGCCGGCGCAGCTTCGCCATCGTCAGCCATCCTGACGCCGGCAAGACGACGCTGACCGAAAAGCTGCTGCTGTTCGGCGGCGCGATCCAGATGGCCGGCTCGGTGAAGAGCCGCAAGGCGGCGCGCCACGCCACCTCCGACTGGATGGCACTGGAAAAGGAACGCGGCATCTCGGTGACCTCGTCGGTCATGCAGTTCCCGTACGACGACGCCATCGTGAACCTGCTCGACACCCCGGGCCACGCGGACTTCTCGGAAGATACCTATCGTGTGCTCACCGCGGTCGACTCGGCCCTGATGGTGATCGACTGCGCGAAGGGCGTCGAGGAACGCACCATCAAGCTGATGGAAGTCTGCCGGTTGCGTGACACGCCGATCATGACCTTCATCAACAAGCTCGATCGCGAAGGCCGTTCACCGATCGAACTGCTCGATGAAGTCGAGTCCGTGCTCGGCATCGCCTGCGCACCACTCACCTGGCCGATCGGCATGGGTTCGCGCCTGAAGGGTGTCTACCACGTGCTTCTCGACGAAGTGCATGTCTTCGAACCGGGCAAGAACGCCACCCGCCAGGATTCGACCATCTTCAAGGGTCTCGACCATCCGGATCTCGCCGCGCGCATCGGCCAGGCCGCGCTGGACGAACTGCGCGAGGAACTCGAACTGGTGATCGGCGCATCGAATCCGTTCGACATCGACGCCTACCTCGCAGGCAAGCAGACGCCTGTCTTCTTCGGCTCGGCGGTGAACAATTTCGGCGTGCAGCTGCTGCTCGACTTCTTCGTCGAACATGCCCCGTCGCCGCGCTCGCGCGACACGCTCACGCGCGAAGTGAAGCCCGACGAAGAGAAGCTCACCGGCTTCGTCTTCAAGATCCAGGCGAACATGGATCCGGCGCATCGCGACCGCGTTGCCTTCATGCGCGTGTGCTCAGGCACGTATACCGCGGGCATGAAGATGCAGCAGACGCGCACGGGCAAGGAAGTGCGCATCGCCAATGCACTGACCTTCATGGCCTCCGATCGCGAGATCGTCGAGCGCGCCTACCCCGGTGACGTGATCGGCCTGCACAACCACGGCAGCATCACCATCGGCGACACCTTCACCGAAGGCGAGCCACTCTCGTTCACCGGCATCCCCAATTTCGCGCCGGAGCTGTTCCGTCGTGCACGCCTGCGCGACCCGATGAAGATGAAGGCCCTGCAAAAGGGTCTCGCGCAGCTGTCCGAAGAAGGCGCCACGCAGTTCTTCCGCCCGCTGATGTCGAACGATCTCATCCTGGGCGCCGTCGGCGTGCTGCAGTTCGACGTCGTCGCCTATCGGTTGAAGGACGAATACAACGTGGATTCGGCGTTCGAACAGGTGGGGGTCTCCACCGCGCGATGGATCCACTGCGACGACCCGAAAAAGCTCGAGGAATTCCGCGAGAAGAACGCCGGCAACCTGGCGATCGACGGCGCGGGCGAGCTGGTTTACCTGGCTCCGACACGCGTGAACCTGCAGCTCGCCCAGGAACGCTGGCCGACCGTGCGCTTCGCCGCCACCCGCGAACACGCCGCCTCAGTCGACGTGTAACACCGATTAAAGAGGTGGGTTGAGGAACCGGTGGATGGCCTGGACGACCACCGAGCCCTCGCCCACACCGGACGCCACGCGCTTGACCGAGCCCGAGCGCACGTCACCGACGGCGAAGACACCACGTAGCGTCGTCGCATAAGGCGACGGCGTGGCGTAACCGTCCGCATCGCGACCGGTCAGTACGAAGCCCTTCTTGTCCAGGTCCAGACAGCCCTGCAACCACGAGGTATTCGGCTCGGCGCCGATCATCACGAACAACGCACCGATTTTCTTGCGCTCCTGCGCACCACCGGCGCTGCACGACCAGCCCACTTCACGCAGGTAGGCATCGCCATCGAGGTGATCGATCTGGCAGTGCGTGTGCAGGGTGATACGCGGGGACTGCAGGATGCGCTGCACGAGATAGTCCGACATGGTCGCGGCCAGTCCGTTGCCGCGAACCAGGATATGCACGTGGGCGACCGTGCGTGCGAGGAACATCGCCGCCTGGCCCGCACTGTTGCCACCGCCGACCACGGCCACCTCTTCTCCCGCGCACAGCTGCGCTTCCATCGCGGTGGCCGCGTAGTGGATACCCTGGCCCTCGAAACGTTCGTAGTCGACGTGCTCGAGCTTGCGATAGCGCGCCCCTGTGGCGATCACGATGGCGCGGGCCGATGCGACGCTGCCGTCGTCCAGGGTGAGCCGGTAAGGGTGACCACCGCAATCGACGCTTTCCACGGTGCGCGCGATCGCCATATGCGCGCCGAACTTCATCGCCTGCACCTGGGCACGACCCGACAGTGCCTGACCCGAAATGCCGGTCGGGAAGCCCAGATAGTTTTCGATCTTCGAACTGGTACCGGCCTGCCCGCCGGGCGCGAGCGACTCGATGACCAGGGTGTCGAGCCCTTCGGAGGCCGCGTAGACGGCGGCGGCCAGTCCAGCCGGACCGGCTCCGACCACCACGACGTCGTGGACGTGGTCCTTGTCCAGTTCGATGCTGATGCCAAGGTCGTCAGCGAGTTCGCCATTGGTCGGGCAGCGCAGCACGCGCCGGTCCGGCATGATCACCACGGGGCACTCGCTCGGATCGAGTCCGAAGCCGTCGAGCAGGTGCCGGGCGTCCTCGTCGATATCCGTATCGAGCAGGCGGTACGGGTAGCCATTGCGGATCAGGAAGCTGCGCAGCCGGGCGGTGTCCGCAGCGTGCGCCGAGCCCGCCAGGATCACCCCGCCCTGGCCGCTCTGGATCAACCCCACGCGCCGCAGGATGAAGGCGCGCATGATGATTTCGCCGATGTCCGGCTCGCCCGAAACCAGCTTGCGGAAACTGGCCGGATTCATGCGCACCAGGCGGGTCTCCGTGCCCGCCCGCCCGTTGACCATGATCTTGCGTTCGCTGAAGAGGTCCACTTCACCGGTGAACTGGTTGGGACCGTGCACGACGAAGATGTTCGGCGTGCCGTCCTCGGCCGTGTCGTAAACCTCGATGGAGCCCTCGATCACGAAAAAATAGTCGACGCGGCGCTCACCGCGACGGAACAGCATCGTGCCGGCGGGCACGACCTCCTCCACCCCGTATTTCACCAGCCGAGCGGACATCTCCTCGTTGAGGTGCGGGAAGGTCTGCTCACGGCGATTCATCGGGCTCGACGGATCGTTTTCGGACGGTATGGCCATCGTGCAATTCCAGTGGGTATCGGGCGCGACAGCCCGCGGCTGTCACGTTAGCGGACGTGCCGCCGGCCTTCTTGTATCGGAGCACCATCATGCCTGCGTAGACTGCGGCCGCAAGTCCCACGCCGAGAGATCCATGTTCGCTGCCGAGACCGTCGTCACACCACCGGGCCGCCCGGCCCGCCTGCTTCGATCGCCGATCGCCAGGCTGGTCGTTTTCTTCACCTTGCTGAAGCTGTTCCAATGGGTCGCCGGCGAGGCGTGGACCGCGCTGGGACTGCCCCCGGGATTCGTTCCCTTTCGCGACACCACGCTGGTGATGGAACTGCTGCGACTGGGGCCCATCGTGCTGGCCTATGCCTTGCTGGTGGGGCTGCTGGAGCGGCGCCGGGTCGACGAACTCGCGCCGGCAAAGGCCGCGCCCCACCTGCTCCTCGGCCTGATGGGAGGCGCGCTGTGCTTCTCCCTGATCGTGGCGACCCTGTGGGCGCTGGGCGCCTTCGTCGTCGACGGCGTGAACCGCGACGTCGACTGGGTCGGACGCATCCTCGTCATGGGGGTCGGGGCGGGTATCGGCGAGGAAATCGTCAGTCGCGGCGTGATCTTCCGCATCATCGAGGAAGGCCTCGGCACCTGGGCCGCCTTGCTGGTCTCGGCCGCGGTCTTCGGCGGCCTGCACGCCTGGAACCCCAATGCGACCGCCTGGAGCGTCGTCGCCATCGCCCTCGAGGCAGGCCTGCTGTTCGGCCTCCTCTACCACGTCACCCGCTCGCTCTGGGTTTGCATGGGCGCCCATGCCGCGTGGAACGTCGCCCAGGGCCCGTTCTACGGCATCCCCGTCTCGGGCTTCGAGCAACGTGGCCTGCTCGCCTCGCACATGCAGGGACCCACCTGGCTCACGGGGGGCGCCTTCGGCGCCGAAGCCTCCGTCGTCGCCCTGTGCATCTGTTCGCTCGCCACCTCCGTATGTCTTGCCGTGGCGATCCGCCGCGGCAGCCTCGTCCCGCCGCCGTGGAGAAGACCCGGCACTCAACCTGGCTGAGCAAAGGCCGTTAAAGTGCAGAACGCCACGTAACGGTGGCATTGTTACCTCCTGAACCCCTGACCGGTCATCGCATGTCCTCCAACGAAAAGCAGCGCAACTGGCTCGCCGACCAGCCGCTACAGCGCAAGATCGTCATCGCCATCGGCGCCTTGCTGGCCCTCTTCGTCGCGGCCTGCATTGCCAACCTCGGGTCGCTGTGGCGGGAAAACGACACGCGGGACTGGTCCAAGCACACCTATGTGGTGTTGCTCACCCTCGCCGATGTAAACAATGACGCGCAGATGCGCCAGGTCGCTTCGCGCGGATTCCTGCTCACCCAGTCCGACACCGAGTACGCCGATTTCGAGACCGCGGACCGGGACCTCGTCCGGAGTCTGGCCAGCCTGCGCCAGCTCACCGCCGACAACCCCTTGCAGCAGTCGCGCATCGACCGCCTGCAGGACATGCTCGACCGCTGGAAGGCCGAGGTCACCAAGTACGCCCTCGAGCCCATGCGGGCCATTGGCAATGCGGACACGCCGGAAGGCGCACTCGCGCGCGAGTCCATCCGCCACGACTACCTCAGTCACCGCACCGTCATCATGGCCGACGTGCGCAAGCTGATCGACGAGATGTCGGCGACGGAGCGCGTCCTGCTCGACACCCGCAACGGCGCGCTGGACGACGTCCTCGTTGCGACCAAGTACATCGACATCGTTTCGCTGCTGGCCTGCCTGGCCTTCGGCCTTTTCGTCATCAGCATGACCTTCCGCCTGATCACCCGCCCGATCGTGCGCATGACCGAGCTGATGTCGCGCCTGGCCGCCCATGACCACAGCATCGAGGTGCGCCAGCTCACCCGCCGCGACGAGATCGGCGAGATCGCGCGCGCCCTGCAGGTCTTCAAGGAAATGTCGATCGAGACCGCGGGCCAGACCTGGCTGAAGTCCACGGTGACCTCGATCTCCAACAGGCTGCAGGGTGCGACGACGTATCGCGAGTTCGCCGACGTGCTGGTGACCGAACTGGTTCCGGTGATGAAGGCCGGCCTGGGCGTTTTCTACCTGTACCACGAGGACACCACGCGCCTGGAGCGCCTGGGCACGTATGGCTTCAAGGAGCGCCGCCATGTCACGTCCGAATACCAGCTCGGCGAAGGCCTGGTTGGCCAGGCGGCGGCGGAGCGCCGCACGATCGTCCTGCAGGACGTTCCCGAGGACTACACCCGCATCCATTCGGGCACGGGCGAAGGGGCGCCGCGCAGCATCGTGGTGTTGCCTGTCACCTCGCGCGAGAACCTGCTCGGCGTCGTGGAAATCGGCAGCTTCGCCCACCTCACCGCCATCGAGGACCGCCTGCTCGAAGAGCTGATGCCGATCGTTGCGCTGTCGCTGGAAAACCTCGGCCGCGCGATCAGTACCCGCGCGCTGCTCGAACAGACGCAGAGCCAGGCCGATGAGCTGCGCGCCTCCGAAGAGGCCTTGCGCAGCCAGCAGGAAGACCTGCGTTCGACCAATGAAGAACTGAAGACCAAGACGACCGAGCTGCAGGAACAGTCGCAGCGGCTGGTTGCTTCCGAAGAAGAGCTGCGCGTGCAGACCGAGGAGCTGCACGCCTCGAACGAGGAACTGCGCGAGAAGAGCGTCACCCTCAACGAGCAGAAGGACGCCCTCGAGACGCTGCAGAAGGACACCCAGGGCAAGGCCGAGGAGCTGGCGCGCGCGAGCCAGTACAAGTCCGAGTTCCTCGCCAACATGTCGCACGAGCTGCGCACGCCGCTGAACAGCCTGCTGATCCTCTCGCGCAGCCTTGCCGACAATGACGAGGAAAACCTTTCGGGCGAGCAGGTGGAATCGGCGAGGATCATCCACGACGCCGGATCCAACCTGCTGCGGCTGATCAACGACATCCTCGACCTCTCGAAGGTCGAAGCCGGCAAGATGGACCTGGTGGTCGACACCTTCCCCCTGGCCGACCTCGCCCGCACGCTCACCCGCACGTTCAACCATGTTGCCCAGGAAAAGAAACTCGCCTTTTCCGTAGACATGGATGCGGGCCTGCCGGCCACCATCCGCACGGATGGCGCCAAGCTCGAGCAGGTCGCCAACAACCTGCTGAGCAATGCCTTCAAGTTCACCGCCAGGGGCACCGTACGCCTGCACGTCTCGCGCCCGCCGGCGGGTAGCGTGCTCCCGGATGGCCTGGTTCCCGAGACGACGATCGCCTTCGCGGTCAGCGATACCGGCATCGGCATTCCCGACGACAAGATGCAGCGCGTCTTCCATGCCTTCGAACAGGTGGATGCCAGCACCAGCCGCCAGTACGGCGGTACGGGGCTGGGCCTGGCTATCTCGCGACGCATCGCCATGCTGCTCGGCGGCGACATCGTACTGGCCAGCGAAGCGGGGCAAGGCAGCACGTTCACCGTCTACCTGCCCGAAGACGCACCCGACACCGGCCGCCTTGCGGACCCGGTACCCTTGCAGCAGGCGGCCGCCGAAGCAACGCTGCCGCTCTCGCCCGGCTTGATCGCCGAGACCATCGACGACGACCGTGCATCGCTCGCTGCCGGTGACACCGTCATCCTGGTGATCGAGGACGATCCCGCGTTCGCCCGGATCCTGGCCGACATGGTCCACCGCAAGGGCCACCGCGTGCTTGCCGCGGGCGATGGCGAATCCGGACTCGCCCTGGCCAAGCGCTATCGCCCCACCGGCATATTGCTCGACGTCATGCTTCCGGGCATGGACGGCTGGACCGTGATCGAGCGCCTGAAGGGCGACGTCGCCACGCGGCACATCCCGGTCCACTTCATCTCGGCGACCGACGATGCGACGCGCGGCATGGAACTGGGGGCCGTCGGCTTCCTGACCAAGCCGGTCAGTCGCGAGTCCATCGCCAACGCCTTCGACCGCATGCTGCATTTCGCCACCGGCCGCACGCGGCACCTGCTCGTGGTCGATGACGACGCCAGCGCACGCACGGCCGTGCGTACCCTCCTCAAGGACGATTCGGTCGTGATCGAGGAAGCCTCATCGGGCGAAGAAGCCCTGTCGAAAACCTCGCACACGGTCTTCGACTGCATCGTGCTCGATCTGGGCTTGCCGGGCATGTCCGGTATCGACTTCCTCGAGCACCTCTCGCGTGGCGGCCATACGCCGCCGGTCGTCGTCTACTCGGGTCGCGACCTGAGCCGCGAAGAGAGCATGAAGATCCGCCAGTACACCGACAGCATCGTGGTGAAGGGCGCGCGCTCGCCGGACCGCCTCCTCGACGAGGTGAGCCTGTTCCTGCACTCGATCCGCCATGGCGGCGGCGCGCGCGACGAAGCCGCCACCGCGGCCGGCGGCGTCGACGAAGCTGGCCTGCGCGGTCGGCGCCTGCTGCTGGTCGACGACGACATGCGCAACCTGTTCGCGCTATCGAAGGTGCTGCGTGCCAAGGGCATCGATGTGGTCATGGCGCAGGACGGGCAGAAAGCGCTCGACACCATGGACAGCGACAAGGGCATCGAGCTGGTCCTCATGGACATCATGATGCCGGTGATGGATGGCTACGACACGATGCGCGCGATCCGCGCGCGGCCCGAAGTCGCCAAGGTGCCGATCATCGCGCTGACCGCCAAAGCGATGCGCGGTGACCGCGAGAAGTGCCTGGAAGCCGGCGCCAACGACTATCTATCCAAGCCGATCGACGTGGACCGCCTCCTGTCGATGATCCGCGTCTGGCTGCCGACCCGGAGCTGAAGTGGATATCGAAGACATCGAGGTCCAGCTGTTCGTCCGCGCCATGCAACTGCGGCATGGCTACGACTTCAGTGAGTACGCGCCCGCCTCACTGAAGCGGCGCGTGCAGCAGCTGGTCCGCACCCACGGCGTCGCGTCGATCAGTGAGCTCAATAGCCGACTGCTCCACGAGGATGGCTTCGTCGCCCGCGTGATCGAGGGTCTGTCGGTACCGGTGTCGGAAATGTTCCGCGATCCGCCCGTGTTCCGCGCCCTGCGCGACAAGGTGTTCCCGGTGCTGGCCTCGTACCCCGAGATCAACATCTGGCAGGCCGGCTGCGCACACGGCCAGGAGGTCTACTCGCTCGCTATCCTGCTCGAGGAAGCCGGGCTGTACGAACGTTCGCGCATCTACGCCACCGACTTCAACGACGCCGCGCTGGCCATCGCCGCGGATGGCATCTACGCCACCCGCGAGGCGCGCGACTGGTCGCGCAACTACATGGAAGCTGGCGGCAGCCACTCGCTGAGCGACTACTACAGCGCACGCTACGACTTCATCAAACTCGACCAGCGTCTCCGTCGCAACGTCACCTTCTTCAACCACAACCTGGTCACCGACGAGGTGTTCTGCGAGGCACATCTCATCCTGTGCCGGAACGTGCTCATCTACTTCAGCAACCCCTTGCAGGACCGGACGCTCGGCCTGTTCCGGAATAGCCTCGTCCGCGGCGGATTCCTTTGCCTGGGCACGCGCGAGAACATCGATTTCTCGCCGGCCGGCGCCGGCTTCACCGATGTGGAGCACGCGCTGCGCATCTACCAGGTCGGTGGTACCGGCGCGCGGGCACTCAGCCGATGAAGGCGCGCCAGGCGATCGTGATCGGCTGTAGCGCCGGGGGGCTCACCGCCCTGCAACGCCTGCTGCCCGGTCTCGACACGCAGCTGGGTGTGCCGGTCGTGATCTGTTGTCATACCGCATCAGCCGACGTCACCATCCTGGTCGACTTGCTGGGCCGCTACGCGCGCCTGCCGGTCGTCGAGGCCAACGAGAGGGCTCCCGCCGATCCCGGCGTGATCCACGTCGCGCCGAGCGGCTATCACCTGATGGTCGAACCAAACTTTCATTTCTCGCTCAGCGTCGATGCGAAAGTCGCTTACGCGCGACCATCGATCGACGTGCTTTTCGAAACCGCGGCGGATGCGTGGCGCGATGGACTCATCGCCGTGCTCCTGACCGGCGCCAACTCCGACGGCGCCCAGGGACTGGTCGCCGTCCGTCATGCCGGTGGATACGCCATCGTGCAGGACCCCCTTACCGCGGAATCGGATGTCATGCCCCTTGCCGGCCTCGAGGCCGCGGGCGCCGATGCCTGCCTGCCACTGGAAGCCATTGCGGCCAAGCTCAACGAACTATGCCTTTCATGAATACGAATCGCCCCAAGATCCTCGTCGTCGACGACACCCCCGCCAACCTCGTTGCCATGCGCCGCCTGCTCGCACGCGCGGATGCCGACATCTTCGAAGCCGCCAGCGGCAATGAAGCGCTGGCCCTGTGCCTGGACCATCAGTTCGCACTCGTACTGCTGGACGTCAACATGCCGGAGATGGACGGCTTCGAGGTGGCCCAGTTCATCTCCGAGACCGACCACCTCAGCGAGACGCCGATCATTTTCGTCACCGCGGCTTACGCCGATGACATCAACCGCATCAAGGGCTATACGGCGGGCGCGGTCGACTACATCGCCAAGCCGATCAACGACGTCATCCTGCAGTCGAAGGTGAAAATCTTCCTGGAGCTCTACCGCGCCCGCGCCTTGCTGCAACAGGCGCTGGACGAGCTGTCGACGCGTAACGAGCAGCTCACTTCCGAAGTCGCCGAGCGCACGCGGATGGAACAGCTGGTTCGCCACCAGGCGACCCACGATGCACTGACCGGCCTGCCCAATCGCATTCTCTTCCGCGAGCGCCTGGAAGATGCCATCGTCGCCGGCGATGCGGATGGCGGTTCGTTCGCCCTGGCGTATATCGACATCGACGGCTTCAAGGGCGTCAACGACGGTCATGGCCACGCGGCCGGCGATGCCTTGCTGAGGGCGATCGCTGGGCGACTCGGTGGCCGCACACGCGATACGGATACCGTGGCGCGCCTGGGCGGTGACGAGTTCGCCGTACTCCTGAACGATGCAGCCGATGCGGACGCCGCCCTGGCCCGCTGCCAGACGCTATGCGATGCGATCGCCGAGCCATACACGCTCGACGTCAATGACTCACGACTGGGAGTCACGATCGGCGCCAGTATCGGCGTGACACTCTTCCTTCCGGGTGACGCTTACGACCGCCTCGTGGTCGCCGCCGATACGGCCATGTACGACGCCAAGCGATCCGGCAAGAATCGCTGCGTGCTCGGCTGAATCAGAGGCTGGCCAGGAACGCTTCCAGTACCGCCCCGCGATAGCGCTGCCGATGCAAGAGGATCGACAGCGTTCGCTTCAGGTCGAGGAACGGCGTCGGCAGGACCACGAGCCGTTCCGTCTGCACGGCGTCCACGATCGCCACCTCGGGCAGGCACGCCAGGCCGAGGCCGGCGATCACGGCCTGCTTGATCGCTTCGGACTGATCCAGCTCCAGCACGACCTTGCCCTCGGGTAGCGCGGCCAGCGCCTGCTCGCTGAGTGCACGCGTCGCCGAGCCTCGTTCGCGCAGCACCCAGCGCTCGCCCGCAAAATGTTCGCGCCTGAGCCGGGCCTTCCCGGCGAGCGGATGATCGGGACGGGCACATACGACGAGGCGATCCTCGCGCCATGGCCGGGCTTCGATCGATGGGTGATTGACGGGCCCTTCGACGCAGCCGATGTCGAAATCGTGATCGAGCACGCCCTGGGCGATGCGCGCCGTGTTGGCGACGCCAAGCCGCAACGCCACGCCGGGGTGCTCGGTAGCGAAGCGGCCGATGAGGTCGCCGACCAGATAATTCCCGACCGTGTTGCTTGCGCCGATGCCGATATCGCCGGTGAGCTCCGCCACCGAGCCCTCGGCCCGGCGACCGAACTCGGCGTGGCGTTCGACCAGCTCCCGCGTCAACGGCAGCAGCTCGCGTCCACGATCGTTCAGGCGGAGTCGCCCACGCTCACGCGCAAACAGCGGCGAACCGATTTGTCGTTCCAGTTCGGCGAGCGCCATGCTCGCCGCCGGCTGGCTGAGGAACAGTCGCTCACTGGCCGCGCGTACGCTTCCCAGCGTGGCGACGGCGACGAAGACTTCTAGCTGGCGAGGGCTGACGGCATGCATAAGTCTTTCTTATACACGTGATCAGGCATTCTCAATATCCTTATCTAACCAGGCGCCGGACAATGGCGTATCGCCTGAAGGAAACGCCGCCGTGTCCGCTGTCACCGTCCCGCCCCCCTCCGCACCCCGCCTTCCCGGCATCCTTCTGGCCCTGTCCGTCGCTGCCGTGGCCTTCGGGCTCGGCCGGCTGATGCCGCTGATCGGTGGCGCCGTCTGCGGCATCGTCCTGGGCATCCTCGTCCGCCACTTCGCCCCGCCGGAAGAACGCTTCCAGCCAGGCATCCGCTTTGCCTCGAAGCAGGTGCTGCAGTGGTCGATCATCGCCCTGGGCTTCGGTCTCAGCCTCACCCAGGTCGCCCACACCGGCATGGAGTCGCTGTCAGTCACCCTGGCTACGGTGGCCGCAGCGGGCCTCGCGGCGTGGATCCTCGGTCGCGTACTCCGCGTGCACGACAAGTTGAAGCTACTGATCGGCGTGGGCACCGCCATCTGTGGTGGCTCGGCGATCGCCGCCGTGGTGCCGATCATCAAGCCGGACGAGCACGACACCGCCTTCGCCATCTCGACGATCTTCCTGTTCAACCTCGTCGCGGTACTGCTCTTTCCGGCCCTCGGCCACTGGATGGGCCTGTCCGACCTAGGCTTCGGCCTCTGGGCGGGCACCGCGATCAACGACACCTCCTCGGTGGTCGCCGCCGGTTACAGCTACAGTCACGCCGCCGGTGACTTCGCGACGATCGTCAAGCTCACGCGGGCGACGCTGATCATCCCGATCAGCCTGGGCATCGCCCTCATCGTCGCCTGGCGCGAGAAGCGCAGCGGGGCGACCGACTTCAGCCTGGCGAAGATCTTTCCCTGGTTCATCCTCTGGTTTCTCGTCGCCTCGGGCATTCGTACGGCCGGCCTCGTTCCCGAAGTCGCCCTGCCCGTCATTCACTTCGTGGCGGAGTGCCTGATCATCGTGGCGTTGACGGCCATCGGCCTGTCGGCGGACCTGCGGCGCATGGCATCCACCGGGCCGCGGCCGATCCTGCTGGGCCTCGGCGTCTGGGCGGCTGTCGCCCTGACAAGCCTGCTGGTGCAGCACCTTATCGGGCGCTGGTAACAAAGAAATGTGGGAGCCGCTTCAGCGGCGAATGAGGCACATGTGGGAGCCGCTTCAGCGGCGAATGAGGCACATGTGGGAGCCGCTTCAGCGGCGAAAAGCCAACAGGGCGGTGACGCCGCAAGGCTAATCGCCGATAAATCGGCTCCCACACAAACCATCAAGCATCGCCGATGAATCGGCTCCCACATGGACTGCCGGGTATCAGCCCCGCTTGGCCAGCGTCAGCAGCTGGTCGAGCAACGCGATGGCCAGGTCGATTTCATCGTGCGAGATGTCGAGCGACGGGGCGAACGTGATCACGTTCTTGTACCAGCCACCGACATCGAGCACGAGACCGATCTTCTTGCCGTTATGGGTGAGACCACCGGCCAGACCGATGTCGACCATGCGGTCGAGCAGGGCCTTGTTCGGCGTGAAGCCGTCGTCGGTGCAGATCTCGGCACGCAGCGCGAGGCCGAGGCCGTCGACGTCACCGATTTCCTTGTGGCGCTTCTGCAGGTCGCGCAGGCCGTCGAGGAAGTGCTTGCCCTTCTCCGCGACACGCGTGCCGTAGTCGAGCTCGTAGCCCATCTTGATCACTTCCAGGCCCAGCGCGGTGCCGAGCGGGTTGGAATTGAACGTGGAATGGGTCGAACCCGGCGGGAAGATCTCGGGGTTGATCAGCTCTTCGCGCGCCCAGATACCGGACAGCGGATTGAGGCCGTTGGTCAGCGCCTTGCCGAACACCAGCACGTCCGGATTCACGCCGAAATGCTCGATGGACCACAGCTTGCCGGTGCGCCAGAAACCCATCTGGATTTCGTCGACGACCATCAGGATGCCGTACTTGTCCAGGACCTTCTTGAGGTCGATGAAGAAGTTCTTCGGCGGGATCACGTAACCGCCGGTACCCTGGATCGGCTCGACGTAGAATGCGGCGTATTCGGCCTCGCCGACCTTGGGGTCCCACACGCCGTTGTATTCGGTTTCGAACAGGCGCTCGAACTGACGCACGCAGGCATCGGAATATTCTTCCGGCGTCATGCCCTTCGGGCGACGGAACGGATACGGGAACGGGATGAACTGCGCGCGCTCGCCGAAGTGGCCGAAGCGACGACGGTAGCGGTAGCTGGAGGTGATCGAAGAGGCGCCGAGGGTACGACCGTGGTAGCCGCCTTCGAAGGCGAACATGAGGCTCTTGCCACCACGCGCGTTACGCACGATCTTCAGCGAGTCTTCCACGGCCTGTGCGCCGCCGACGTTGAAGTGGCAGCGACCGTCGAGACCGAACTTCTGCTTGGCGTCGACCGCGATGGTCTTGGCGAGCTCGATCTTGCCCTGGTGCAGGTACTGGCTGGCCACCTGCGGCAGCAGGTCGATCTGCGCCTTCAGGGTGTCGTTGAGGCGCTTGTTGCCGTAACCGAAGTTCACGGCCGAGTACCACATCTGCAGATCGAGGAACGGGATGTTCTCGCTGTCGTAGATGTAGCTTCCTTCAGCGTGACGGAAGATCTTCGGCGGGTCCACGTAATGCACGGTATCGCCAAAGGAACAGTATTTCGCTTCGTCGGCGAGAAGGGTCGCGTCGTCGATGACGACCTGCGGGGTCTTGGAGAGGATGGTCATACGGAAATTTCCTGGACGTTCGTCGCGGTCATGGGCATAGCGGTCTGCGGCAGCAGCGTGCCGTCAATCAGGGCGGGAAGCAGTTCGACGGCTTCGTCGAAGCTTGCAATCGGCACGTAAGGAATACCGGCGGCGCGGCAGTGCTCGATGAGGCGGTTCTTGGCGAAGACGAAGTCCACGCGATCGGCAGCGCAGAAATCCGATGCGCCATCACCGATCAGCAGGGTCTTGCCGCCACGCGCCTTCGCGACTTCGACGCGGGCGCACTTGCACGTACCACTGCGGCAACCGCTGGCACTGAAGGGCGAGGTGAGGTTCCACGCGCGCGTGTCGACCTGGTTCAGGTGATTGGCCACGGTCGGCAGGCTGTCGATGCCGTGATGGGCGAGAATGGCGTGAATCGCATGGTCGAGGCCGTCGCTGACGATCTCCATGGGAATGCCGTATTCGATCGTCGCCTTCACGAACGCGGCAAAACCGTGGTCGATGTGCAGGCCGTCGAGGTGGCGATCCAGTTCGGCGCGGCTCATGTCCAACAGGGCGACCTGGCCGGCCATGCACACGGCCGAACCGATCACGCCGGCGCGCCAGTCGCGCTCGAGGATTTCCCAGCCCGGACGACCGAAGCGGTCCAGTAATGAGTCGATGACGTCCTCGACGGCGATCGTGCCGTCGAAGTCGCAAAGGATGTTCCAGTCAGGTGAGCTCAGCACAACGTAAGCAGCCGTTTTTCGGGATGCTGCGCAGGCTACGTGGCCTCCCTTTCCCACCCCTTTCCCGTGACGACAGCGTGAGCTAAGGCGGTTGTGGCATCCTTCGCACCTCCCCATCCCGGCTTTTCGCATGCGCCGTCCGTGTTTTGCCGCCCTGTTCCTGCTCGTGGCCTGCGCGGCCGTCCATGCCGAAGACGACACTGCACCGACGTATGCCTTCGGGGCGGGCGCACAGCGTCTGCCTGCCTGGCAGGGCTCGAAGGATCATCGCAATCAGGCCATCCCCTATGTCGACATCGAGATCCCCGGCGTGGGCGAGCTGTCGACCTCGGATGGCCTCAAGATCGATCTTCTCCACGGTGAACATTGGCACGGCGGCGCTTACGGCAGCTGGCTATGGGGCCGCACGCGCGATGCCCTGGGGCCGCTCGGCGGCAAGGTCGCCTCGCTTTCGCCGCGTTTCCAGGGGGGCGGCTACCTCGAATACGCGTTCACGAAGAAGTTCACCGTGGGTGGCCATGTCGCGCACGATACCGACGGTGCCGGTGCCTATGGCGCCCTTTACGCCGACTACCAGCTACCCGATGTCTGGTACATCCAGCACTCGCTCGAGCTGCAGGTGCAGGGAATGAATGGTCCGGCCATGCGTCGCTTCTTCGGCGTCACTCCCGCCGAGGCGGCCAATCTCGGCACGCGCGCATGGAGCCCGGGGGCCGGCGGGCAGTCGGCGGATATCGAGTACGACGCGTTCATTCCGACGTCGCTGCAGACCGGCTTTGCCCTGGCCGTGAGCTACGGGAAACTCTATGGCGGAGCCGGATCGAGTCCGCTCGTCAGCCACTTTGGATCCACGCGTCAGGTCACCGAAACGCTCGCCTTCGTCTATCACTTCTGAGCCGTTGCGTCAGGCCAGGTCGGCGTCCAGGCCATCCCGTTCGAAGGGCGAGGGAAGCGCGAACAGCACCGCCAGCATGACCAGGTGCGCCGCCGCGGAAAGGCACGGTGCCCACGTGGTGGAGAGCACATCGTGCGGCAGGATATCCCCGATCAGCACGTTGGCCAGGTTCCAGCCCCAATGCATACCGACCGCCAGCCAAAGCGAGCCTGTGCGCGCTACGGCGGTCGCGTACGCCAGGCCGAAAACAAACAGCGTCACCCATTCCGTCGGTCCGCGCTGCAGCCGGTAGATATGGTCGAGGACATACAGCACGCTCGACACGAGCACGAACACCCACGGCTGCCAGTGGATGCGGGCGGCACGATAGGGAAATCCACGCGTGATGATGTCTTCGGCCAGCGAGGGGATGAAGGTCACCAGGAGCGCCCAGGGAATCGACGACAGGAAGGACACCGCCGCGACAGGCGCCGCCTCGGGCGCCCGTGCCGCATAGACGTTCAACGCCATGCCCACGCAGACCGCGACGTACTTCATCAGCAAAGCCAGCGCGAGACCGCCTGCCAGCAGGAGCGGCGCGGTGCGACGCCATTCGAGCGCGTACGCCTCGTAGCCGCGGAAACCAAGCCAGCGACCTAGCGGCCACGCGGCCCCGAGCATGGCGAGCAGGAAGGCCGCCTGGACGGCCACGCTACCGAGCAGGCGAGCACCGAACCCTTCGGCGGCCTGGTACAGGACGAACAGGAGCGCGAACGCGAGCGCAATGCGCCTACGGCCGTTCGATAACATGGATTCCCCGGTACAAGTGTCGCCGGAGCCAAGCTTAGGGCGTGAACGCGTTGCGCGCCATAGCCTGTGGACAAGACTCGCCACGCAGCTCAGCGGTCGTCGCGGGTCCAGATGGCGTCGTCGCGCTCCTGGACCGGGAACACCGTGACCGGCTCGTACGCCGGTGGGCAGGTTACCTCGCCCGTGCGCAGGTCGAACCGCGCGCCATGACGCACGCACTCCACTTCGAAACCGACGACGGGACCGCCGGCCAGTTCACCACCGTCGTGCGTGCAGACGTCTTCGATCGCATACAGGGCGCCGTCGATGTTGTAGACGGCGATGGCCGTATCGCCATCCCAGACGACCCTGAACTCGCCCGGCAGGAGCTCGCTACGCGTGCCGACGCGAATCCAGTGGCTCATCGGCCCAGGTCCTTGACCAGGTACTCGAACCGAAGATCGTCGCGCTGCGGCAGGCCGAACCGCTCGTCGCCGTACGGAAAGGCTTTGGTGCGACCCGTGCGGACATAACCACGACGCTCGTACCAGGCGATCAATTCGGCGCGGATGTCGATCACGGTCATCTCGATCCTCTCGCTGCCCCATTCCTCGCGGGCGATGCGCTCGACTTCCTCGATGACCAGACGCCCGATGCCTGCGCCCTGCAGTGGTGGGTGCACGGAGAACATGCCGAAATAGCAGACCGGCCCCTGGTGCTCGATGTAGCAGGAAGCGCCGATGACGCCATCGCGCTCGAACAGCACGAAGCGGCCGTTCTCGCCGGTCAGGAGCTCGTCGATCTCGGTGACATCGGTACGCCGGCCATGCAGGAAGTCGGCCTCGGTGGTCCAGCCGGCACGACTGGCGTCACCGCGATAAGCGGACTCGACCAGGGCGGCGATCCGCGGGGCATCGGCAGCGGTGGCGGTTCGGAACGTATGCGTCGGTGTCATGGGCGGGCAGCAATGGCTCATGTGGGAACTGGCTTGTGTGGGAGCCGATTCATCGGCGATGGGGTGCTTGCGATCATGGCGAAAATTCCGCTCCGCAGGAATCGCCGCTGAAGCGGCTCCCACACAGAGCGAAGGCTGCCTCAAAGCAACAGCTTGCGCACCTTGCCGATCGCCTCGATGAAACCATCCACCTCGGCCTTCGTGTTGTAGAAGGCCAGCGACGCACGAAGGGTCGCGGGCACACCGAAGAAATGCATCAACGGGTGCGCACAGTGATGGCCCGAGCGTACAGCCACGCCCTGCAGGTCCAGAAGCGTCGCCATGTCGTTGGCGTGGGCGCCCTCGATCAGGAACGAGATAACGGGTTCCTTTTCTTTCGCACGACCGAAGATCCGCACGCCCGGCAGGTTCTCCACCGCGCTCGTCGCATACGCCAACAGGTCCTGTTCGTAGGCCTTGAGGCGATCGTAGCCAAGGTCTTCGATATAGCCGATGGCCGCCGCCATGCCCGCGAAGCCGGCGATATTCGGCGTGCCCGCTTCGAAGCGATGCGGCGGATCGGCGAACACCGTGCCCTCGAAGCGCACCTCGCGAATCATCTCGCCACCGCCGAAGAACGGCGGCATCGCCATCAGGTGTTCACGCCTGGCCCAGAGTGCGCCGGTACCGGTCGGCGCCAGCATCTTGTGCCCGGTAATCGCATAGAAGTCGCAGCCCAGGGCCTGTACGTCGATGCGACGATGCGGTGCCGCCTGCGAGCCGTCGACCAGCAGCGGAATGCCACGCTTGCGGCATTCGCGTGCGATCTCGCGGATCGGGTTGACCGTACCCAGCACGTTCGATACATGCCCGACGCAGGCGAGCTTGACCTCCGGCGTGAGCATCTCGAAGAACCGTTCGAGGATCAGGTCGCCATTCGCGTCGATCGGCGCCGCCTTGACCGTCGCGCCCGTACGCTCGGCGACCAGCTGCCAGGGCACGATGTTGGCGTGATGCTCCATCACCGTGGTGAGGATCGCGTCACCCGGCTTCAGGCGCGGCAGCGCGTAGCTGTAAGCGACCAGGTTGATCGCCTGCGTCGTACCGGAGGTCAGGATCACTTCGTCGCGCGAGGACGCGTTGATGAAGCGCGCGATGGCGTCGCGTGCACCTTCGTACGAGGCCGTCGCCTCTTCGCCCAGCGTATGCACCGCGCGCGCCACGTTGGCGTTGTGCTGGCGGTAGTGACGGTCCACCGCTTCGATCACCGACAGCGGCTTCTGGCTCGTGTTGGCGCTGTCGAAGTAGATCAGTGGCTTGCCGTGGACGGTGCGCGACAGCAGCGGAAAATCCGCGCGGATGCGCTCTACATCGAGCGGCAACACCGCTGGCTCGGGCTTGGCGTTCATGGCTTGGCTCCGGTATTCGGTGTGCGATGGGATTAGGCGAGCGCCTCGGCGGGACCGGTCGGCAGGTGACCGACCAGCAGGTCGCCCAGATGCTCGCGCAAGGCCTCGTTCGGCAGCGATTCGAGCGCGGCGCGGCAGAACGCCAGCGTGAGCAGGCTCCGCGCCTGTGCCAGCGGAATGCCACGCGACCGCAGGTAGAACAGCGAGCGTTCGTCGAGCTGGCCAATGGTCGCACCGTGCGCGGCCTTGACCTCGTCGGCGTAGATCTCGAGCTCCGGCTTGGTGTCGATCTCGGCCTGGGCCGAAAGCAGAAGATTCTTGTTGCTCAACGACGCATCGCTGCCGTCGGCACCTTCCGCTACCACGATGGCACCGCGGAAGACGCCACGTGCGCGACCATCCGCGATCCCACGCCAGAGGGCATCCGACGCGGTATCGCGTGCATTGTGGCGAACTTCGAGCTGGGTGTCGGTGTGCTGGCGGCCGCTCAGCGCAAAAACGCCGCGCGAGTCGAAGCGTGCGCCGTCACCAACCAGCTCGGTCGTGAGTTCGTGGCGCACGAGCGCGCCACCGAGTTCCAGCGCATGGACGGTCGCTTTGGCCGCTGCCTCGACGCGTACGTGGCTACGACGGACGAGCGTCGTCGATGCGGACGCGTCCTGCAGGAGCACCATGCCCAGCGTCGCGCCATCGCGCACGACGACGTCGGCAACGACGGTGCCCAACTGGGCGGCCTCACCCTGCGAGACGAAATGCTCGACCACGTCGGCGCGGGCACCCTGCCCTACATCGATCAGCACGCGAACATGCCAGGCGGTGTCGGCCTGCACGCCGCTGGAGACGTGAACGATATGCACCGGCTTCGCGATCATGGCGTTGCCGGCGATATGCAGGACAACGCCATCGACGGCAAGCGCCGCATTCAAGTGGGCGAAGGCATCGGCGGCGCCACGGCGATAGCGATTCGCGAGTGCGAAGCGAAGCGGCTCCGGCTGTGCGGCAAGCGCGACGCCGAGCGGCGAGAGCGAGACGCCCTCGCCTGCGTCCAGCGACGAAAGATCCGCACGGAACACGCCGTCGACAAAGACGATGCGCGGGCCGTCGACACCGGGCAGCGCATAGCGCGACGGTTCGACGACGACACCGTTCGCGACACCGGCGTCGGCCAGCGCGAACGCGCGCTGCGACAGCGCTCGGAGCGGTGTGTACTTCCAGGCCTCATTGCGGGCTTCGGGCAGGCCCGTCTCGGCGAGCGTCTCGAGATTCTCGCGGCGCGCGGCGTCGAGCCAGGCAATGCCGCTGGGCGGCACGGCCGCGGCGGCATCCAGTGCCGCCCGCACGAACGGGGACGGCGCGAGATTCATGCCGGAGCTCCGGCCAGATCGGCCTTGCGCAGTTCCGGATGGTGATCCGCCAACCAGGCGTAGCCCTGCTCCTCGAGTTTGAGCGCAAGGCTCTTGTCGCCACTCTCCACGATCCGTCCGCCGGCAAGCACGTGCACGAAGTCGGGCTCGATGTAGTCCAGCAGGCGCTGGTAATGGGTGACGATCAGGAACGACCGGTCCGGCGACCGCAGGGCGTTGACGCCTTCGGCGACCTGCTTCAGGGCATCGATATCGAGGCCGGAGTCGGTCTCGTCGAGGATCGCCAGCTTCGGCTCGAGCACGGCCATCTGGAAAATCTCGTTGCGCTTCTTCTCGCCACCGGAGAAGCCTTCGTTCACGGCGCGATGCAGCAGGTCGTCGGAAATCTGCATGACTTTGAGTTTCTCGCGCACCAGCTTGAGGAAGCGCATGGAGTCCAGCTCTTCCTCACCACGGAACTTCCGCTGCGCGTTGAGCGCGGCACGCAGGAAGTAGGTGTTGTTGACGCCGGGAATCTCCACCGGGTACTGGAAGGCGAGGAACATGCCGACGGCAGCGCGCTCTTCCGGCTCCAGTGCCAGCAGGTCGCGACCATCGAAGCTCACCGAGCCCTCGGTGACCTCGTAACCGTCACGTCCGGAGAGGACGTTCGCCAGCGTGGATTTACCCGCGCCGTTCGGCCCCATGATCGCGTGCACTTCACCGGGCTTCACGGCGAGCGAAAGGCCTTTGAGGATCTCCTTGCCTTCGACACGGGCATGGAGGTTGTCGATCGTAAGCATGTGCATGGTGCTATCCATCAGGGCGTGAGGTGCGACAGCGCGTCGAGCGCGTCATCGCGGCGATCCCAGGGCACGAACAGATGATCGTGCAGGAACGCGGAAACGGGGTTGCAGGGAATGCCGCGCTTGGCCAGCGCGGCGGAAACGGCGGCCATCAGGCCGACCGCGGTAAGACTCGACTGCACGCGCAGGGTGATGCGCGCCCAGAGCATGCGGTCGTTGCCGGGGATCTCGTCGTCCACGTCGACGATCAGTGTGGTGCCCTCGGCTTCGCGGAACATCATCAGGGCATCGGCCATGCGTTCCCGCGCCTTCTCGTGGGAGGCGTGCAGAAATCGCTTGGGCACCGGGTCGAGTTCCGGATCGAGCGCAGCCAGCAAGGCGCGCAGATCGGTCAGGCCCGGGGCGGAGCCGGCGATACCCATGCTCAGCCCACCGCGCCTTCGAGGGAGACCTCGAGCAGCTTCTTGGCTTCGACGGCAAATTCCATCGGCAGCTCACGAAACACCTGCTTGCAGAAGCCGTCGACAATCATCGAGACCGCGTCTTCCTCGCCGATACCGCGCGAGAGGCAGTAGAACAGCTGGTCGTCGGAAATCTTCGAGGTGGTGGCCTCGTGCTCGACGATGGCGCTGGGATTCTTCACTTCCATGTATGGGAAGGTGTGGGCACCGCACTTCTTGCCGATCAGCAGCGAATCGCACTGCGTGTAGTTACGCGCGCCATCGGCGCCCTTCTCGATCTTCACCAGGCCACGATAGCTGTTCGAGCTGCGGCCGGCGCTGATGCCCTTGGCGACGATCTTCGACTTGGTGTTCTTGCCGATGTGGATCATCTTGGTGCCGGTGTCGGCCTGCTGGCGGTGGTGCGTGAGCGCCACCGAGTAGAACTCACCCACCGAGCGGTCGCCGCGCAGCACGCAGCTGGGGTACTTCCAGGTGATCGCCGAACCGGTCTCGACCTGGGTCCAGGAGATCTTCGAATCCGCGCCGCGGCAGTCACCGCGCTTGGTCACGAAGTTGTAGATGCCGCCGACGCCGTTCTCATCGCCCGGGTACCAGTTCTGCACCGTGGAATACTTGATCTGCGCACGTTCGAGCGCGACCAGTTCGACGACGGCCGCATGCAGCTGGTTTTCGTCGCGCATCGGCGCCGTGCAGCCTTCGAGGTAGGACACATAAGCGTCGTCTTCGACGACGATCAGCGTGCGCTCGAACTGCCCGGTGTTGATCGCATTGATGCGGAAATAGGTCGACAGTTCCATCGGGCAACGCACGCCCTTGGGAATGAAGACGAAGCTGCCGTCCGAGAAGACCGCCGAATTGAGCGCGGCAAAGTAGTTGTCGCCGGTCGGAACCACGCTGCCCAGATACTGGCGCACCAGGTCACCGTGCTCGCGAATCGCCTCGGACATCGAGCAGAAGATCACCCCGGCCTCGGCCAGCTCCTTGCGGAAGGTCGTGCCGACGGAAACCGAATCGAACACCGCATCGACGGCTACGCCTGCAAGGCGGGCGCGCTCGTGCAGTGGCACGCCGAGCTTCTCGTAAGTCTCGAGCAGCTTCGGGTCGACTTCATCGAGCGACTTCGGGCCGGCCTTCGGCGCCGAGTAATAGCTGACGGCCTGATAGTCGATCGGCGCGATATCGAGCTTGGCCCAATCCGGCTCCGGCATGGTCAGCCAATGTCGATACGCGGCCAGGCGCCATTCGGTCATCCACTCCGGCTCGCCCTTGATCGCGGAGAGCTGGCGGACGGTATCCTCGCTCAGGCCCGGCGGAAGGCTGTCGGATTCGATATCGGTGACGAAACCGGCCTCGTAGCGGCGGTTGAGCGCCTCTACGACTTCAGCGTTGTCGCGCACCGGGGCTGCCACGTCGCGTGTCATGTTCTCACTCTCGTTCATGCGTTCGCCTGCGCGACCTGGGTCGCGTCCTTTGCCGGCGCCGTGGGGCGCCCGGCCAGCATCTGGGCCAGGGTCATGGCGCGCAGCACGCCACCGATAGCCCCGGAAACCGAGCGCCAGCTATCGCTGACACCACATTGGGACTGACGGTCGCACTGGCCCTGGGCCACGCTGCATTCCGTCATCCCGATCGGCCCTTCCATCGCCTCGACGATGTCGGCGAGGCTGATCGCCTCAGCCGGACGCGCCAGGCGGTAACCGCCGTTGACGCCGCGAAACGATTCCACCAGCCCCGCGTGGCCGAGCAGCTTGAGCAGCTTCGACACCGTGGGCAGCTCCAGGCGCGCCTCGTCGGCGATCTGAGCGGTACTCAGAACGTCGGCAGGGTGCGCGGCGATGCAGGTCATCACCACGGTCGCGTAATCGGTCAAACGGCTGACACGGAGCATCGGGGAAGGGGACATTCAATACCGGACCAAAATGGTACTGTTTTCCGGCCGACTGTGCAATGCGAACGGCCCCGACACACCCCCGTAGGAACCGATTTATGTGGGAGCCGCTTCAGCGGCGAATGGGTGCTCGCCAAACCTTGGCCCGCTGCCGCGGGATCGCCGCTGAAGCGGCTCCCACAATCGCTGATGAATCGGCTCCTACAAGGGGTGGGAAATCAGCGGTTGCGTTCGTGGGTTCGGATCGCCTCGATCATGGCGATCAGACGCGAGGTCTCGCCCGCCTCCACCAGATCCTCCGCGGTGCGGAACCCCAGTTCGGCAATGGGATCTTCGACATACCAGGCCCGACGCCGGGCGCGGTTTGGCTCGATGCGGCGCGCGGCGGCCAGCACCCGAGCGGTATCGCAAAGCACGCGAACGGACATGAGGGCAACCTCAGGGGTTGACCGGCAGGCCGGTGGCAGCCCGCCCGTCGCTGTTCGGCACGGTAGGGTGGACCGTGCCCACTCGCCCGTCCTCGACCAGTGCAACTCGGCGCGACGCAGCGGCATCGCGCAGTGCGGCGTAATAGTCGGGCGACTGCTCCAGCTTGTCGGTCAGGGGCAGCGCGCGCGAACGCCCGTCGACGATGCCGCCCGCCGTCCCGGCCAGCTGGAGGTCGCCCACGGTATCTGAGTTGTCGCCCAACCGGTTGAACGCAAGGGTCAGGATGCGCCCGACGGAGTCGCGCACGTTCGACGAGCCGAACACCGGGAGCTCAACCGTATGGCCAGGCCCCATCCCCCAGACACCGAAGGTCTGGCCCAGGTCGGCGGCGTGGTGAGGCATGCCCCAATGGTTCGCGACGTCGAAGATGCCGACCACGCCCACGGTGCTGTTCACGACGAAGCGGCCGGCCGTGTTGAGCGATCGCAGGAAGTTGGCCTGGAGCAGGTCATTGGCAAAGACCAGGGGCTCCTGGAGGTTCTGCGCGAAGTTGCGCACACCGTTGCGCACCGGCTTGCCCAGATGGGAATAGCCCCGCGCTACCGGGCGAAGGACGGCGTGGTCAACCGCCTCGTTGAAGGCGAAAACCTTCCGGTTGATCGGCTCGTCGCTCGCGATGGGGGCGGCCGTGCCCGCTTCGTCCTTCCTCACACCATGGGAACAGGCCGACAGCACCAGCGTGGAGAACAGGGCCAGGAATGTCGGGGTCGAACGCAGGGAAGCAGGCATCGGAATCTCTCGGGTGGCGGGCTTAGCCTGAGAGTGACCACCGTTTGCGTATCGCGTTTTTCCAATTCGCGTCTGGCCGGACATAGTGTTTCCAACCGGAAATAAATGACAAAACACGCCCTCGACCCGATATATATAGCGTCACGCACAACAGAATCCGGCCCACCCATGCAACGCCTTCTCATCGTGGACGACGACGAGGAAATCCGCTCGCTGCTGCAGCGGTTCTTCCTCCGGAACGGGTTCGAAACCGATATGGCCGCCTCGGGAAAGGAGATGGACACCCGGCTCGCGAGGGCGTCGTACGATCTCGTCCTGCTCGACGTCATGCTCCCCGACGAGGACGGCTTCAGCCTGTGCAAACGGATCCGGGCAGCGGGACGGATGGCGATCATCATGGTCACGGGTGTCGTCGAAGCGACCGACCGCATCGTCGGCCTCGAACTCGGCGCCGACGATTACGTGACCAAACCCTTCGACGCCCGCGAACTACTCGCCCGCGTGCGCGCCGTGCTCCGTCGCAGTGAGACGTCGCTCGCACGGGAGTCGCTCGCCAGTCATTCGCCCACGCTGTGTTTCAGCGGCTGGCGGCTCGATATCGTGCGTCGTGAGCTTCGTTCGTCCGACTTCACGTTGACGCCGCTCTCCGGCGGAGAGTTCGAACTTCTCGTCGCATTCGCACAGCACCCGCAACGTGTCCTCACGCGCGAGCAGCTTATCGACATGTCGCGCGGGCCCGCTCACGAAGCCTTCGATCGCAGCATCGACGTGCAGGTAAGCCGGCTGCGCCGCAAAATCGAGGAGGATCCCGGCGATCCGGAAATCATCCGCACCGTGCGCAATGTGGGCTATCTGTTCGCCTCCACCGTGGAACGCCAGTGATCCGCCCCGGGCGCTGGGCGTCCGACACCATCGGACGATGGTTCGCCATCAACATCGTCGTCGCGGTGATCATCGCGGCGGGCATGAATGCGGCGTTCGTCGCCGTCGCGGGCGTATGGGCGAAGCCGGGCATCGACGAGACCGGCATCGTCGACCAGGCCGTGGCCATCGTCCGCGTTCTCGACGGCATGCCTCCCGCCTTGCGACCGCAACTTGCTGCCTCGGCGAACAATCCGACCTACCGCGCGACGTGGCTGCCGAACGATGCGGCGCTTCCGATACCGATCGCCACGTCGACATTTCATATCGGCAGGGAAAAGGTCAGGACACTGCTCCGACGCCCAGACGCCCGCGTCCTGGCCTACGAGCCCGGCGACCCCGGCCTGCATGGACCGGAAGATCACTACGGACTAGCGATCAGCCTGTCGGATCGATCATGGGTCCTCTTCGTCACCTCCGAGCGCAGTTGGGGACTGGGCGGTGGGAAGCGCAGCCTGCTCACCGCTGCTTTCATCGTGGCATGCAGCCTGGTCGTGGCGGCCCTCGCCAGCCGGCGCCTGGCGCGACCCATGGAGCGCTTCGCGCGACAGGCCCAGCGCTTCGGCACGGATGTGAACGCGCCGCCCGTCGAGGCGACCGGCCCCCTGGAGATCCGCCTCGTCGGCCAGGCCTTCAACGAAATGCAGGCGCGGGTGCAGCGTTACGTCGCCGACCGGACCCACATGCTTGCGGCGATATCGCACGACCTGCGCGCACCACTCACGCGCATGCGGCTGCGTGGAGAGTTCATCGAGGATGAGGAGCAGCAGCGAAAGCTGTTCCGCGACGTGGACGAAATGCAGGCGATGGTGAACGCGTCGCTGAACTTCTTCCGTGACGACAGCGAGCAGGAGGTCGCGACGCGTTTCAACCTATCCGAACTCGTCGACACGGTACTGGACGACTTTCGCGACGCTGGCGACGACGTCACATTCCACGCTGGGGAAAGCATCGCCTACGTGGGCCGTCCGCTTACGCTGCGTCGCGCGATCGCGAATCTCGTCGAGAACGCGATCAAGTACGGCACTCGCGCCAACGTGCACCTCGCTTCGAAAGCCGAGTGGGTCGAAATCACGATCGACGACGACGGCAACGGCATCCCGGAATATCTTCGCGAAGATGTCTTCCGCCCGTTCTTCCGTGTCGAGAGCTCGCGCAACCGGAAGACGGGCGGTGTTGGCCTGGGGCTGGCCGCTGCGCGCTCGGCGGTGCGCGGGCATGGCGGGGACATCTCACTGGAGAGCCGTGAGTCAGGCGGCCTCCGCGTCTGCGTGCGGCTACCGATCATCAGTGCGGTCAGCTAACCGCCTGCCCCGGCGGTCAATCGCACCTTTTCCGGGACTATATAGCCCGATGTTGGTGCAATGCCGTTGGTCGCGTCAGGAAAACGCTGCCCTCTGCCGCACCGCACAAGGGCTGTAGCGTCTCACTACCCACTGGCACGCATCCTGCTCTTTCCCCTCATACAACCAAAAGGGGAACCGCGGCACATGAAGTGGATCAACGCCATCATCAAGCCGTTCACGCTGGACGACGTCCGCGAAGCCCTTGCCGAAGCCGGGGTGCAGGGCATGACCGTGACCGAGGTCAAAGGGTTCGGGCGCCAGCACGGGCATACCGAGTTGTACCGGGGTGCCGAATACGTCGTCGACTTCCTGCCCAAGCTGAAGATCGAGATCGCCGTCACTGACGAGCAGCTCGAACGGGCCGTCGAGGCGATCATGAATGCGGCAAAGACGGGCAAGATCGGCGACGGCAAGATCTTCGTCATCGATCTGGAGCAAGCGATCCGTATCCGCACGCAGGAGGTCGATGCCGATGCGCTCTGACGCCCTCTTCCCTAGAGTCGCCGCAGCGGCGGCGCTCGCCGCACTGCCCTGTACCGCCTTCGCCCAGGCCACCGCGCCCGCGAAGCTCGACTCCGGCGACACAGCCTGGATGCTCACGGCCACGATGCTCGTGCTGCTGATGACCATTCCGGGCCTCGCGCTCTTCTACGGCGGCATGGTCCGCGCGAAGAACCTGCTCTCCGTGCTGATGCAGTGCTTCGCGATCACGGCGCTGGTCACCGTCCTGTGGGTGGTCTACGGCTACTCCCTCGCGTTCGACACCACCGGCATGACCGCCGGCACGACCAACCTGCACTCGTTCATCGGCGGCCTCGGCCACGGCATGCTCGCCGGCCTGACGCCGGGCAGCCTCTACCAGACCGTGCCCGAGGCCGTGTTCGTGATGTTCCAGATGACCTTCGCGATCATCACGCCCGCACTCATCGTCGGCGCGATTGCCGAGCGCATGAAGTTTTCCGCCCTGCTCGTCTTCACGGCGCTATGGTTCACCTTCGTCTACCTGCCTGTCGCGCACATGGTCTGGGGCGGACCCGGATCCTTCCTCGGCGACCTCGGCGTGCTCGATTTCGCGGGCGGCACCGTGGTGCACATCAACGCCGGTATCGCCGGCCTGATCGGCTGCCTGGTCATCGGCAAGCGTCGCGGTTACCCGACCACCGCGATGCCACCGCATAACCTTGGCTACACGCTCGTCGGTGCGAGCATGCTGTGGCTGGGCTGGTTCGGCTTCAACGCGGGTTCGGCGGTCGCCGCTAACGGCAGCGCCGGCATGGCCATGCTGGTGACGCAGATCGCCACGGCCGCGGCGGCTATCGGCTGGACGGCGATCGAGTGGATCATCCACCGCCGCGCCAGCGTGCTCGGCATCGCCTCGGGCGCCGTCGCCGGCCTCGTCGCGATCACACCGGCAGCGGGTACGTGTGGTCCGGGCGGCGCACTAGTGCTCGGCCTCATCGCTGGCTTCGTCTGTTTCTTCAGCGCCACGACTCTCAAGCGCAAGTTCGGCTACGACGACTCGCTCGACGTCTTCGGTGTGCACGCGGTGGCCGGCATCATCGGCGCCCTGCTCACGGGCCCGCTTGCCGCGCCGACGCTGGGTGGCTTCGGCACGGTGACGGATCTGGGGCTGCAGCTGTGGATCCAGTTCAAGGGCGTGTCGTTCACCGTGGTTTACAGCGCCGTGCTCAGCTACGTGATCTTCAAGGCGATTGCGGTGACGATGGGCTTGCGCGTGGACGAGGAGCAGGAGCAGATCGGTCTGGACCTCGCGTTGCACGAGGAGCGGGGTTACAACCTGTCTTGAACTGATGTTGTGTGGGAGCCGATTCATCGGCGATCCCTCAGCAGCGGGCCGGGTGTCGGCAAGTACCCGATCGCCGAGGAATCGGCTCCTACAGGAAGCGAAAAAAGAGCCGGCTAAGTGCCGGCTCTTTTCTTATCCGCTCAGGCGATCAGCGGTTGACCCAATGGCACTGGCGGGTGTTGTGGTAATGGCCGTGGTGGTCGGACACGCGCACGTTGTGGCAAACCTGGTGGCGATGATGCGGCGGATGATGATCGTCGGCGTTGGCGGCCAGCGGTGCCATGATCGCGGCGCCCATCACGAGTAATGCCACGATACGCGAGCGATGGCGGGTGGTGGTTCCGGCGGTTTTGATAGTCATGCTGGTCTCCTCTGTGGGAGCTCAACGTCGCTGTTCTTGTGTGACGAGTCAATACTTACGGAATGCGCATGCTTTGCTGCATTCAGCTATGTTCATGCGAGGCGAAATAGCGCAAGTTATTGCGCTTTTCTGTAGCTGTTGCTGGCTGCGTTGTCGCTAGCACCCATCGCCGATGAATCGGCTCCTACAGGGCTGCCGCAGCATGGACCCTCTCACAGGCGACCGTCGACGCTGTCTTGGGGAAGGACGGATTTGACGTCGTAGACGACGGCGCCCTGCTTGCCGAAGCCACGAATGGTTTCCGGGCCGAAGGCGCGAAACTCGTCGTGCGCGACGGCGATGATCACCGCGTCGTAGACACCCTCTTCGATCGCATCGATCGTACGCACACCGTATTCGCGCGCGCACTCCTCGTTGTCGACCCATGGATCGTAGACATCGACATGCGCCATCGACTGCTTAAGGTCGCGCACGATATCGATGACACGCGTGTTACGGAGGTCCGGGCAGTTTTCCTTGAAGGCGAAACCGAGAACCAGCACGCGCGCATCGACGATGTGCAGCCGACGCTCGCTCATCAGGCGAATGACGCGGTCTGCCACGTAAGTGCCCATCCGGCTGTTGATACGGCGCGCGGCGAGGATCAGCTCCGGGTGATAACCGGTGACTTCCGCCTTGTGCGTGAGGTAGTACGGGTCGACGCCAATGCAATGCCCGCCGACGAGACCAGGCCGGAACGGCAGGAAGTTCCACTTCGTACCCGCCGCCTCGAGCACTTCGCCGGTGTCGATGCCAAGCCGGTTGAAGATCAACGCAAGCTCGTTGACCAGGGCGATGTTGACGTCGCGCTGCACGTTCTCGATGACCTTGGCCGACTCGGCAATACGGATCGACGAGGTCTTGTGCGTGCCCGCGTGGATGATCGTGCGATAAAGCGCGTCCACGCGATCGGCGGCCTCGGGCGTGGAGCCCGAGGTGAGCTTGCGGATGTCGACGACGCGGCGTGCGTGGTCGCCCGGATTGATGCGCTCAGGGCTGTAGCCACAATGGAAGTCGACGTTGAAGACCAGGCCTGAGCCGGCTTCGAGGATCGGCACACAGATCTCTTCGGTCGTCCCCGGATACACCGTGGACTCGAAGATCACCAGGTCACCAGCGCGAATGACTCCGCCGAGCATGCGGCAGGCCTTTTCCAGCGGCTCGAGATCCGGACGCTGCGCCTCGTCGATCGGCGTGGGTACGGTGACGATGTAGACGTTGCGGTCCGCCAGGTCGGTGACGTCGCCGCTGTAGCGCAGGCGGGCGGCGGCCGAGAGGGCGTCGCCGGTGACTTCCATCGTG
The DNA here is from genome assembly GCF_001887595.1 of Luteibacter rhizovicinus DSM 16549. Classification (NCBI taxonomy): domain Bacteria; kingdom Pseudomonadati; phylum Pseudomonadota; class Gammaproteobacteria; order Lysobacterales; family Rhodanobacteraceae; genus Luteibacter; species Luteibacter rhizovicinus. The sequence continues at coordinate 572,010 of NZ_CP017480.1, forward strand.
TGGTCGCGACCGGCACGGAGCTGCTCGAGCCGGTGCGGATCGATGTCGAAGCCAAGCGTGTCGAAGTGCCGGCCGAACTCGACCGCCAGGGGCAGGCCGACGTAACCGAGACCGATGATGCCGATCCGTGGATCAGGAGTAAGAGCCATGGGGCGCCCGGGCGTCCAAAAGAAACGAAGCGTACACGGCGGAGCGGCGGCGTAGTACCACCGCTCCGCCCTCGACCTCAGGGACGGACCGCAGTCACCTCGATCTCGACCAGGAAATTCGGGCTTGCCAGCCCGGCGACCTGCATCGCAGACCGGGAGGGCAGGTTCGGCTGGGCGGGGGTACCGAAGAATTGCGTGTAGCCCGCCATGAAGCCGGCGAAGTCCATTTTGCCGCCCTTGGCCGGGTCACCCACCAGGAAGACCTGCATCTTCACCACATCGCCCAATGACAGGCCCATACCCTTGAGCTGCTTGTCGATCGAGGTCAGGACGCCGACGGTCTGGGTACGGGTGTCACCGTAGGCCTGCGGCGTGTCCTTCGGCGCACTGGCGTCGGCCACGGGAGGCACGGCCCCACTGAGGAAGACCAGGGTCTTGCCCGCCGGCACCTCCACCGCCGCCGAAATCGGGAACGTGCTGTTCGGGATCTTGTGGCGAACCACGTCGGCGGCAAACGCGGGCATCGCGGCCATGAGCAACAGGGGGACGAGGATCACTCTCTTCATCATGCTCACATGCCCTCCTCGGGCGGCTTGGCGGGATGGAACGGCTTGATGTCTTCGGCGCGAAGCGTGTCGGTGTACGCGTTGCCGAAGTGCGTGCGCACGTAATTCACCACGTCGGCAATCTGCGCATCGGATAGCCCACTGCCGAACGATGGCATCGCGCCGCGCCCATTGACCACCATCACGACCGGATAGGCCGCGGCGGCAAGCTTCGGATTGTTCGCCAGCGCCGGGTAATGCCCCGCACCCACCGCACCCCTGCCGTCGGGCATGTGGCAGCCCTGGCAGATGTGGGTGAATAGCTGTTCGCCCGTGGCGTGCGGGATGTCCTTGTTGGCGATGAAGTCGGGATCGCTGACCTGCGCGCGTGCCGCGCTCGCCGCCATCAGGGCGAGTGTCGTGACGTAGCGCCTCATGAGTGACCTCCCGCGGCAGCGCGTGCATGCAAGGCATCGATCGCCGACAGCGACGACAGAATCGCGCCCTCCTGCCACGCCGGCAGGTAGGAAGCATGCTCGCCCGCGAGCACGATGCGACCGTCCATCGAGCAGATGTCCGCGTAGTGCTTTGCGCGACTCGCATCGTTCCAGCCACCGAAACAGCCCAGCGTGAAGGGCGAACGATGCCAGGCCACGGCGATGCCGTTCTCGAACGAGCCCTTGTACTGAGGGTGGATCATCGCGCCGTACTCGACACCCTTGCGCACGCGCTCGGCCGGCGTGAGCGCGGTGAACTCGAAGGCCTCGGTCGAGAAGGTATACGACCCCAGCAACACACCCTTCTTCGTGCCGAACCCGTGGCTGGGGTACGAGATCATGCCGATCGGCAGGTCGGTACCGGTGATGCCACCGTAGATGGCTTCGTCTTCTTCCCAGAAGCGGCGATCGAACTGCAGGCCGATCTTCGACGATGCCCAATACGGTACGGCCGAGATCGCCTCGACCTTGGCCGCGGACACCTGGATCGGAATCTGGCTGAGGATGGACAGCGGGATCGTGCAGACGCACCAGTCGGCTTTTGCCTGCCGGGACTGACCCGGCGATCTGGCGTCCTCGTAGGTCACGCTGACGCCGTGTTCGTCCTGGGCGATCGCCGTCACTTTCGCGTCATAGGTCACGACCTTGCCGATGCGCTCGACGAAGGCTTTCGAGATGGCGTCCATGCCGCCGATCGGCTGCATCAACGTCGTCTGGTATTCCTGCTGTTCGTTGATGCCCAGTGAGCCCCAGAGCTTTGCCTGGAGCACGTCGGACAAGCCATTAGGCTTGGAAAACTGCGGTTTGCCATCCGGGCCGCCTCCCGCATGTTTAGCGAAGCCGCGACGCTCGCTGCTGGCATGCCCCTCGACGTACCGAAAGTCCTTGTCGAGTCCGCCCATCACGCGCAGCGCTTCGAGCAGGGCTTCGCGATCCTCCTTGCTCACCAGGTCGTCGAGGCGGCCCTTGTCGCTCGCCTTGGCCAGAAGCTCCGCGATGCCGCCGTTGAGGTCCGATTGCACTTCGCGCAGCCGCTGCGGCTTGCCACCGTACGCGGTGGCGCTGTGCAGGTAGGCGTTGTGATTGACCTGCACGAAGGGTTCGAGCGGAATGCCGAACTGCCGACAGTAATCGAGCACGCCATGATGGTGGTAAGGAATCCGCCACGGCCCCGGGTTGAAGTACAGCCCCTTGTCGAACTCGCAGACCTGCTTGTATCCGCCCAGCTCGGTGTAGACATCGCCGCCGCGCAACGTCCAGTTACGACCGCCGGCGCGCGCGTTGTACTCGAGTACCTGGACCGTGTACCCCGCCTTGCCCAACTCATAGGCAGCCACCAGGCCAGCCAGTCCGGCACCGAGAATCAGCACCGTTCCCTTCCCCGTGCCCTGCAGGCTCGCCGGCCGTCGATAAGGTGACTCCGCTGCGAAACCCAGGTTATTCATGGCCTGGTACATCAGCGCGCCACCCCCGGCAACGCCGATCATCCGAAGCAGATCACGACGCGTCATGGACGCGGACTTACCGTCGTCTTCCATCCACCCATCCCCGAAGCTACCCCGTGCGGTCAAGATAACCACACGTTGCACTGCACAACAACTGCCATCGGCGTGCACCAATCGGGTGCTATGACAGGCCGGCTCAAACCCTCTAAGCTCATCGGCAGCATCGATGCCCCGAGCCTGTATGAACCTCACCGAAGACCGTTCCGCCGCGCGCCTTGCCTGGGCGCGCCATGTCACCGGCCAGCACGATCTCGCGCTGGAAAGTGCCTCGGCCGATGCCAGCTTCCGCAGTTACTGGCGCGGCTACGTCGACGGCCAACCGGTCATCGTCATGGACTCGCCGCCAGACAAGGAAGATCCCGCACCCTGGGTCGCCATCGGCAAGCGGCTGGCGGACGCCGGCCTGCACGTACCCACCGTGATGATCGCGAACCTGGAGCAGGGTTTCCTGCTCATCGAAGACCTTGGCACGCGCACTTACCTCCCGGAACTCGACGATCGCACGGTCGACGCCTTGTATGGCGACGCACTCGACGCGCTGCTGCGCATGCAGATGCACGTGAGCACCGAAGGACTACCGGCATTCGATCACGCATGGCAGACCATGGAGATGGAAATCATGCCGGCATGGTTGCTCGAGAGGCATCTCGGCGTGACGCTGGCCTGTGGCGAGTGGGATGTCGTCGAGAACGCGTTCACGGCCATCATGCACGCCATCGCCGAGCAGCCGCGCGCCTTCATGCATCGTGATTTCCACAGTCGTAACCTGCTGGTGACCGCCGAGCGCTCGCCGGGCGTGATCGACTTCCAGGGCGCCATGTCCGGCCCGATCACCTACGACCTCGCCTCCCTGTTGCGCGACGCCTATATCGTCTGGGACAACGAACGCGTGGAAGGCTGGGTGGAGGCCTATCGCCTGCGCCTGCTCGACGCGCACCTGCTCGACGAAAGGGTCGACACCGATCGCTTCCGTCGCTGGTTCGATCTGACCGGCCTGCAACGCCACATCAAGATCCTCGGGCTGTTCTGCCGGCTGTGCTATCGCGACGGCAAGCCCGGTTATCTCGATGACCTTCCGCGTGTCCTGCGTTACGTCCTGGACACGGCGCGCCGGCATGCCGACATCGCGCCGCTGGCGGACCTCATCGAAGCGAAGATCGGCCCGCGTGACATCCGTATCCCGGTGACCGCATGAGGCATGCGCTGATCCTCGCCGCCGGACTCGGCGAGCGCATGCGTCCGCTCACCACGCATACGCCGAAGCCGCTCCTGGAGGTTCATGGCAAGCCGCTGATCGTGCATCACATCGAAAAGCTCGTCGCCGCCGATGTACGCTACATCGTCATCAACACCTCGCACCTGGCGGAACAGTTTCCCGACGTCCTGGGTGACGGTTCGCACTGGGGCGTGCGTATCCGCTACTCGTACGAAGGCCCCGTGCCGCTGGAAACCGGCGGCGGCATGCATAAGGCCCTGCCCCTGCTGGGGCCCGAACCGTTCCTCGTCGTCAGTGCGGATATCTGGAGTGAGATCGACTATGCCACGCTGCCCCGCGAACCCGCGGGCGTGGCTCACCTGGTCATGGTCGGCAATCCCGATTTCCACCCCAAGGGTGACTTCGCACTCGAGGATGGACGTCTATATGAAGGCGACGGCCCGGCCGGCGCGGAGCGCCTGACCTTTGGCAACGTCGGCGTCTATCGCCGCGAGATCGTCGAGAACGAAGTCGCAGGACGCTTCAAGCTGTTGCCGATGTACCAGCGGGCCATCGAGGCGGGCCGGCTTTCAGGTGAAAAGTACGAGGGCTTCTGGCGCAACGTCGGGACGCCAGCGCAGCTCGATGAGCTGCGCGAAAACCTGGATTCCCGACGCGCGTGATCAGACGTACGTGATCGGCTGAGGATTACTGGATCGTTTCGGTGCTCAGTGCACGTAGTCGCTCATGGCCCATGGCGAACGCTTCGTTGAATGCACTGGTGATGTCGTCGAAGTCATTGGTGCCGGTGTTGGTTTCGATCTCTTCGCCGACGTGATCCAGGATCCGGTAACTCGACCGGTAAACCTGCCCACCGCCGTCGTCGTGATACTTCACCGCCTTGGCCACCACTCTGAACTTACTGTGATTTTCCATTGCGCTTTTCCTTCCCCTGTATCCCGATACTGACCGGGGAAGGTGACGGTTGCAAGTGACCCGGATTACCCGCCCGGTGCAGCTTCAACGGCAACCGGCATGGCGCTGCCGACCGCTGACGACGGCGTCACGGATGGCGCGCCGGGAACACCACCATTCACATGCTCGGCTTCGGCCGAGTGCAGCGACGGTACGGCGGGAAGCACCTTCTCCTCGTTTGCCACTTCCGTGGACAAGGCCGCCCTGGCGGCCTCGTTCGTCATCACCACGATGCTGATGCGGCGATTGATCGCCGAGGACGGATCGGCCTTGTCGAACGGCACCGACGCTGCGAGTCCGACCACGCGGGCCACCTTGTCCGGCTGCATGCCGCCATCGGTGAGCGTACGACGGGCGGCATTCGCACGATCGGCGGAAAGCTCCCAGTTTCCGTACGCACTGTCCGCACGAATATACGGCGCGTTGTCCGTATGTCCGGAGATACTGATCTTGTTCGGCACCTGGTTCACGAAGCCGGCCAGTTCGTGCAGGATCTGCACGGTGTACGACTTGAGCGCGCCGCTACCGGTGTCGAACATCGGTCGGTTTTGCTTGTCGACGATCTGGATGCGCAGGCCTTCGGAGGTGATATCGATCAGCAGCTGGTCCTTGTAAGGCGCCATGGCCTGACTCTTGGCGATCGCCTCGGTCAGGTCTTTCATGAGCTGCTCGAGGCGACGCTTTTCCTTTTCCTTGGCCAGCTTGTCGATGTCCGAGGCGCTGGGTTTGGCGAAAGCCTGGTTGTCGCCTGGACCCTTAGGCAGATCCAGGGCGCCGCCGAGCTTGATCATGCTGGTGCTCGCGCCGCCAGGCCCCATCTTGCCCGAGGGCGCCATGGTGGACTGGCCCTGGGTCATGCTTGGATTCTTGAAGTATTCGGAGATCGCCGCGCGCTGCTGCTTGGTGCCGGCGCCGACCAGCCACATGACCAGGAAGAAGGCCATCATGGCGGTGACGAAGTCGGCGTACGCCACTTTCCACGCGCCGCCGTGATGTGCGTGACCACCACGTTTTTTCTTGCGAACAATGATGACTTGCTTCAGGTCACTCATGAGGACTTACCGGGCGCTCTTCAGATGCGCTTCGAGGTCCTGGAACGACGGCCGCGACGTGGTCTGCAGCGACTTGCGGGCGAACTCGACGGAAACCATCGGGTTGTAGCCACGCAGGTTGGCCAGCAAGCCCACCTTCACGCACTCGAATGCACGACCGTCCGTGCTCACCCGTGCTTCCATCGCCGCAGACAGCGGGCCGATGAAGCCATAGGAAAGCAGGATGCCGAGGAAGGTCCCGACCAGGGCGCCGGCGATATGTTCACCGATCACCGCCGCGTCGCCGTCGATGGACTTCATGGTGATGACGATGCCGAGCACGGCGGCAACGATACCGAAGCCCGGCAAGGCGTCGGCCATTTTCTGCACGGCGAGCGCCGGTGCCAGCGCCTGGTGGTGATGGGTTTCCAGTTCGACGTCGAGCAACTGCTCGAGCTCGTGAGGATCCATGCTGCCGCCGACGATCAGGCGCAGGCAGTCCGTGATGAAATCGATGAGGTGGTGCTCGGCGATCAGGCGCGGATAGGCCGAGAACAGGCTGCTGTTGGCCGGGTCCTCGATGTGGGACTCCATGCCCAACTGCCCTTCCTTACGCATCTTGGTGAAGATGTCATACAGCAGGGACAGCAGGTCGATGTAGTCCTGCTTGCGGTAGCGCGGCCCCTTGAACAGACCGATGGCATCGCGCCCCGCACCCTTCACGATGTCGATCGAGTTGGCGCTGACAAAGGCACCCACGGCGGCACCGAAGATGATCAGCAGTTCGTACGGCTGCCACAGGGCGCCGATGGATCCGTGCGACAGCACGTAGCCGCCAAGTACGGAAACCAGGACGACGATAAAACCGAAGATCACCAACATGACGTACTTCCTTCCAGTCGTTTTTCTTATCGGCCAGCTTGGCTAGAAATTAAGGAACTTCGTCACGATTTCTGAACGATTCACTCAGGCAAGTCGAGCGGCTCGGGGTAACGCGGAAACACCAGGCGGATTCGCGTACCGACGCCCGCCTCGCTCTCGATCTCGATGCCTCCACCGGCCTGCGCCACCGTGCCATAGACCTGGGCCAGGCCCAGTCCCGAACCGCCTTCCTTGGTCGTGAAATACGGCTCGAAGAGGCGCTGCCGGACATCTTCCGCCATACCCCCGCCCGTATCCGTCACGCTGACGAAGATTTGCCGGGAAGCGGCACGTTCGCGCATGACCTCGCCGGTGGACGCGCCACCCATGCGCTCGCCGACCTCGATCACCATCTTACCCATACCTTCCATGGCGTCGCGCGCGTTGAGGCAGACATTCATCAAGGCCTGCTCGAGCCCGTGTCGGTCCATCCACACGGGCAGCGGTCCCGGCTGGCGAAAGACCTCGATGGCAATGCGCCCACTCATGCCGTGCCGGGCGAAATCCGCGAAGCCCTCGACGAGGTCGCCCAGGTCGAAGGGCTCAGGACGGGCCTGCTGGTTCCTGGCAAAGGCAAGCAGCCGCCGGGTCAGTGCCGTCGCGTGACGGGCGCCCTCGACGGCGTAGGTCAGCATGCGCCGGTGACGCGGTGCGAGTTCGTCGACGTCGTCCTGCAAGCCAGACAGGCTGACGATCACCGTCTGCAGCATGTTGTTGAAGTCGTGGGCGATACCGCTGACCAGTTGCCCGATCGCCTGCTGCTTCTGGGCCTGGCGCGCGCTCGCCTCGGCGAGATCGCGAGCCCGGTCAGCCATGGCCAGCTGTTCGCTGACACCCGCCAGTGACGTCTCCGCCTCGCGCCGGGCGCCATGTTCGGCCTCCCATCGCTCGAGCAGACTGCCGTACTGGGTCGTGGCGCTGGCCGAACGGGCCACCGACTCGTTCAGGCGATCCTGCAGCAGCTCGTTGATCGCCTCCAGCGCCGCTTGCAGGGCCACCCGCTCGGTCACGTCGCGGCTGATCACGATGAAGTGGTCGAGGGTGTCGTTGCAGACCACGGGGGCGACCATCACCTCCCACCAGCGCGAGGTACCCGCCGCGGTGCGCCGGGAGCTGACGAAATCCACCCGCTCGCCTGCCGCCGCCCGATCGAGCGCCCGCGCGACCATGTCGCGTGCCTCCACCGGCCAAAGATCCAGCCACCGCATTCCCAGCAGGTGATCGACGCCATCGGGTGCCAGTGCCGCGCAGCCAAGACCTGCCACGAAGCGTATGACGCCGTCGCGGTCGAGTTCCTTCATGCAATCGGCGGAAGCCTCGACAAACTGCCTGTACCGCCCGTCCCCATTGCTCATGGCGCGCCCGTTGTCCCCTAGCCTGTGCCTTGCTATGACGCGCCGCGACATGCCTTCGTGTCAAGGCATATCTGTCACGTCGCCGCCACGACAGCAAGCGGAAATTGTCGGTCATCGCCCTGACGGATTACCCATGACCGCCACCGGACATGTATTAGTCGTCGAAGACGACCCCCACGTGCTCGACATCACCAGCTACATGCTGGAGCTGGAGGGTTACCAGGTACTCACCGCGATGAACGCGAACGAGGCCCTGACCCTCCTCGGCACCCACCGGGAGGTGGACCTGGTGCTCACCGACGTCAACATGCCCGGCGACATGGACGGAATCGACCTCGTGCGCGAACTGCACCGGCAGGGCAACCGGGTAAGGTACGTGGTGGTGTCAGGGGATGCCCTGCACGCCACGGAACGGCTGGGTCAGCTAGCTGCGTTCCTGGCCAAGCCCTACGACCGCCGCAGCTTGTTGAAGGCGGTCGGCGACGCCATGCCCCATTGACCGTGCATCACGCGTGGCGGTAGTCGTCGTCCTCATCGTCTTCGTCTTCGTCAGCCTCGGCACGCTCCTCGCCCGGCTTCTCATAGCCCGGCTTGTCGTCGTCGAAACCGGTTTCGCCTTCGGCGAAACGCGGGGCACCCTCTTCATCCACACCCTCGACCAGACCTAGCGCCTTCTCCGCCGCCGTGGCGGCGCTCGCCTCGTCGCGGAAGCTGCGGTTGTCGTAGACCGAAAAGTAGCTCGGGAAGCCCCCGGAGGCCGGATGCGACGACAACAGCGCAGCAAAGCGAGAGCCGTCCTTGGTGGCGCTACTGCGCAGGGTGAAGCCGGGAAATTCGCGTTCTGCCATGGGTGGAACCTCATCAGGGGTGGAAATTCTAGCCCAGCCGGGACCTTGCAGGCTTTATCTGGAAACTGTGAAAGCCATCACACCCTTCATTCAGCCAATGGGCACTTGCTCCGTAGGATCTTGTAGGGTATTTCCTACATCAAGCGGCCTCACACAGAATTCACGATGGCCGCGAAACAGGGGTAACAGGGGCAGTATCCGCATGAACGTCATCACCACCACGCCGCCTTCCCGGCGTCTGGCGTGGACCGTCTCGGCCGTATTAGCAATCGCCGGCATCATCGGCCTGGCGCTCGCGCCACGGGTCGCCGCCGCGATTCCGAAGACGGCGATACAGATGGTCTACGCCTGGCTTTGCGCGTCACTCGTGGGCTCCGCCTACGTGGTACTGACGCTGGCCAACGACGCTGAAGGCGCCATCGAGGACAGGGACGAATTCTGATCTCAGGGATGGGGTGTGACAGAAAAACCCGCCGATGTTGGCGGGTTTTTTTTGCTGTTCGTCGGCGATGGCACTGCCGCTTGCGTGGGGATGTAAGGCGCAGTGCCTTCGGTGCCCACCCTCGCTGGGGGGCTTGAGGCAAAGAGCCTTCGGTGCCCACCCTCGCTGCTCAGACAGGTCCTCCGCGTTCCGTATCGGAAAGGCCGCTAACGCGGCCATGTATCTATTTGGCCTGCGGCCGCTCCACTTGTGCGGAACTCGCCTCGAGGGTGGGCACCGAAGACTCTCCCCATCCTTGAGGTTCGTGCGGGTCGAGCCGACGAAGCAAGGCCGCTTTGGCTGCTGGCTCGTCGCCATCGCCAAACGGTCGACCTTGCGCGCTGATCGCGATCGTCCGCGCGAGACCGCGCAGCGGCGAGGAAGGCGTTCACCGAGCCGGACTACGTACCCAGTACGACTGCTGTGACGGCCGGTGTCGGCGGCTACACCGACGCTAACGGCTCGCCGTCCCGCTAACCGTATCGTCGTGAGAGACCTTGGTGTCCACCCTCGAGGCGAGTTCCGCACAAGTGCAGCGGCCGTAGGCCAGATAAGTACACGGCCGCGTTAGCGGCCTTTCCTTTACGGAACGCGGAGGACCTGTCTGAGCAGCGAGGGTGGGCACCAAGGTCTCCTGCGCGCGACGCCCAAGTGTACGCAGCGACGGCGACGGCGAAGCCGAGCCCCCCCCCCCCCCCGTGAGGCAGCAGGGCGAGCCCGCGAACAAGGCACCGCCCATCTCGGAATTGTTCTAAGAACCAAAAAAAACCCGCCAATAAAGGCGGGTTCTTTCGTCGGATGTCGGGCATCGATTTACGGACGACGCTCCAACTCCGGGTCTTCCTTGCTGCGCGGCATGAGGTCCTTCTTCGACACGCCCAGCCAGAGCAGGATCGGGCTGGCGATGAAGATCGAGGACAAGGTGCCGACCAGGATGCCGATGAGCATCGTGATCGCGAAGCCGTGCACGACCGGGCCACCGATGAAGAACAGCGCCGCCATCGTGATGCCGGTGAACAGCGAGGTGATGATCGTTCGCGACAACGTGCTGTTGATCGAACGATTGAGCACTTCTTCCGGCGTCGCGTTGCGGCTGGCGCGGAACAGTTCGCGGACACGATCGAACACGACCACCTTGTCGTTGATCGAGTAACCGACCACGGCGAGCACCGAGGCGAGCACGGTCAGGTCGAAGTCGCGCTGGGTGATCGCGAAGATGCCCAGGGTCACCAGGACGTCGTGGATTTCGGTAGCCAGCGCCGCGAGGGCGAAACGCCATTCGAAGCGGAGCCACAGGTAGCCCATGATGCCGATGATGACGAAGGCCACGGCGACGACGCCGTCGCTGCGCAACTCTTCACCGACCTGCGGGCCGACGAAGGAGCGGCTCTTCTGGATCACGTCCGGACGGGTGACCTTGAGTGCGGCGACGACGTCGCCTGCCACCTTGGCAGCGGCTTCATCGCCGGTCAGCGAGACCGAGTTCTTGTCGTCCTTGGGCTGCATGCGGATGGTGAAGTCACGCGTGCCGCCGACAGCCTGGACCAGCGGGTTCTCGAGGCCGGACTTCTCCAGTGCCGCGCGAACGTCGGCCGGATCGATCGGGGCCTGGTACTCCACCTCGACGGCGACACCACCGACGAAGTCCTGGCCGTAGTTGAAGCCCTTGGTCAGGATCAGGCTGATCGAGCCGATCATCAGCAGGATGCCGAGACCGATGCTGAAACGGCGCAGGCCGAGGAAGTTGAAGTTCGAATTGTGGTTGAAGATTTCCATGGCTTCCTCCTCAGACCGACAGGGTCTTGAGCTTGCGGCCGCCGTGGATCAGCGCGGTGATGGCGTGAGTGACCGTCACCGACGTGAACATCGACGTGAGGATACCGATGAAGAGCGTGACACCGAAGCCCTTGATCGGGCCCGAACCCATGGTCATCAGGCCGAGCGCGGCGAGCAGGTGGGTCACGTTGGCGTCGAGAATCGTCGCCCAGGCCTTGTCGTAGCCGGTGCGGATCGCAGCCAGCGGCGAGGAACCGTTGCGCAGTTCCTCACGGATGCGTTCGCAGATCAGCACGTTGGCATCGATCGCCATACCGAGTGTCAGCACGATACCCGCGATGCCCGGCATCGTCAGGGTGACGTGGATCATCGACATGACGGCGATGAGCAGCACCAGGTTGAAGAACAGGGCGACGTCGGCAACGAGACCGAACAGCTTGTAGTAGATGGCGGCGGCAACCAGCACCAGGCCGAGGCCGAGCATGACCGCCTTGAAGCCCTTGTCGATGTTGTCCGCGCCGAGGCTCGGACCGATCACGCTTTCACCGACGATGTCGATGGGCACGGCGAGCGAGCCGCCGCGCAGGAGCAGCGCCAGCTCCGACGCTTCCGAATCGCTGGGCAGGCCGTTCGTCGAGAACTGCTTGCCGAACGGCGAACTGATATTGGCGTAGTTGATCACCTCTTCGGTGATCTTCGGCGTCTTCACTTCCTTGCCGTCGACCATCTTCGTGTCGGTGGTCCGCGTGATGTAGAGCACGGCCATCGGCTTGCCAACGTTGCCGTTGGTGAAGTCCTGCATCTTGCGTGCGCCGGCACTGTTCAGCGAGACGCTGACATTGGGCGTGCCGTTCTGCTGGTCACGGCCGGACACCGCCGAGGTGAGCTCGTCACCCGTCGCGATGATGGTCTTGCTGAGCAGGTACGGGCGGCCTTCACGGCCGTAGTAAAGCTTGGCATCCGGCGGCACGCTACCCGAACGGGCGGCATCCGCCGCCTGCTGCGGCGTGTACAGGCCGGCGCGGTACTGCAGCGTGGCCACGGCACCGATGATCTTCTTCGCCTCGGCGGTGTCCTGCACGCCGGCGAGCTCCACCACGATCTGGTTGGCGCCCTGCTGCTGGATCAGCGGCTCGGAGACGCCCAGCGCATTGACGCGCTGACGGAGCGTGGTGAGGTTCTGCGTGATCATGCTCTGGGAGAGCTCACGCAGCTTGGTCGCCTTGATCACCGCGTTGAGGATGAAACGATTGCCCGTGGCCGCGCCATCGGCGACGGTGAGTTCCGGATAATCGGTGGCGATGAGCGTGGCCGCGGCCTGGCGATCGGCATCCGTACGCAGAACCACGCTGACGCCCTGGCCGCGTGCATTGCGATTGACGGCGTCGTAGGACACCTTCTTCTCGCGCAGCAACGCCCGGATGTCGTCGGAATAACGCGTTTCCTGCGCATCGACGACCGCGCCCTGGTCGACTTCCATCAGGAAGTGCACGCCGCCCTGCAGATCGAGGCCGAGCGGCATCGAGAAGGCGTTGATCGACTGCAGCCACGCCGGCACCGTCGACGCCTGGTTGAGCGCGACGGTGTAATTCTCACCCAGCGTCGTCCGCAGGGCGTCCGATGCCTTGGTCTGTGCGTCAGCCGTCGCAAAGCGTGCCAGCAGGCGGCTGGTCTTCTCATCGACGTCGATCACCGAGGCCGGCGTCTTCGCCGTGGCGAGGATGCCCTCGACCTTGGTCTTCAATGCCGCATCGACGGTTGCGCCGCGGTTACCCGAAATCTGCACCGCCGGTTGGGGCGGGAAGACGTTCGGCAACGCGTAAACGATGCCGAGCAGCAACACGATCACGACCAGCGCGTATTTCCAGCGTGGAAAATCACTCATGCCTTGCCATTCCATGAAAAGCGGCCACAAGCGGCCGCGGCTGACGCCGTTGAGACAAAGCTCAGGACTTCTTGAGGCTGCCCTTCGGCAGCACCTGGGTGATCGAGCCCTTCTGCACCTGGACGACGGTGCCCGGGGCGATCTCCACGCGGACGAAGGACTCGCCCACTTCCTCGATGCGGCCGGCGAGACCGCCGCCCATCACCACTTCGTCGCCCTTGGCGAGCGCGGACAACAGGTTGCGGTGTTCCTTCTGACGCTTCATCTGCGGGCGGATCATCATGAAATAGAAGATGCCGAACAGCACCGCCATCATGATCAGCGGCGAGAGGCCCAGTGCCCCACCCTGGGAGGCCCCGGCAGCGGGAGCGGTGGCCTGTGCAATGGCGGCGAAGGTCGGAAGGCTCATCGTCAATTCTCGCAAGTCATGGAACAGCCACGGAAAAGCGGCTGCTCACGTAAAAAGATCGTGGATTATGCCACGCACCCCGGTGCTTATGTACCGCGCCCCGCCAAGGCTTGGGGGCGCCATGCGACGCCCGCAAGCCCGCCAGGTCAGCCGTCGACCTCGGCCTTGCGCCGTGCCGCGTAGAAGTCGGCGACGAAATCGTCGAGCGTGCCCGTCTCGATCGCGCCGCGCAGGCCGGCCATGAGCCGCTGGTAGTGACGCAGGTTGTGCATCGTCGCCAGCTGGCTGCCGAGGATCTCGTTGCAGCGGTCCAGATGACGCAGATACGCCCGGCTGAAGCCGTTGGCGCAGGCGTAGCAGTCGCAATCTTCCTCGATCACGCGCGTATCCATGGAGAACTTCGCGTTACGGATGCGTAACGTGCCTTCCCGGGTGAACAGAAAGCCATTCCGGGCGTTCCGCGTGGGCATGACGCAGTCGAACATGTCGATGCCTCGACGGACGGCCTCCACGATGTCCTCGGGACGGCCCACACCCATGAGGTAGCGCGGGCGGTCCTTCGGCAGCACGTGCAGCGTGAGGTCGAGGGTGTGGTTGCGCTCGGCCTCCGGCTCACCCACGGCGAGACCGCCCACCGCATACCCGTCGAAACCGATTTCGATCAGGCGCTCCGCCGACCGGTGACGCAGGTTCTCGTAGGTGCTGCCCTGGACGATGCCGAAGAGCGCATTGGGGTTCTTCAGGTCGTCGAAGGCCTGGCGCGAGCGTTCCGCCCAGCGCAGGCTGAGCTCCATGGAATCGGAGGCGACCTTCTCGGTGGCCGGATACGGCGTGCACTCGTCGAAGATCATGGCGACATCCGAATCCAGGACCTTCTGGATACGCATGGACTCCTCGGGCGACAGGAACACCTTGGAGCCATCCACCGGCGAGGCAAAGGTCACCCCTTCCTCGGTGATTTTCCGCTTGTGCGCCAGCGAGAACACCTGGAAGCCGCCGGAATCGGTAAGGATCGGCTTGTCCCAGCCGATGAACTTATGCAGGCCGCCGAATTCGCCGACGATCTCCAGGCCAGGACGCAGGAACAGGTGGAAGGTGTTGCCGAGGATGATCTCCGCGCCCGTGTCGAGCACGTCGCGGGGGGTCATGGCCTTGACGGAACCGTAGGTGCCCACCGGCATGAACGCCGGGGTTTCCACGGTGCCACGGCCGAATCGGAGACGGCCACGCCGGGCCGCGCCATCGGTGGCGAGGAGGTCGAAAGGGAGCTGGGTCATCCGCCCATTCTACCTTGGACCCACTCAGTGAGCAGTCTCGCGCCCGGTAGGAGCCGATTTATCGGCGATGGGTGCTGGCCCCATCCCTGCCGGCTGCCGCCGGATCGCCGATAAATCGGCTCCCACAGATGGCGAGCCCCTAAAGTTTCGTAAGTTTCCGCCGATCTCCTAAGCCACAGGAGCGCGTCCAGCCGGACTCGCCCAGGCCCTCGGGAGGACCTGCCCTTGATCATCCAGCCGACCAGTATCGCTGCCCAGTTGTGGGCGGGCGCGGTCTCGGGCACCACCGCCGCCGCGGATACGTGGCGCGTGGGCACCCTGCTGACGGCTCGGATCATGGGGCAGACCGACATCGGCAAGCTCCTCCTCGACATCGGCGGCCTGACCGTCGAAGCCGACGCCGCAGGGACATCCCTCCCCCAGCAATTCCAGGTTCGCGTGCTGACCCAGGGCACCCAGCCACAGCTCGAGGTGCTCCCGGGTGTCGTGGACGACCGCGTCGCCATGCAGGGCCTGCGCGAGCGCCTGCCCTTGCAGAACGGCTACGCCCAGTTGCTCGGCGTCTTGTCCGCCCTGGCCAGCCGACCGATCGCCCGGACACTGCCGGCGACCCTGCGCGCAGCGCTGGCCACGCTGGAAGCGGCGATCAGCAAGCCGGACGACGTGAGCACGCCGCTGGGCATGAAGGAAGCCATCGCCAGGAGTGGCGCGTTCCTCGAAGCGCATCTGGCCGAGCCGAAGGAAGAAACGCCGGCGGCCGACGATTTCAAGGCGGCACTGCTTTCGCTTCGCCGCGCACTCACCGATCTGCCGGCCGCTCGCCCCGCGCCCCGTCCCGGCGCGGACGGCATGCCGGGGCGTCCGCTCAGCGACACACCGCCGCCGCTGGCACAGCGTGCCCTCGTGGCCCAGCCACGCGCCGCCGCGCTCGCCGAACTTGCGGTGACCGAAGACAACGTCGATGAGCTCGTCGGCCAGTTGCGTGGCGACGTGCGCGCGGCTCTCTCCCGCGTCGAGATCGGCCAGCTGGAGTCGCATCCGCAGGCCGGCCTTTGGATGATCGAGATTCCGCTAGCCGGTGTGCGCGGCTACGACGTGCTGCAACTTCGCATCGAAGAAGGCAAGCCGAGTCCCTCCGAGCCGGAGGGCATGTGGACGGTCGGCTTTGCCATCGATCCGCCGACGCTGGGCGCCGTGCAAGGTGAGATCCAGCTTCGCGTACCGCGCGTGTCGGTACGTCTGTGGGCACAGCACGGCGAAACCGTGTCGCGCCTCGAAACCGAATTCATGTCGTTGCGCAGGCAACTCGAAAAGAGCGGCCTGCAGCTGGACCACTTCGCCTGCATGCACGGCCTTCCCGTTCCGACCAGCGCTTACAGCGCCGTCCTTCTCGAAGCACGCGCATGACCCAGTCCCTTCCGTCACCACGCCGCAGCGTCACCCTGCGCCTCGCCTCACCCACCAGCAACGGCAGCAATCAGCGCATCGATGCCGCCGGCGTGAAGTCGATGCTGGAGCGCGCGCAGGCGCTTGGCCTCGCACCGCAGCTCGACCCGCAGATCGCGACTTTGCTTGCCGCCGTGCGGTTGCGGGACGATGTGCCGCCGGAGTTGTATGCGGCGTTGGCCGCCGTGGTCGGGACGTTGTTGAGCGCGACGCGGGATTGATTGCTGGCACCCAGAGCCGCTCGCTAGCGCACACGATTGATCGCCAGCGCCCATCGCCGATGAACCGGCTCCTACGCAAAACCTGCGCAGCAATGTAGGAGCCGATTCATCGGCGATGCTTTAGCGCACGGCCAAAAGACTCACCACCAGATATCGTTTCTCAGCAGATAACCTCGCGTCGAGCGCAATGTCTCAACCCCATTGGGTCCTGGGACATACTCGGTAATCTCACCTTGTATGTAGCGCTGCACCAACCAGCCACCCATGCGGTAGGGATGCTCCGCACTCCGCCAGCCGGTGAGGCTGGTCGTCTCGACGTCGTGGAGAAGCGACATCAGCTTCACTGAATCGTCGACGGTGTCGGAAAGCCCCGCATAGTCGATAGTCGGCATTTTAGGGTCGTCGAACGCTTGCCTACCTATCAGGGTGCCATCTGCACTTCGGATGCCGTGATCGGTATCGTAGGATCGGACGACCTGCTGATTGAACCCGTCGGCGAGTCTCCCGAGCGAGCCACCCGCATTGAGAACCTGTTCAATCCACGCACGATCCTCGGCCCCCAGCTTCGTGTCCACGACGGACAAGATGCCCCTATGGCTCACCAGATCGAACGGTTCAGCCATGACATCCGGCCTTGCTCGCCTCATGCAAGTCAACGTGAAAGCGAGAGGGCGCGCGAGCCGTTCGAAGGCTTCACCGACATCGGCGATGTTCTCCATCTTTCCGAAGACGGATGCAATGCCGTCGTAGTCGCTATGTTCGACATGCGGGACGAACGCGCTTTCGGAGCGCGCTTCGATTTGCGGCGCCATCTCTGGCGCCGCCCGCATCGAGAGAAACAAGGTCGTGGCATCGATCCTCGTCATGGACGATGTTTCCGAGGCTTCGCAAGATCCAGAGGCTTCCGATATGCCCGATATGTCTCCTGGCAGACATGCTGGAAAGCCGAAGCCGAGACCGTGGCACTCTTGCCATCCAGCAAGGCCATGACATACGCAGTGGGAACGTAAGTAATGTCCCAATAGTCTGGATGATTGGAAGGGCGATTCATCCGGATGGGGCCCACCATCCCAATGCCTGCGCATGGACCTATAGGCAGCCGCGCACTGAATTCGCCTCGCGCATTGGTGAGACCGTCGACCGTCGCCAGAGTGATCCTTCTCTTCGTGGCGGGGTCGTAGTCTACGGCGACCAACCTAACGTGCTCTCCGGCGGGAGCACGCGTCGTCTCGTCACTGTCGAAAACAACCGCCGTGACATCGATCTGGCGCGCCGCATTTGCCCCTCCGGGGACCGGCGTCACCCCTTCAGGCACCGGGAACGGCGTCTCCTTACCGGGAGCGAGGTGACTAATGTTTTCACTGCTGCCCGCAGTGGCGATAATGCTCCGTGATGCAGGATCGAAGGTATGCAGTGTGTAGCTCCCTACCGTCTGTGTACTACCCTCTTTCCATCGCGCACGAAGAATCAGGGGAACGGTCATTGATGCGGAAACCTCGATAGGCCCGCTCTGTGGGACAACGACCCAACGGCCCCTCGAGAGAACTTCGCACACGACATCCCCTGATCCACCGCAGCTCAGCCGGGCGGACGACTGTTGCTTACCTACCGAGACGACGTAGAGGTCCACATCGGACGCCGAGTCCAGCGTGGCCTCGATATGCTGGTTTCCCTTGAGAACCGAGGGGTGCTCCGGGGTGTCGTTCGGCTCGTAGATGTCGGGGTTCGCGACGACCTCCGCCTGAAACTGGAACGGAACGCCCGGCTGAATGCCTTGACCACCGAGCATCAGCAGCCAACGCGTGAGAGGCGGCGCTATCGCTTGCAACAGTGAATAGGTACCGCCGGAGACATCGGATGCGGCGGCCACCGTCGTTCCGTCATCATTGACCCTGATCAGGTGCACATCGTGCGCGCCATCCACCGGGAGTCCAGCGACGACCACGTTGAGCTTGGCGGCTTGCTCCGCCGCTTCCGTGACGAACTGGAAACATTCCGTCATGGCGCTTGATTCCACTACCGCGTCGTACGCTGGCCCGATCTGTGCCTCGGTACACCCCGCGACGGGCGCCGCCTGAGTGACAGTCCCGGCACTAAGGGGATCGACGATGACTGAACCAGCACAAGCCGCCGTTGGCAGCGACAACGCCAGTAGCGCGCACACGGACGAATAACGCTTTCGCTTCATGGCCCTTCCTCCTGAATGGTTCATCCAGACTAAAGAAGGGCATCCCATGACTTATGCAGGCGAAGGTACTC
This sequence comes from Luteibacter rhizovicinus DSM 16549, assembly GCF_001887595.1. Lineage (NCBI taxonomy): Bacteria > Pseudomonadati > Pseudomonadota > Gammaproteobacteria > Lysobacterales > Rhodanobacteraceae > Luteibacter > Luteibacter rhizovicinus. The sequence goes on from NZ_CP017480.1 coordinate 590,785, forward strand.
GGAGGACGTAGCGACACACCGAGATTGTCCAGGCCTCGCTCGATAAACAATCAGCCGATGCCGAGACCTAGAATATGCGCGGCGTCGGATTCGAAGCCGGCAAGTTCAGCAAAACGCTTCCCACGCTCCGCATAGTCGCGAAACTGATCGAAGCTCGGCGCACCGGGCGACAACACGACAACACCATCGCCGCGTAGCGCATCGCGCGCAGCGCCTACGGCTGCCGCGAGATCCATCGCGCGATAGACGTTGGGCACACCCGCCGCCTCCAGCGCATCCGCGATCCGCGGCCCATTGCGTCCCTGGCAAACGATCGCTTCGGGCGCATGATGGCGCATGGCGTCGACGAACGGCGCCCAGTCGAGTCCGCGATCGTGACCGCCGACAATCAACGCGGTGCGCACGTTACCGACCGTTTCCAACGCAGCAAGGCTAGCCAATGGCGTCGTGCTGATCGAATCGTTGATCCAGTCGAGACCGTCACGTTTACCCAGAGGCTGCAGGCGATGCGGCAGCGGTGCAAAGCTCGACAAGGCCGGCGCGGCGGCGCGAGCGTCAAGGCCCATAATTTCGAGCGCTGCCAGCGCAGCACACGCATTGATCGCATTGTGCAGCCCCGGAGCGGATACACGATCGGCGCGAATCACGTCTTCGTCGCCACGACGAATCCAGCCGTCCGCCACATGCCAGTGCGCGATATCCCCGAAGGTATGCAACGCGGGATGATCGGCAGCGCGGACAAGCAGCGCAGGCTGCATCGCGTTGACGAGCACCTCCTCCGACGAAGCAAGCAGCTTTAGCTTGTCGTCGACGTAACGCTCGCGCGAGCCATGCCAGTCCAGATGTTCTTCGTACAGGCTGGTCACGACACCGAGGTTCACGCCCGATGCTTCGGCCGTCTGAAAACTGGACAGCTCGATCACCCAGAGGTCGGCCGTATCGTCGTCCATCTCGAGCAACGGAAGGCCGATGTTGCCGACGAGCGCGGTGCGCACCCCGATCGAACGAGCGAGATGGGCGATCAAGGCCGACGTCGTGCTCTTACCCTTGGTTCCCGTCACCGCGATGGTCTTCGCCATCGGGTGACCAGCGAACCACAGCGCAGTGCCGGAGGTGAAGCGGGTACCGCGCGCCTGCGCATCGAGTAGTTCCGGCTTGTACGCGGAAATGCCCGGTGACTTGATGACGACGTCATACGACGCAAGTGCCTCGGCATCCGGCGCCACGCCATGAACGGCAAGGCCAGGAAACGCGGCACGGGCTGCGTCGACTTCATCCGCCGCGCAGTAGAGATTGACCGCCTGCGCCGGCAAGTGCCGCGCCAGCGCATTCAGCGCAGCGCGACCCTCGCGACCGAAACCCCAGACGGCAAGCCGTCGCCCTGCGAGATCAGCCCAATGCATCCAGCGCTCCGAGCAGCCGCTGTGGCACAAGATGCGACGCACCCGGTTTCAGCCACGGCTCCAGTGCGAGTTCCTCGCGATCGAGTTGCGGCAGGATCTCGCGGCGGAAGCGGGAGACCAGCGCATCCTCACGCCACTCCGGACGCTCAGCCAGCGAAGCCAGCGCGGCGCGCGCTTCGGCACCTTCGCCCACGCACTCGAAGGGCTTGTGATCCTTGTATTCCAGCAGCGCGTCGAACGCACCGGCCAGCGCGTCGTCATCGAGCAGGTTGCGCCCGAAGATCGACACCAGCCTTGGCTTGGCCATGAACGGCGCCAGCGCGAGGAAGACGAAATGGCACTTCGGACACTGCCCGCACCAGCGATCCGCCGGCTTGGGGCCGAGGATGCGGAAATTGCGGTTGCAGCTGGAGAAGACGTCGAAATACGCGCCGCCCAGGCGCGCAAACGCACTGGTCACCGCCAGTTCGGACCACGGACGAAGCAGCGAGCAGTAGTCGAGATCGGCGGCCACATGCGTGTGGATGTAGTCGTGCAGGGTCTTCTCGAAACCGAAGCCCTTGCTCCACTGGTGATTCACTTCCTGGCCTTCGTACTCGAGGGTCGCGACGGACGCGGACCGTTCGTTGGCGAAGACCACCGAGTCGTAGCCGTACAGCACCGCGGCCACGGTGAGGATCACCGAGTTGATCGCGGTGACGGGAATGTGGCCATTCCATGCACCAAGACGATTGAGCTCGAACAGCCCCGGGGCGAGTTCGCGCGAGATATTCAACGTGGACAAGCCCGTCCGCGCCGCGCACTCGGCGATCAGCGGCGAGTTGCCGACCCAGGTCGCCGTCGCATCGGCGCCGATCGACTTCACCGCCTCGACGGCCACCACCGAATCCTTGCCGCCGCCGATCGGCAGCAGCGAGCGGCGCGGCAGTCCGATCGCCGGCGCGCGTGCGGCCGCCTTGCTTTCGAACGGGAAGGCGATACGGGAACGCAGATCGAGCCGGTTGCGATAGGCGAACTCGGCCAGGCCGTGCAAATACAGCGCATCGAGCATCGAGGCGCTGTCTTCATCGAGCGACTCGCCTTCGACGATGATCGTCTCCGGGATACCCGCCTTGTAGTAGCTGACGCCGGCGACGAGATGGAGCAGGCGCAGGGCGGCGGCGAACGCGGCCTCGCGCTCCGCCGGCACCGTGGGTGCACCGGGGAAGGTCACGCGCTCGATCAGTTCCGGACCGTCATCGAAGGCGTAGACGAGCTCGGCGACGCCATCGGCAAAGCCATGGCGAACGAAGCGAAAGCGCTGGCTTGCGCGCGGATCGATGGGGCTGTCCTTAAGGGTCACATCGGTCACGGCAGGAGCACCTCGTCGGCTTCATCACGCAGGTTGTAGCGAGAGGACATCGCGGCGCCATAAGCGCCACCCTGCGCCACCAGCACCACATCATCCTCCTTCGACTCGGGCAAACGCCTGTCCGAACCGAGGATATCGCCTGACTCACAGATCGGCCCGACCACCTGGTACATCGTGGTGGCGGCCTCGCCGTAGCGGCTGAGATTGGTAATTTCGTGCCAGGCATCGTACAGCGCCGGGCGGATCAGGCTGTTCATGCCCGTGTCGAGGCCGAGATAGCGCATGCCGGCGCCCTTCTCTTTCTCCTGGGTCACCTTGGCCAGCAGTACGCCCGCGTCCGCCACGAGGTAACGTCCCGGCTCCATCCACAGGTCGAACTGCGGGTAGGCCTGACGCACCGCCGTGAGCACGCGATCGAGTGCCGACATGTCCAGCGCCGTCTCACCGGGATGCGAAGGCACGCCCAGGCCGCCACCGATGTTGAGCACGCGGATGGTCCCGATGCGCTCCGCCAGCGAGGCGAGCTGCGAGTAGACCTCGCCCCAGTGAGCCGCATCGAGGATGCCCGAGCCCAGGTGGGCATGCAGTCCGATCACCCGCGCACCGGCCAGGTCCGCCAGGCGGAGGAAGCGATCCAGATGCTCGATGGGGACACCGAACTTGCTGCCGGTGCCACCGGTTTTCACCTTGTCGTGGTGACCGAGACCACGACCGAGATCCACGCGCAGCATGATCTCGCGGCCGGCGAACATCTCGCCCCAGTGTTCGATGGGATGCAGGGCATCGATCGTGATCGTCGCGCGCGTCCGCAGGGCCGCTTCGAAATCGCGACGCGCGGCGAAATTCGGCGTGAACAGCAGAGGGACGTCGTCCGGCACCACGGCCGACACGGCGGCGAGTTCTCCCGGCGACACACACTCGAACGCGAAGCCTTCCTCGGCCAGGACCTTCAGGATGCCCGGATGCGTGTTTGCCTTCACCGCGTAATGCGCGCGATCCACCGCACGCAGCGACTTCACGCGGCGCGCCTGCGCGCGCACGGTCGGCAGGTGATAGACGTAGCGAGGCGTGCGCTCTTCGGCCAGCTGCACCAGCTTCGCGCGCTCACCCTGCCACCACGCCGCGGCGGGCAGTACCGGATCGCCGGCACCGTAAAGCGTCTGCCAGGATGGTCCGAAGACCATGCTGTCGTCGGTACGCAGGGCGCCGGCCCCGATCAGCAGTTCGTGCAGGCGCGGGAGCATGTCGTCGACCACGTCTTCGTCGACGACGAAGGTGATGTTGAGGTTGTTCGACGACTGCGAGATCAGGTGCACGCGCAACTGGCCGAACTCGGCCAGCACGCCCGACAGCTTATGCAGCATGGAACGCATGCCGCGACCGACCAGGGTGATCGCCGCGCACGGTGCAATCACCTTCACCCGACATACGCGGGCCAGGTCGGCCGCCAAGGCAGCGATCGCGTCGGAATCGAGCAGGTTCTCGGTGGGATCCAGCGATACGGTGACGTTGGTCTCGGCCGAGCCGATCAGGTCCACCGACAGGCCGTGGCGCTTGAAGGCATCGAACACGTCGGCGAGGAAGCCGACCTGTTGCCACATGCCGACCGACTCCATCGACACCAGCGTGATGCCCTTACGCGCGCTGATCGCCTTGATGCTCGGCGCGTGCTCACGCACCTCGGGACCGATCGAGGTGCCTTCCAGTTCGGGCCGGTTGGTGTCCTTGATCAACAAAGGCACGCGCGGCTCGCGCAGTGGCGAGAGGCAGCGCGGATGCAGCACCTTCGCGCCGGTGGAAGCGATTTCCTGGGCTTCTTCGTAATCGAGGCGCTGGAGCAGGCGCGCGCCAGCGACCTGACGGGGGTTGGCACTGAACATGCCGGCCACGTCGGTCCAGATTTCCACCCGCAACGCGGCCAGCAACGCGCCGAAGTACGCCGCCGAGGTGTCCGAGCCGCCGCGACCGAGCAACACCGTACGACCGGCCTCGTCCCGGGCAATGAAGCCCTGGGTGATGAAGACCTCGCCGCGTGCGGCAAGCGCTGCGGACAGGGCCGGATCGTGATGCGGCTCGACCATCGCCGAGAGCAGGCGCGTGCGCTCATTCTGGTTGGGCAGGGCCACCGAGTGCAGGCATTCCCGCGCGTCCAGCCAGGCGGTCGGCAAGCCGTTGGCACTGAGGAAAGCCGCACCCAGCGCGCTGGACATCAGTTCACCGTGCGCCTGCACGCGAGCCTGCCAGGCCAGCTCACCCAACTCGGCCGCGCCCGCTTCCGCGAGGCCGGAAAGGTCGGACAGGCGTGCGCCGAGGGTGTCCGGCATCGCCAGGGACATCTCCCCGAGCAGGGCATGGTGGCGATCGGCCAGGGCGGCGGCCGCGTCCGAGCGGCGTTTTGAATCCGCATGCGTGCAAAGCTGTTTCAGGCCGTCCGTGATGCCGGACAAGGCCGAGACCACGATCAGCACGCGCGCGCCTTCGGCGCGGCGGCTGGCAGCCAGCTCGAGGATATTGCGCCAGCGTGCGGCGGTGGCCACCGAGGTGCCGCCGAACTTCATGACGATCCAGGGCGCGTTGTCGGGCAACGTCGCGTTTGCGTTTTCGCTCACGGGATTCTTTGCAGTGAAAAACCCCCGAAGTGTTGCGCTGCAACGCGAAAAAGGCAATGTGGGGCTGAATGGGGGGGCAGGGTCGTGGCTCACGGAGGGAGCCGGCCATGCCGGCGATGGACTCCCCCGCTAAGCCGCTCCTTTGGCTTTTCGCCGATGAATCGGCTCCTACATGTCCTCATCGCCGCTGAGGCGGCTCCCACATGGCATTATTTCATTTCTTATACGAAGGCCCCCGCACCCCATGGAAAATCCCGGATACGCCCGCCGCCTGACCCTGATGGACGCCGCGCTGATCGTCGTCGGCGGCATTATCGGTGGCGGCATCTTCCTCAATCCGGGCATCGTCGCGCAGCGCACCGGCTCGGGCTGGCTGCTGCTCGGCCTGTGGGTGGCGGGCGGCCTGCTCACCCTGATCGGCTGCCTCTGCTACGCCGAGCTGGGCGCGCGACGGCCGGAAGCCGGTGGCAGCTATGTCTACCTGCGCGAGGCCTTCGGCAAACTGGCCGGTTTCCTCTTCGGCTGGACCATGTTGCTGGTGATCTACAGCGGAAGCGCCGCCGCCGTGGCGACCATCTTCGGTAGCTATGCGACCTCCGTATTCGGCCTCTCGCCCGACCTGGTCAAGCCGCTCGCGGTCGGCGCCCTGGTCTTCGTCACCGGCATCAACCTGTTCGGCATCCGCTTCGGCGCACAGGTGCAGAACGTCTTCGCCATCCTCAAGCTGGCCGCTATCGCCGTGCTCGTCGTCACGGGCCTGGCCTTCGCCGGCGCGCGCAGCACGCAGGCGCTGGCCAGCAGCCCGACGGAAGTGACCGGCTCGCTCGCCGGTGCCCTGCTCCCGGTGCTTTTCGCTTTTTCCGGCTTCAGCTACCTCAACAATCTCGCCGGCGAGGTACGCGATCCGCAGCGCACCCTGCCGCGCGCCCTGGTCGTCGGCATGCTCGTGGTGATCACCGCCTATGTGTTGGTCAACTACGCATACCTGGCCGTCCTCGGCCACGATGGGCTGGCCAACAGCCATGCGCCCGCGGCGGATGTGATGAGCCGCGTGTTCGGCGCGCCGGGTGCCAAGCTGATCGCGATCGGCATCGCCATTTCCACGCTGGGCTTCTGCAACATCACCCTGGTCGCCGGTGCGCGCGTGCTCCAGGTCATGGGTCAGGACGGCCTGTTCTTCAGCAGCGTGGCGCGGCTGCATCCGCGCTACCGCACGCCGAACATCGCGCTGATGATGCTCTCGGCCTGGGCTATCGTGCTGGTTCTCGCCGCCAACTACGGCCAGCTGCTCGACTTCGCCACCTTTGGCGACTGGGCCGCCTACGCGGTCACCATCGCCACGCTGTTCTGGTATCGCCGACGCAGCAAGGAACGCCCGGTTTTCGCCACGCCCGCCTATCCGTTGCTGCCACTGCTGTTCCTCGTGGCGGTCATCGGCGTGGTCGTGGCCTACAGCCTGGACAAGCCGCTCAGCGCAGGCGTGGTTTGCCTCGTCGTCCTCGCCGGCCTGCCGGTGTATGCGGTTTGGCGACGCCTGTTCAGTAAAGTGACTCGCTGAACAAGGGCACCGATGCCACAATGGCTCGGTTCAGCTGAGGAAAGCAGATGGCACAGCAAGGCCCGACGTCTCCCGTACCCGTCCCCACCAAGGACGCCAGTCAACCGGCGACACCCGTACGCGAAGGCATCGACCTCATCGTCAACGACAAACGCTATCGCCACACCGGCGAGGCGGGCATGCCCCTGCTCTGGTATCTGCGTGACGTGCTTCGCCTCACCGGCGCCAAATACGGCTGCGACCAGGGCGATTGCGGTTTCTGCACGGTGATCGTCGACGGTAAGGCGGTCGCCGCCTGCCAGACGAAGATGGAAAAGATGAGCGGCAAGCGCGTGACCACGGTCGAAGGGCTGGCGGACGCGGACGGCAAGTTGCATCCCGTGCAGCAGGCCTGGATCGACGAAGACGCCATCATGTGCGGCTTCTGCCAGCCGGGGCAGATCATGGCCGCGGTGGATCTGCTCTCGCGCCAGAAAAATCCGTCGGACGCGGATATCGACAAGATCGGCAATCTCTGCCGCTGCGGCAGTTATGGCCGCATCCGCAAGGCGATTAAGCGCGCCGCAGGCACGATGAAGGATTCCAAGGCATGAGCGGTGAAATCCGGCTTTCCCGTCGCCGATTCCTGAGGTACGCAGCCGGTACCGCGGGCGCCCTGGTGATTGGCATCGGTAGTGCCGAAGCACTCGACCGGCCCACGCCGGTTGCCTTGCTGGGCGACGCCTGGAGCCAGGTCGGTCCGTACCTGCGCGTCGCCGCGGACGGTCGCATCTTCATCGGCGTACGCGATCCGGACAACGGTGAAGGCACATCGACGTCGCTGGCGCGGATCATCGCCGAAGAAATGGGTGCGGACTGGAACCGTGTCGTCGTCGAGCCGCTCGGCCTCGGGGTCGAGCAGGGTAACGGCGAGCCACGCTTCCTCTACGGTCGCCAGCGCAGCGGCGACGGCACCAGCATTCCCGCCGCCTGGGCCGATTTGCGCCAGGCTGGTGCACTGGCGCGGTGGCTGCTCCTGCAGGCGGCGGCGCGGCGCCTCGGCGTGCCTGCCGACCAGCTTCGCGGAGAAGACGGCATGGCCGTCGCCGCCGACGGTCGCAAGATCTCCTATGCCGATCTCGCCAGCGCCGCTGCGGGTATCGACGCACCGACGACCCTGCCCCCCCTCAAGCCGGCGGAGCGCTACACGCTGATCGGCAAGCCCGCGGGCGACGTGGATGCGACGGCCGTGGTCACGGGCAACCTGCGTTATGCGCTGGACGACAGTCTCGGCAATCCCGTGATCGCCGTGCTTGCACGCTGCCCCTACCCCGGCGGCTCGCTCGATACCGCGGACCGCGACGCCGCAAAGGCGATCATTGGCGTCTACGCCGTCATCGAGATCACGCCCGAGCCGGGCCAGGCGCCAGGCACGACCGCCCAGGCGCCGGCGCTGGCCGTGCTGGCCCAGGACACCTGGTCGGCCCTGGCCGGCCGGGCTGCCCTCAAGGCCACCTGGAAGGCCGGGGACAACCCCGAACCATCCGCTTCCGTGCTCGAGCAGAAAGCCCTGGAACGCTTCGGCGACGATGCTTTCACGCCGACCATCGTGCGCGAGGACGGCGACATCGCCGTCGCGCGCAAGAAAGCGGTGCGAGCGCTCGAGGCCACGTATTTCCAGCCGTGGGTGGCGCATGCGACGGCGGAAACGCCCAACTGCGTCGTCCGCCTGGACCCGGATACCAGCGTGACCGTGATCGCCGCGACCCAGTCGCCGCGTCAGGCGTATGCCGTCGTACAGCGAATGACCGGGTTCCGCCCGGACCAGATCGATATCCAGGTGCCGCGCGGCGGAGGCGGCTTCGGCCGTCGGCTCGAGCATGACTACATCGCCGAAGCGATGGCGATCGCCCTGGCCAAGAAAGACGACGCGATTCGGAATCGCCCGCTGAAGGTCCTCTGGACCCGTGACGACGACCTCGCCCGCGACTACTACCGGCCCATGGCCGTGCATCGCCTGAATGCCTCGCTCGACAAGGGCAAGAAGATCGTCGGCTGGCACCAGCGCATGGCCAGCCCGTCCGCCCTCGTGGGCCGTGCCACGCCGGACAACCGCCTGTGGCAGTCCGAATTGGTCGCGGACGCCTTGCCGGCCGGTCTGGTGCCGAACTTCCGCAGCGACTGGTATCCCCTGGATTCGAAGCTCGCCCGTGGCGAATGGCGCGGCTCGCCACACGTGACGCCCACCTTCGCCTCGGAAAGCTTCATCGACGAGCTGGCTCACGCCGTAAAGGCCAACCCGCTCGACTTCCGCCTCGCCATGCTCGGCGACGCACGCCAGTTGCCCTATAGCGGCCGCGGCGGCCCGATCGACACCGCGCGCATGGCCAATGTGCTCAAGCTGGCTGCCGACAAGATCGACTGGAGCCGCTGGCTGCGCAGCGAAAACGGCCTGGGCATCGCCTGTGCCTACGTCTTCGGCGCCTACGTGGCGCACGCGATCGAAGTGGCTCCCACGACCGATGGCATCGATATCCACCGCGTGGTCTGCGTGGCCGATGTCGGCCGCGCCATCAATCCGCTGGGTCTCGAGGCCCAGCTGCAGGGGGCGACCATGGACGCGCTGTCCACCGCCCTCAACCTCGCCATCACGATCAAGGATGGCAAAGTGCAGCAGACGGGATTCCGCGATTACCCGATCGCCACCACCCAGCCGCTGCCCTACGAGATCGAAACCCTCATCGTGCCCTCGACGGCCGACCCGACGGGCGCCAGTGTGATCGGCGTGCCCTCGGCGGCGCCGGCCCTGGCCAACGCGGTGTTCCGTGCCACGGCCGTACGCGTGCGTCGCCTGCCCCTGCTTCGCGAGTTCGCCCGCCTACGCTGATTCGCCGTTTTCCACCGCCCGAGGTACCGCATGACTGTCGCATCCTTTACCTCGGGCCCACCTGCCCCACGCACCGACGCCGACCTGATCGGCAGCAACAAGCGCTTCTATGACGCGCTCTGGTCGGAAGCGAAGCTGTTCGCACCGGACCGCTTCAACACTTGGCCCCTGGTGTCGGAACTGGCGGCGCAGACCTCCCGCCGGCTCGAAGTCGCCCCCGGCCTGCGCCCGCGGCTCCCGCTGGCGGACACCCAGTTCGTCGACCTCAGCCGGCCGGCCCTGGCCGAGCTGTCCCGGCACGGGGCCAGGGTCGCCAACGCCATGATCGGCGCGCTACCGTTCCGCGATGCCAGCTTCGACTTCGTCTGCGCGTTCGACATCCTCGAGCACGTGGTCGACGACGAAGGCGCGCTGGGCGAACTCGCGCGCGTGGCCGAGCCCGGCGCCCGGCTGCTGCTCTCGGTGCCCCTCCATCCCGAGGCCTGGACCGCCTTCGACGACTTCGTCGGCCACTACCGTCGCTACGAGCCCGAAGCTATCCGGGCCCTGCTGGCGCGGCACGGCTTCACCATCGAGCGCAGCGCGGTCTACGGCATGCAGCCCAAATCCTCGAAGCTGCTCGACATCGGCCAGTGGTACCTCACCCATCAACGGGCCCGCGCCATGTGGTGGTACAACAAGGTTTTCATGCCCCTCGGCGTGCGCTTCCAGAAGCCCCTGGCCTTCACGCCGGGCTTCGCGCCCGGGCCGGGCGTGGACGAAGTCCTGCTGGTCTGCCGCAAGACCCAAGCTTAAATCGAGCAAAAACAGGGGCTTTACACATGACGCGGCGCAAGTGGTTATGATGCGCCACCTCCCCGCCCCCCGGACCCTGCATGCTCTATCTCATGCACGAATTCCAACGCTCGATGCTCAGCCCCCTGACCTACTGGGCTGAAGCGAGCGCGAAGATGTTTGGCGATATCGCCAGCCCGTTCGCCCGCATGCCTGGCGCCGACCGCGCCGCCGCGGGCTACGAGCTGATGTTCCGGCTGGGCAAGGCGTACGAAAAGCCCGAGTTCGGCATCCACACGGTGGAAGCGCACGGTCACGACGTCGCCATCGTCGAACAGGTCGCGATGGCCAAGCCATTCTGCACGCTGAAGCGCTTCAAGCGCTTCTCCGACGACCAGGCCACGGTCGACCGCATGAAGAACGATCCGGCGGTCCTCGTCGTGGCGCCGCTGTCGGGTCACCACTCGACCCTGCTGCGCGACACCGTGCGCACGCTCCTGCGCGACCACAAGGTGTACATCACCGACTGGGTCGACGCACGCATGATCCCGACCGACGAGGGTTCATTCTCGCTGGCCGATTACGTCTCGTACGTCGAAGAGTTCATCCGCCACGTCGGCGTCCATCGCGCCCACGTCGTCTCGGTATGCCAGCCCACCGTGCCGGTGCTCGCCGCCGTCTCGCTGATGGCCGCCCGCGGTGAAGACACGCCGCTGACGCTCACCCTCATGGGTGGGCCGATCGACACGCGCAAGAGCCCCACCAGCGTGGATAACCTGGCGACGACGCGGCCGCTGTCGTGGTTTCGCAACCAGCTCATCCACAAGGTGCCGTATCAGTATCCCGGCGCGGGCCGTGAGGTCTATCCCGGCTTCCTGCAGCACGCGGGCTTCCTGGCGATGAACCCGAGCCGCCACGTCATGTCGCACTGGGACTTCTACGAGAACCTGCGCAAGGGCGATCTCGACGACGCCGAGCAGCATCGCAAGTTCTACGACGAGTACAACGCCGTGCTCGACATGCCGGCCGAGTATTACCTCGACACCATCGAAACGGTGTTCCAGGAACATCGCCTGCCAATGGGCACGTGGGACGTGCACGGCGAGCGCGTCCTGCCGGCGAAGATCAAGAACACCGCCCTGCTCACCATCGAAGGCGAGCTCGACGATATCTCCGGCCTCGGCCAGACCGAAGCCGCGCACGGCCTGTGCAAAGGCATCCCGAAGAAGCTGAAGAAGCACATCACCGTGGAAGGCGCCGGCCACTACGGCATCTTCAGCGGCCGCCGCTGGCGCGATGTGGTCTACCCGGACGTCCGCGATTTCATCGCGAAGTTCGACAAGGGCAACAGCAACACCGGCGCCAAGGGCAACCGCAAGGCCTGATCTTTAAATGTGGGAGCCGATTTATCGGCGATTGAGCGCTCGGCGTCACCGCTCCGTTGGCTTTTCGCCGCTGAAGCGGCTCCCACATGTATCTATCAGAGCAGCGCCCAGCCAATCAGCCCGATGACCAGAAAAAACGGCAACGACCAGAGATGGAAGGTTGCCCAGGCCTTGCGCTCGCCGAGGAGGCGCAAGGCGATCAGGTTCGCCAGCGAACCCAGTACGAAACCGAAGCCGCCGGCGTTCACACCCCAGGCGATCGTGCGCCAGTCCTTCGAATATTCCGCAAGCAGGATCGCCGCCGGCACATTGCTGACCACTTGCGAGGCGAGTGCGCCCGTTGCGTAAAGATGCGACGGCTGGTCCAACCCAAGGCCGCCCAGGAACTGCTTCACACTGTCGAGGCCGGCCAGCATGCGCAGGTCGATGAACATCAGCACGAAGGTGAGCAGGAGGCCCCAGTCGATGCTCGCGATGATCCGACGGCGAAAGACAAGGAACACAGCCAGCACGCCGAGCAAACCCCACTCCGCATGATGGAAATCGGCAAGGAAGAGGAAGGGCACGTAGAGCACCGCAGCGACGATCAGCAGCGACCGGTCGACGCCTTGCTCGTTCTCCTCGTGCACCTGGAGCGCCGTGCCCGGAAAGGCCAGTGCCGTGACTGCCAGCAGCAGGACCAGCGCGATCGCCACCAAGGGCAGCATGGCCCAGACGAAGGCACCGAAGCCGTTGTTCCACTGCTGCCAGAGGAACAGGTTCTGCGGATTGCCGATCGGCGTGAGCATCGATCCCGCGTTCACCGCAAGCGCCTCGAAGACCACCAGGCGCGTCGCGGGCATGCGCGCGATACGACACATGCTCAGGGTCAGCGGCACCATGACGAAGAGCGACACGTCGTTGGTGAGCAGCATCGACAGCAATGCCGTCGCAGCGACCAGTCCGAGCGCCGCAATCCGCCTCGTCGACGTCCGTTCGATCAGCCAGTGGCCGGCCACATGGAGCGCGCCGCTGGTTTCCACGGCCTTGGTCAACAACAACAGGCCGGCGAGTGCGGCGATGGTCGGCCAGTCCACGAGGGAGGGCCAGTCGGGAATGCGCGCGGGCTTGGCGATGGCCAACAGGACCAGCACCGCCAGAAGAACGAGAAAGAATACGTCGCGGCGCAGGGCGCGCAACGATTCGGGCAACCACTTCATCGATAGGATCCCACCAGCCAGGGCTGGATCATATCGGGTGCGCGCGTCGCCGGGGCGTGCAGGCCCCGGCGACGCGGCGGAACGACGGCGCTCTCGCCTCAGCGATCGCGGGGCACATCGACCTTGCCGGTGACGCCACGCTGCGAGACGTCGCCGCTGCCCTTGGTGTTGACCGTGAGGTTGCCCTTGACGCCGTCGACATCGATCTCGCCTGAACCGACCGTGCCGACGCTCACATCACCCGTGACGTCGCGCAGCTTCGCTTCTCCCGAGCCGACCGTGGCGATGCGCACGCCGCCATGGATACCCGACGCGGAGAGCGAACCGGAGCCGACCGTGCTGACATCGACCGCGCCGGTGTTTTCGAAGGTCGCTTCGCCCGAGCCCACCGTCGTGCTGACGGCGCCCTTGATCTCGCGGGCCTCGAGCTCGCCGGAACCCACGGTCGATTCGAGCGAGGCGATCCCACGGGCTTTCGCTTCACCCGAACCGACGTTGATCTTCACCGGGATGGACGAAGGCACGGCCGCGTCGACCTTGAGGTCGCTGTAATGGGAACCGAAACCCCAGCCGCCGTGGCGGTCACTGGTCAGTTCGACCAGCAAGGTGTCGCCGTCGCGCCGCTGGGTGACGACGAGGGTGTCCAGGACATCCTGGCTGGATGCGCAGGCCTTGCCATGCACGGTGCCCTTGCCCGCCGCGGCGCCCCCTTCCACGTGAAGGTCGTACGAATTGGTGACGAAGGTCACGCTGCGCACGCCGGAGAGATCGAGGTCGAGGTTGCGGTCCGCGTGGAACTTGCAGTCGCTGCTGTCGGCCATGGCGGCGGCCGGCGCCAGAAGGAGGGCGGCGAGGATCAGGTGGCGCATGATTTTGCTCCGGTAGTGATTCGGTGTACCGGTGATGGATGCCGGCCACCCGGAAAGGGTTGCAACGTTCTCATTTCTTCACACGAAGCTGACCGGCAGGCAACGGACCGGTCAACCGGCGGCGAGGCGACACGTTTTTCCCCGTGCACCACCTAACCGGGAGACAACCTATGCAACGCAAGACCCTGATCGCCAGTGCCGCTTCCCTGCTCCTCGCCGGCTCCACCGCCTTCGCGTTCGCGCAGGATGCCGCCCCGCAGCCCCCGTCCGCTCCGTCCGCACGTTCCGCCCAGGCAGGCGCCCCCGCCGGTGGCCCGAAGTGGGGCCATGATGGCCGCGACGGTCGCGGTGGCGAACATGGCCGCGGTGAATGGGGTGGCCACGGCCGCGGCCACGAGCAAGGCGGCGTCATCGGCGACCTGCACAGCCTCGAGCGCCTGTACGTCATGACCGGCCGCAGCAAGGAACTGCCCGCGTTGTACAACGAGGTTCTCGCCAAGTCGCAGAACCCGCGCGTGCGCGACTACGCCTACCGCCACCTCGCTCGTGCGCAGATGCAGCCGACCAACACCGACGCCGCGATCGCCACCCTGCGCAAGAGCCTCGACGAGAACCTCGCCCAGGACCAGAAGCGTCACCAGGACATGGAGGCGTTCAAGGCACGCATGCAGCAGCGTGCCGCGGCGGGTCCGGCTTCCACTGCCAAGTAAGTTCCAAGCGTCACGTACGTCGTGAAACGGAAACGGGGCCGTGGGGCCCCGTTTCTCTGTGCGTTATCGAGAGTACCCATCGCCGCTGAAGCGGCTCCCACAGTGTCGTGGCTTAGTGTGGGAGCCGCTTCAGCGGCGATGGCGCGCAGCGCCAAAGGCCACGCCACCGCGCGCTTTCAGCCGCCCTCGCGCTTGACGCGAACCCACAACGCTTCCTGCTCGGCGAGCGGATAGGAAGCCAACGACCGCCCTTCCGACGCCGCGATCGCCTCCATCGCACGAAACCGGCGCTCGAACTTCGCGTTCGCTCCGCGCAGCGCACGCGACACATCCACCTTCGCATGCCGCGCCAGGTTCGCCGCGACAAAGAGCACATCGCCGATTTCGTCGGCGAGCCGCTCCTCGTCGGCACCGTTCTCGAACTCGTGCCTGACTTCTTCGATCTCTTCGACGATCTTGTCGAGCACCGGCCGATGATCGGGCCAGTCGAAGCCGACGTTGGCGGCGCGCTTCTGCAGCTTCACCGCACGCTGCCACTCCGGCAGGCCATGCGAAATGCCGGCCAGCGCACTGGCGTCTTCACCGCCCTTTGCTGCGCGCTCCTCGGCTTTCAGCCGATCCCAATCACGCGACTGCGCCGCCAGGTTTTCGTGCGTGACGTCTTCGAACACATGCGGATGACGACGGACCATCTTGTCGCAAATGCCGGCGACCACATCACCGAAGGCGAAGTGACCTGCCTCTTCGGCCATGCGCGAATGGAACACCACCTGCAGAAGTAGATCGCCGAGCTCGTCGCGAAGGTCGACCATATCGTTGCGATCGATCGCATCGGCGACCTCGTACGCTTCCTCGATCGTATACGGCGCGATGGTCGCGAAGCTCTGCTTCACGTCCCAGGGGCAACCGTTTTCCGGATCGCGCAGACGCGCCATGATCGCGATGAGTTCGTCCACGGGTCGCGTCACGCGATGTCCTCCGGATCGATGAGACGTGCTGCCCAGTCGATGGACGTATCACCGCAGGCAATGAATTCGGGATTGATCAGCGAATCACGCGTGTTGTAGCGAAATGGTCGGCCGGCAAGATCGAGCACGGCGCCGCCGGCTTCCTCCAGGACGCACTGTGCGGCAGCCGTATCCCACTCCGAGGTCGCACCCAGGCGCAGGTAGATGTCCGCATCGCCGCGCGCGATGACGCAAAACTTCAACGACGAGCCGAGCGCAAAGGTCTCGTGTTCGCCGAGGCGGTCGAGCAGGGTCGCCGCGCGCACGCCCGTATGCGACCGGCTTCCCGTCACGCGGAGCAGGCCAGTCGCGGGACGCGCGCGTATCGCGACCCGTTCGGCCGTGGGCGAGTTCTGCCGCCACGCACCGCAGCCCTGCGCTGCTGCGTAGAGGTCACCGGTGACCGGTGCGAGCACGACGCCGAGCACGCTGCGATGATCCTCGATCAGCGCGATGTTCACGCTGAACTCGCCATTGCGCTTGACGAACTCGCGCGTGCCGTCGAGCGGATCGACCAGCCAGTAGCGACGCCAGGTGCGACGCTCGGACCAGGGCGCCGCCAGCGCTTCTTCGGAAATCACCGGCACGCCAGGAGCGAGTTCGCGCAGGCCCTCTTCGATCACGCGTTGCGCAGCGAGATCCGCGGCAGTGACCGGCGAGTTGTCATCCTTGCAGATGACCTCGAAATCCTGCGCGTAGACGGCGAGGATCGCCTCGGCCGCGCGCTGCGCGATAGCGCAGACGGGGTCTAGCCAACGAGCGCAGGGTGCGGCGGTCACGTTGGCTTGTAGCGACCGGCGAGGTACTCGCGGGCCATGAAGAGTGCGGCAATGGATCGCCCTTCCGTGACATCGTCGCGGGCGAGCAGTTCGTGCAGGGCGTCCATGCGCCAGGGCACCACTTCCAATTCTTCGGGCTCGTCGCCTTGCAGGCGCTCGGGGTACAGATCCTCGGCGAGCACGACGTAACCCAGGTGGGTCATGTACGACGGCGATAAGGAGAGCGTCCCCAGGATCTTCAGCTTGCGCGCGCCGAAGCCTACCTCTTCCTTTAGTTCGCGGTCGGCGCCCTGCTCCGCGGTTTCATCGCGATCGAGACGACCCTTGGGGACGCCCAGTTCGTAACGATCCACGCCGACGCCGTATTCGCGCACGAGAAGCACGGTTTCCGGATCGCGCATGGCGACGATCAGGACCGCGCCGAAGCCGCCGCCCTTGAGGCGTTGGTAGGTACGGCGTTCGCCGTTGGAGAATTCCAGGTCCACCTCTTCGACGCGGCGGAAATGGCTGTCGGGCGCGTCGCGCGTCGCCAGGATCTTCGGACGTTTGTTCATCGGTCGATTGTAGCCCCGGTCAGTCTCGCCAGTGCCGCGGCATGGACGGCCGGCGTCCCTGCCAGCACGCTGCGTGTTTCCAGGCCGGGAGGCGCACCGTCGAGATCGGTGAAGACACCACCGGCCTCACGCACGATGACCGCCAGTGCGGCGATGTCGAGGATATTCACGTCGGACTCGATCACGAGGTCGAGCGCGCCCCGGGCGAGCAGGTGGTAATGACAGAAGTCGCCGTATCCGCGAATGCGATTGCTCTCGCGAATCATGGCCCCGAGCGCGTTCCAGCGCGCGTCGGCCGTGAGCGTCTTGACGTTGCCGGTGGAAATCGAGGCATCGGTCATCGATGCCGTGGCGGCAACGCGGACAGGCTCGCCATCGAGCCAGGCCCCGCGTCCGCGCACGGCCCACATGCGCTCGCCGTAGACAGGTGCCGAGGAGACGCCAAGCACGAGTTCGCCTCGATGCATCAGCGCGATCTGGGTCGAGAAGAACGGGGTCCGGCGAACGAAGCTCTTCGTCCCGTCGAGCGGATCGACCAGCCAGACGTACTCGCGCGACGTATCGTCCGCGCCGTACTCCTCGCCGTAGATACCCGCGTCGGGGAGTGCCTTGGCGAGGATCGCGCGGATGGCCATTTCGGCTTCGCGATCGGCAACGGTCACCGGGGTATCGTCGCCCTTGACGATGACGTCCACTCCCGTGCGCCAGTAATGCAGGATGATCTCCGCCGCGGCGCCGGCGGCGTCACGGGCGGCGGCGAGGGCCTTGTCGAGGGTGTCGGTCATGGCGTCGTGATCGAGGGCGCGAGCCCCGCCTTGCGTTGAAGATTGACGGCGCCGTCGCGGCCCAGCGGGCCGAAACGCGCGATGAGATGGGACAATGCCGTGTCCTCGATGCGCGGCACCAGCCGACCATCGAGTCGCCAGCCCAGCGGAGTCGCGGCGAGCGCTGCGTGGACCAGCAACGAGCCCTGCCCATCGTCCGCGAGGGTCGCTCGCAGGATACCGCCCTGGCTGGCCGCCTTGAGCGCGATGCTCCCCAGGGTGATGTGGCCTTCGGGCGTCTTCACCGCGGCGGCGCGCCAGAGCACGTCCGCGTCCAGCGCGATGGGCCAGTTACCCTGCAGTTCGGCGCGCGGCACCTTGCCTTCGATGACCCCGACGGGAATGAGCTCTGGCGGCAGCGCCGGACCGGTCAGCGCCGCGGCATCAAGGCGGAAGTCGATGCCGGTCCAGATCGAGTGATCCGGGTCGGGCCGCTCCAGGTGCCCCTGGAACCTGCCTGCACGGCCGTCCAGGTTCAGATCCAGATGCGTACGTCCGAGGATCGCATCGCGACCCAGACGCCAGGTCAAAGCCCCCAGCTCGCGTCCGTCGATGGTGGTGACCTTGCCGGCACGGCCGTTCCAGACGGTGCCGGAGACATCGCCGAGCACGAAGCCGTGCGCCCGGCGGGCCAGGAGGGATGCGGCCACGCCGGCGGGCATGAACCAGTAGAACAGGCCGGCGGCGAACGCCAGCAGGACGACGACCAGGCCGATCCGACGAAAACACTTCAAACGATCACCTCACCTGCGACTTGAGGACCGGACGGCAGGGGGAGATCATGGGCGGATGACCGATGCCCTTTTCGCTCCACCGGCAGCCGACACGCTCGTCGCGCGCGACCGATCCGTCCTCTGGCACCCGTGCACCCAGATGCACGACCACGAAACCCTGCCCATGGTACCCGTGGTACGCGGCGAAGGGGCATGGCTGGTCGGCGCGGATGGCAAACGCTACCTCGACGCCGTCAGTTCCTGGTGGACCAACCTGTTCGGGCACGCGGAGCCGCGCATCGGCGCCGCCCTGAAAGACCAGCTCGACCGCCTCGAGCACGTGATCTTCGCGGGCTTCACGCATGAACCGGCGGTCGAACTCGCCGAGGAGCTGGTCCGGATCACCCCGAAGGGTCTGGATCGCGTCTTCCTGGCCGACAACGGCTCGGCCGCGATCGAAGTCGCGCTGAAGATGAGCTTCCACTACTGGCTCAACCAGGGCCATGGCGAGAAGACCCGCTTCATCGCGCTCACCGGCAGCTACCACGGCGAGACACTGGGTGCCCTCTCGGTCAGCGATGTCGCGCTTTACCGCAAGACCTATGCGCCCCTGTTGCTGACGCCGGAGCTGGCGCCCTCGCCCGACACCTACGAAGGCGAGCCGGGCGAAACACCGAAGGACATCGCGATACGGCGCCTTGGCGAGATGCGCAGCCTGCTCGAACGGCACGCGCACGAAACCTGCGCGGTCATCGTCGAACCCCTGGTGCAATGTGCCGGCGGCATGCGCATGTACGACGCCTCGTACCTCACCGGCCTGCGCGCACTCTGCGACGAGTTCCAGGTGCATTTCATCGCCGACGAAATCGCCGTGGGCTTCGGTCGCACCGGCACCTTGTTCGCCTGCGAACAGGCAGGTATCTCCCCGGACTTCATGTGCCTGTCCAAGGGACTGACCGGTGGCTTCATGGCACTCTCCGCTGTCGTCACCACGAACGATGTCTACCAGGCCTTCTACGCCGAATACGCGGCGGGCAAGGCCTTCCTGCATTCGCACAGCTACACCGGCAATCCGCTGGCCTGCCGTGCCGCCACCGCCACGATGAAGATCTTCCGCGACGACCCGGTGCTCGAGCGCAATCGCGTGCTCGCGGCGCATATGGCGAAGCGGATCGCCCCGTTGGTCGATCATCCGCATGTCGCCGACGTCCGCCAGACCGGGATGATCGCGGCCATCGAACTGGTCGCCGACAAGAAGACCCGCGCGCCCTTCCCCGCCGCGGATCGCCGTGGCCTGCGCGTCTATCGCCATGGACTCGAGCACGGCGCCTTGCTGCGGCCGCTCGGCAACATCGTGTACTTCATGCCGCCCTACGTCATCACCGAGCGCGAGATCGACTTCATGGTCGAGACCGCGATGGCGGGCATCGAAAAGGCCGTGCGCTAGATACGCGACAGCCCCACCGGGAGATCGCCCAGCCGGGCCATCTCCGGGTCGTCGAACAGATCGGGATGAGCGAGGAAGTCCATGGCGAAATCGTGGGCGTCCGCACCCCAGAACAATTCGCTGCCGATGGCCAGCGTCGGCACGCCGAACACCCGTTGCTGCATGGCCAGCTCGAAGTTGGCCTGCAGCGAGGCCTTGACCTCGGGCGTCGACAACGCGGCACGCACATCGGCGATCCCCAGCGAGGCCGCCAGGGGTGCAAGGGCCTCCGCCGTATCCGCCGCGCGTCCGTGGGCCCAGATCCATTCGAAGATCGCACCCACCGCTTCGACGGTGCCGCCCGCCGCGATGCACAGCCGCAGGGCCGGCAGCGGATTGAAGGGATGGGTCGGCGGAAACCTCAACGGCACATTGGCCTGGCGCGCCCGCCACAGGGCATAGCGGTAAGTGAACTCGCGCTTGCCGTCGATCTCCGCCGGGCCGCGCTGCTCCATCTGCTTGAGCAGGGCACCGAACAGGATCGGCCGTAGCGACACGTCCCGGGTCTTGCACAGCTCGCGCACCGCCGGCCACTGCAGCCAGCTGAACATGGAAACGAAATCGAAGTACCAGGCGATCGGCATGCACGCGGCTCCGTCGTGAATAGCTTGACGATAGCGAGGCCCGCCGCTCGCTACAATGGACATTCCGTGACACGAGACTCATTCATGCGAACGATCCGCATCCATGTTGACACGCCGCTGGCCAGTGGCCGTGAGGTCACCCTGCCCGCCCAGGCCGGCGAGCACGTGGCCCGCGTGCTGCGTATGGAGGTCGGCGCGCCCGTGGTGCTGTTTGCTGGCGACGACGGCATGGAGTTCGACGCGACGCTGGCGTCGGTCGGCAAGCGCGAGGTGGTCGCCTCGGTCGGCGAAGGCCGTGTGGTCGCCAACGAATCGCCCCTGTCGCTCACCCTCGTCCAGGGCGTCGCCCGCGGCGAGAAGATGGACCTGATCGTGCAGAAGGCAACCGAGCTCGGCATCGCCCGCATCGTCCCGGTCCTGACGGAACGCTCGGAAGTGAAACTGGACGCCGCCCGCAGCGAAAAGCGACTCGCTCACTGGCGCGCGGTGGCGTCGAGCGCGTGCGAGCAATCGGGCCGGGCGCGCGTGCCGGTGATCGAGGCGGCCCAGCCGTTGGCGGCGTGGCTCGGTTCACTGGGCGAAGGCGGCCCCATGCGTCTGGCCTTGCTGCCCGAGGGCGCGAAGCGTCCCGGCGAACTCCAGCTGAGCGGCACCGCCATCCTCGCCATCGGCCCTGAAGGTGGATTCGGCGAGCGCGATCGCGCGGCGCTGGATGCCGCCGGTTTCATCGGACTGAAGCTCGGTCCGCGCATCCTGCGTACCGAAACCGCCGGCCTCGCCGCGATTGCGGCGCTGCAAGCCCTCTACGGCGATATGTAGAGGTCTTGTGGGAGCCGATTCATCGGCGACTGTGGGAGCCGATTCATCGGCGATGGGTGCTCGCCGTAACCTGGCCCGCTACCGCGGGATCGCCGATGAATCGGCTCCCACAACAGCCAACAACACGGTCAGGACGCGGTCAGGACGCGGTCAGGGCCTTGTCGATCCGGCGCATCACGGCATCGTCGAACAACGCGACCGCGTCGAGCGCCTTCAGGTTTTCTTCCAGCTGCGCCGTCTTGCTCGCACCGAGGATGACGGTCGAAACGTGCGGATTCTTCAGGCACCAGGCGAGCGAGAAGCGCGCCATCGGCAGACCGAGGTCGGCAGCAATCGGTGCCAGCGCGCGAACCGCCTTCAACTTCGCACCGTCGTCTTCAAGAAGCGCATCGCGCAACCACGCGTTGCCGGGTTGCCCGAGCCGCGAATCGCCGGGCACGCCGTCGTTGTACTTGCCGGTGAGCAGACCCGACGCCAGCGGCGACCAGATCGTCGTACCCATGCCGTATTGCTCGTACAGCGATCCGTACTCGCGCTCGACGCGCTCACGATGCAGCAGGTTGTACTGCGGCTGCTCCATCGACGGCGCGATGAGATGGTTGTCGCGGGCGACACGATGCGCTTCGGCGATGAGCTCGGCCGGCCATTCGCTCGTGCCCCAGTAGAGCACCTTGCCCTGGCGAATCAGCGTATCCATCGCCCACACGGTTTCCAGCACCGGCGTATCCGGGTCGGGGCGATGGCAGAAGTACATGTCCAGGTAGTCGACGCGAAGCCGCTCGAGTGCCTGGTGGCAGGCGTCGAAAACGTGCTTGCGAGAAAGACCGCGCTGCGTTGGTTTCGGATCGGTAACGGCACCGAAATACACCTTGCTCGACACGCAGTACGCATCGCGCGGCAAGCGCAGGTCGGCGATCACATCGCCCATCAAGCGCTCAGCATCGCCTGCGTTGTACGTCTCGGCGTTGTCGAAGAAGTTGACCCCGTTGTCGTAGGCCAGCGCGATCAGGTCACGCGCTTCGGAGCGGCCGACCTGGCGCCCGAAGGTGACCCACGCGCCATACGACAGCGCGGAAATCTTCAGGCCGGTTGAACCCAGGCGACGGTATTCCATGGCGATTCCTTAGCGAACGATCAACAGGACCAGATAGAGGACGATGCCGGCGAAAAGTCCGGCAATCACATCATCGAGCATGACGCCGAGGCCGCCTTTCACGCGTCGGTCGAACCACGCGATCGGCCACGGCTTCCACACGTCGAAAAGACGAAACAGGGCAAAGCCGAGAATGACGGCCCACCACGGTGCAACCAGCGCGGGCAGGAGCGTGATCCAGAGCCCGACGAATTCGTCCCACACCAGGCTGCGATGATCGTCGACGCCAAGGATGCGCCCGGCCACGTGACAGGCCCATACACCGATCACGAAGGCGACGACGATGACAGCGATCCACGCGGGCACGGAAAGGCCGCGCAGGAGCAACCAAGGCACGATAGCGGCGAGTGAACCGAACGTCCCCTGCGCCTTCGGCGCAAAGCCCGATCCGAAACCGCAGGCGATCCACCCCGCCGGCGACGCCATCAGGCGACGGCGGTCTGCGGGATCGAGGACGTATTTCGTGCTCATGCGACGAAGTGGTTCCAGCCAGCGCGCGACAGCACCATCTCCGCACCGTCGAGGCCGAGCACGCGCACGCCGGCACCTTCCACGATGCGCCCGATGCGTGTCGCACCGCCACCGAGGCGGGCCATGTTGGCCGACACTTCGCCAGCGCGATCGGCCGGCACGGTGAAGCAGAGTTCGTAGTCGTCGCCACCGGACAGCGCGAAGTCGATCGTGTCGGCATCCTCGAAATGGGTGAGGAGCGCGGACGAACGTGGCAGCATGGCGGCATCGATTTCCGCACCGACACCGCTGGCCTTGCAGATGTGGCCGAGGTCGGCGACGAGCCCGTCGGAAACATCGATGCACGCCGTGGCGATGCCACGCAGACCGTTCCCGGCGGCCACCCGTGGCGTTGGCCGGTTGAGACGTTCGATGAGTGCCGCGTACGGCGAGGCGTCCGCCTCGGCAAGGCAGCGAAGGCCGGCGGCGGCGTCGCCGAGCGTACCGGTGACCATGATCGCATCGCCTGCCCGCGCGCCGGAACGCAGCAGCGCGTCTCCCGGCGCGGTGAAGCCATGCACGACCACCGTGACGGTCAAGGGGCCACGCGTGGTGTCGCCACCGATGAGGGCAAGACGCAGCGGTGTCGCCAGTTCGGCGAACCCGCGTGCGAGGCCATCGACAAAAGCTTCGTCGCTATCCGGCAGCGTGAGCGCCAGCAGAGCCCAGGCCGGCGTCGCGCCCATGGCCGCGAGGTCGGACAGGTTTACCGCAAGCGCCTTCCAGCCGATATCGGCGGCAGCGGTCCCGACGGGAAAATGGACCCCCTCGACGAGGGTGTCCACGGCAACCGCCAGTTCGCGGCCGGCCGGGACGGCGACCACGGCGGCGTCGTCACCGATGCCGGTCAGTACGTCGTCGCGGTGGACGTCCGTATGCCGGCGGATGCGGTCGATCAGGTCGAATTCCATGCAGCTTCCTTAGCCCGCGAGGATTCGCGGCATGATCAGGATCGCTTCTCGGCCGTACGCCAATGCGTCGCGAGTTTGTCGAGCACACCGTTCACATAGCTGTGGCCATGATCCGCACCGAAGCGCTTGGTCGCCTCGACGGCTTCGTTGATGACCACGCGATATGGCACGTCCGGGCGGTACTTCAGCTCGTAGGCACCCATGCGCAGGGCCGACAGCTCGATGGGATCGATTTGCGACACTTCACGATCGACGAACGGCTTGATGCCGTCGTCGAGTTCCTTCACGTGCTTTTCCACGCCACGCAGGATGTCCTCGAAGTACTCGAGGTCAGCCACGACCATGTCCTGCTCGTGACGGAACTGCTCGATGACGTTACCCATCTTGCTGCCGCCGATCTGCCAGGCGTACAGCGCCTGCAGGGCGCGGCGACGCGCGCGCGAACGGGCGGCGAGGTCGATGCCGTGCGGAGGAGTGTTGTTCATTTACCGAGCTTCGCGTAGAGGTTGACCATCTCGATCGCGACCATGGCCGCATCCACGCCCTTGTTGCCGGCCTTGGTGCCGGCGCGCTCGATCGCCTGCTCGATGCTGTCGGTCGTGAGGACGCCGAACGACACCGGCACGCCGGAAGCGTACGCGGCCTGGCCGAGACCCTTGGCGGCTTCGCCGGCGACGTAGTCGAAATGCGGGGTCGAACCCCGGATGACCGCGCCCAGGCCGAGCACGGCGGCGTACTTGCCGGAGCCGGCGATCTTGTAGGCGGCCTGCGGGATTTCGAACGCGCCGGGCACGCGGATCAGGTCGATCGCGTCTTCTTTCACACCGTGGCGAACCAGCGCGTCACGCGCGCCTTCGACCAGGGGTTCGACGACGAACGCATTGAAACGGCCGGCAACGATGGCGAAACGGCCCTTGGGGGTGGCGAAATCGCCTTCGATGATCTTCATGGGTAGTCCTGTGGCGGGCGGGCCGCTGGCGGCCGGTTATTTTACGGGGTTTTCGGCCTGGGGTGGCCGCTGAAGGTAAGCACGGCGGTCCCATCGGCGACAACCAGCCGTCCCGGGGCACCAAAAGGCAGGGTGAACTTGGCGGCGTCGTGGCCAAACGGCAGCCCACGGACGATAGGGATGCCCACCACGGCGGCGATCCGCTCGAAGGTGGCGTCCAGGTCGTAGCCGTTGTCGTATTCGGTGGTCCGGTAGCTGGTGAAATCGCCGATGACCAGGGCCTTCTGCCGGGCCAGCACGCCGGCGTGGACCAGGTGGTAGAGCATGCGCTCGACCCGGTAGGCCGGCTCGGCGATGTCCTCGACGAAGAGGATGCCCCCATCGATCTCAGGGAAAAACGGCGACCCGATGAGGCTGGTCAGCATGGCCAGGTTGCCACCCCATACCGTCCCCTCGACGTCCAGGTCGACGGCATCCGCCGTGGCCCATGTGGCGCGGCCTTCGTCGGCCGCCAGCGTGTCCCAGAAGTGTGCCCAGGTCTGTGCATCGAGTTCGGGCGCACCGAAATCCGCGCCCAGCATCGGCCCACCCAGGGTCACCAGGCCACTCCGGGCGAACAGCGCGCATTGCAGGGCCGTGAAGTCGCTGTGCCCGACAAGGGCAAGCGGCGCAGCGCCGAGGCGGTCGCGCAACCCCTCGTAATCGAGCAGCGGCAACAACGGATGCGCGCCATAGCCACCCCGAATGGCCAGGGCCACATCGGGCAAGGGCTTCGACGTATCGGCCAGCGCATTGATGTCCGCGGCGCGCTCGGCATCGCTGCCCGCGAAACGGAGCTGGCGGCGCTCGAGGACGTCCTTGCCCTGCACCGTGTGGCCAGCCTCTTCCAGTCGCG
Organism: Luteibacter rhizovicinus DSM 16549; assembly: GCF_001887595.1. Lineage (NCBI taxonomy): Bacteria > Pseudomonadati > Pseudomonadota > Gammaproteobacteria > Lysobacterales > Rhodanobacteraceae > Luteibacter > Luteibacter rhizovicinus. The sequence continues at coordinate 616,693 of NZ_CP017480.1, forward strand.
CGATGCCGCGAGCCATGGCTTCGGGGTTGTGCGGGTAGCCGGAAGGAGCGATCAGGCGAATATCGTATGTCGGGGTCATCAACCGGCCTGCTCCACCACTTCCAGGCCGAAGCCCGCGATACCGACCAGCTTACGCGGGGTGCCGATGACGCGGAGTCGTTTCACGCCCAGGTCGGCGAGGATCTGCGCACCGAGACCGGTCTGGCGCCATTCCTGGTCGTCCTTCGGTGCCGGCATCGGTGCCACGTCACGCCTGAGCCGCGCCAGCAGCGCGTCCGGCGTGTCTTCGCCGGAAAGCACCACCAGGACACCGCGCTGTTCCGCGTCGATCTTGCGCAGCGCCTCGGTGACGGTCTGGCCGAGATCGTCGCGCTTGAGGTGGAGCACGTCGGACAGCGTATTGCGCACATGCACGCGGGTCAGCACGGGCTCGCCGTTGGCAACATCGCCACGGACCAGGGCGAAGTGCAGGCCGCGACGGATACCGTCGCGATAGGCGACCAGCTTGAACGGGCCGAACTCGGTGTCCACGTCTTCTTCGTGCACGCGCTCGATCGTCTTCTCGGTCTCGAGGCGGTAGCGGATCAGGTCGGCAATCGTGCCGATCTTCAGGCCATGCTTCGCGGCGAAGATCTCCAGCTCCGGACGGCGTGCCATCGAGCCGTCGTCGTGCAGGATCTCGATCAGCACCGACGAGGGCTGCATGCCCGCCAGGGTGGCCAGGTCGCAACCGGCTTCCGTATGCCCGGCCCGGCTGAGGACGCCACCGGCCTGCGCTGTCAGCGGAAAGATGTGCCCCGGCATGGTGATGTCGGCGGGCTTCGCATCGGCCGCCGCGGCGACCTGGATGGTGCGCGCGCGGTCGTGGGCGGAGATGCCCGTGGTGACGCCTTCCGCCGCTTCGATCGAGACGGTGAAGTTGGTGTGGTACGGCGAGTTGTTGTCGCTGACCATCGGCTTGAGGCCGAGCTGCCGCGTGTGTTTTTCGGTCAGCGTCAGGCACAGCAGGCCACGTGCCTCGCGGACCATGAAGTTGACGTCTTCCGGGCGCACCTTCTCGGCGGCCATGACGATGTCGCCTTCGTTTTCACGGTCTTCGTCATCGAGGATGACGACCATGCGGCCCTGGCGGAAGTCTTCGAGGATCTCGGGAATCGTATTGAAAGGCATGGGAGGTCCGGGTCAGACGAAGCCGTGTTGCTTCAGGAAGGCCTCGTCGAGGCGCGGGGTGTCACCAGCGGAAAGCAGGCGTTCGATGTAACGGGCGACCACGTCCACTTCGATGTTCACGCCGTCGCCGGGGCGACGCGCGGCGAACGTCGTGTGTTCCACCGTATGGGGAATAAGGTTCACGCCGAAGCGATTGCCGTTGACTTCGTTCACGGTGAGGCTGGTGCCGTCGATGCAGACCGAGCCCTTGTGAGCGATGTAGCGCGCGATGTCACTGGGTACCTCGAAGGTCCAGCGCAGCGAGCGGCCGTCCGGAACGACGGAGACGACCTTGCCCGCCCCGTCCACATGGCCGGAAACCAGGTGGCCACCGAGGCGGTCGGCAAGGCGGAGCGCCTTTTCCAGATTCACGGTGTCGCCGGCCTTGTGCTTGCCGAGCGTAGTGTGGGCGAGGGTTTCATTGGAGACGTCGGCGGCGAAGCTCGTCGCGTCGAAGTCGATCACGGTCAGGCAGACGCCGGAGACCGAGATGCTGTCGCCAAGGGCCACATCGGCCATGTCGAGTGCCGCCGTATCGACGACGAGGCGTACGTCGCCACCACGCGGTTCCAGCCGCGCAATGCGGCCGACGGCCTGGATGATGCCGGTAAACATGTCAGTGGCCTCCCTGCAGGGAGAGCACGATGGCGATCTGGTTTTTCATGAAACGTTTCCCGCGGTAATGAGCGAAAAACGCCCCAAGGCGCATGGCGTCGAGCGTCCCCCAGGGGAACGTGCGATCGCCGTCTTCTTTCATCCGGACTGTAACCGTCGGCTCCGGCATCGGACCGGATCTGCTGACCTTCCGGCCGAAACCGGAAGCGCTCGCGGGCTCGTTTCCTTGCGGAAACCTACCGCCGGTGGGGAGTTTCGCCCCGCCCTGAAGACGCTGTGGAGACTGGTTCCCCAAGGGAAACCGGCCGGCGAAGAATAGCATGGGGTCCGCCAGCCCAATTGCAACAACCGAACCCACCCGCCCTGTGTAGGAGCCGATTCATCGGCGAACCCGCGGCAGCGGGCCAGGTCAGGGCAAGCACCCATCGCCGATAAATCGGCCTACCCCCGTCAGGCTTTCAGCACCTGGTCCATCACCCAGTTCGTCCGCGCGCCGCTCTCGGCCGTCGAGGGACACACGCCCTTTCCGGTGAGTTCGGCCACGATGGATTCGATCAATGGCTGTTGTATGTGCCGGGGATTGGCCAAAAGGATGTCTTCCACATGGCCGCCGGCCTCGAGGCGAATGGCCTCTTCGCCGAAGGTGGCGAAAACCAGCCGACCACGGTCACCGACGATCTCGACCCGATCCTCCCGCCGGTCCGCGCAGAAATTCCACAGCCCTGTGCCGAGCACACCCGAGCCGAACGCGAAGGCCATGGCCACGGTGTCCTCGGCCGGATAGGCGTCCATCTGGTGCGAGACCATGCCACGCGCCTGGACAATCGGACCGAGCAGGAAATCGAGGATGTCCAGCGTGTGGCAGCCGATGTCGACGAAGATCCCGCCACCGGACAGCTCGGGGCGTACGGTCCACGGCAGGTTGGCCGGGTCCTGGTAGCGCGCCTCGAAAGGATGATGGAGGAGCACGTTGACCAGTCGCGGCGTGCCGATGGCACCTTCGGCGAGCAGTGCCGCGATCCGGCGAAACCGCGGCAGCATACGGCGGTAATAGGCGACGAACACCGGTACGCGGGCCGCCCTGCCCGCCTCGACGATCGCCATGCATTCCGCGTGGTCGATCGCCATCGGCTTCTCGACGTACACCGCCTTGCCGGCGGCGATCGCCATCAGCGCGTAGTCGCGATGGCTCGAAGGCGGTGTGGCGATATAGACGGCGTCGACGGTCGGGTCGGCGATGAGCGCCGCCGCGTCGTCGTACCAACGCGGCACCCCATGGCGTTGAGCGTAATCACGCGCCTTGTCGCCGTCACGGCGCATCACCGCGGCCAGGGAGGAATCGGGCACGTTCGAGAACGCCGGACCGCTCTTGACCTCGGTCACCGCGCCGCAGCCGATGATGCCCCAACGCACGTGGGACAGCGTACTCACCGGGTGGGGCGAAGCTGCAGGCGCATATCGTCGCCGACCTGGCGGCGGTCCACGGTGTGCAGCTTCCAGCGCGAGGCCATGTCGTCCAGCGGCGGCAGGTTCAGCATGGGGCGGCCGGTATGACCCAGCAGGATCGGCGCGATGTAGACGAGCAGCTCGTCGGCCAGGCCCGCGGCGAGTAGCGCGCCACAGAGCACCGGCCCGGCCTCGACATGCACTTCGTTGACGTCCTCGCGTGCCAGCCAGTGAAGGACTGCGCGAAGATCGAGGCCACCGCCATCGTCACGACGAATGGCGGCGCGACGTACCCCGGACAGGTGCGTGGGCACTGACGCATCGTCCGCATGGAACAGCACGGTCGGGGCGCTGTCGTCCAGCACGTGTGCGCCTGCCGGCGTACGCAGGCGCGTATCGACGATCGCACGCAACGGCGGCACGAAGGCCTCGCCTTCCGGCAGCCGTACGGTGAGGTGCGGGTCGTCGGCAAGCACCGTGCCGCTCGCGGAAAGGATCGCCGATGAACGGGCGCGCCAACGCTGTACGTCGGCACGCGCCGCGTCACCGGTGATCCACTTCGACGAGCCGTCGGCGAGCGCGGTGCGCCCGTCCAGGCTCATCGCCAGCTTCACACGTACCCAGGGACGTTGCCGTTCGATACGACTGAAGAAACCGATGTTCAGCTCGCGCGCGGCGTCACGCATCAGGCCTACCTGTACGCCGATGCCCGCGTCGCGCAGCCTCGCGATGCCGGCGCCGTCGACCTTGTCGAAGGGGTCTTCGTGCGCGATCACCACACGACCGACACCCGCGGCGATCAAGGCGTCGGCGCAGGGCGGTGTCCGGCCGTGGTGGGCACAGGGTTCGAGGGTGACGTAAGCGGTGGCGCCGCGTGCGGCGTCACCCGCTTCGCGAAGCGCGAAAATTTCCGCATGCGGTTGTCCCGCGCGCGGATGCCAGCCGGTGCCCAGCACGGTGTCGCCGCGCGCGATGACGCAGCCCACGCGGGGGTTCGGTTGGGTGGTATGCAGGCCGCGCTCGGCCAGGCGCAGGGCGTGCGCCATGTGTACGTGGTCCATGGCGGGGAAGAACGGCCGCGACATGGTCAGCTCTTGCGCCCGCGCCTGGCTGCGTCGAGCAGCGGCAGTTGCAGACCCTCGAGCGACGGCAGGTCGCGTTCGAGCTTCTCGATCTCCTCGCGGAAGGCATGGACGTCTTCGAACCGACGGTACACGGAGGCGAAACGCACGTAGGCGACCTGGTCGAGCGCTTTCAGCTCGCGCATCACCAGTTCACCCACCTGTCGCGACGGAACTTCGCGCTCGCCGCAGCGACGCAGGTCGTTGACCACGGCGCGCACGGCGCCGTCCACCGCGTCGCTGGCGACGGGGCGCTTCTGCAACGCGCGCTCGAAGCCGACGCGCAGTTTGTGTTCGTCGAAAGGCTCGCGACGATCGCCGGATTTGACGATCGCCGGAAGCTTCAGCTCCGCCGTTTCGAACGTGTTGAAACGCTCGCTGCACTGCGGACACTCGCGGCGACGCCGCACCGTGCCACCGTCCTCCGTAAGACGGGAGTCGATGACACGCGTGTCTTCATGCTGGCAGAACGGACAATGCATCGATCAGCCGTAAACCGGGAATCGTGCGCACTGTGCCGTGACCTTCTCACGCACGCTGGCGATGACCGAATCGTCACCCGGGGCGTCGAGCACGTCGCATATCCACTGGGTGAGTTCCACCGTGGCGGCTTCGTCGTACCCGCGGGTGGTGATGGCCGGCGTACCGACGCGCAGGCCCGACGTGACGAAGGGCGACCGGGGATCGTTTGGCACCGCGTTCTTGTTCACGGTGATATGCGCCTTGCCCAGCGCCGCTTCCGCGTCCTTGCCCGTGGCGTCGCGACCGATCAGGTCGATCAGCATGAGATGGTTCTCGGTGCCGCCGGAGACGATCTTGTAGCCTCGCTCGATGAAGGTCTTCGCCATGGCCTTGGCGTTCTTCACGACCTGCGCCTGGTAGGTCTTGAACGAGGGCTCCAGCGCCTCCTTGAAGGCGACGGCCTTGGCCGCGATCACGTGCATCAGCGGACCGCCCTGAATACCAGGGAAGACGATGGACTGGAGCTTCTTTTCCAGCTCCTCACCCAGGCCCTTGGCGACGATGATGCCGCCGCGCGGACCGCGCAGCGTCTTGTGCGTGGTCGAGGTGACGACGTGTGCGTGCTCGATCGGGTTCGGATACTCGCCCGCGGCGACCAGGCCAGCGATATGGGCCATGTCGACGAACAGGTAGGCACCGACCTTGTCCGCGATGGCGCGGAACCGACCCCAGTCGAGGATCTGCGAGTAGGCGGAAAAGCCGGCGACGATCATCTTCGGCTTGTGCTCGACGGCGAGGCGCTCGACTTCGTTGTAGTCGACGAGGCCCGACACCGGGTCGATGCCGTACTGCACGGCGTTGAAGAGCTTGCCCGACAGGTTGACCTTGGCGCCGTGGGTCAGGTGACCACCGTGGGCGAGGCTCATGCCGAGGATGGTGTCGCCCGGCTGCAGGAGGGCGAAATACACGGCCTGGTTGGCCTGGGAGCCGGAATGCGGCTGCACGTTGGCGTAATCGGCACCGAACAACTGCTTCAGGCGATCGATGGCGAGCTTCTCGGCCACGTCGACGTATTCGCAGCCACCGTAGTAACGCTTGCCCGGATACCCCTCGGCGTACTTGTTGGTCAGCACCGAACCCTGGGCTTCCATCACCCGCGGGCTGGCGTAGTTCTCGGAGGCGATCAGTTCGACGTGATCTTCCTGGCGACGGGCCTCGTTGGCGATGGCCTTGGCCAGTTCGTCGTCATAGCCGGCGATCGTTGCATCCTTCGGGAACATCTCGACCTCATGGGGGCAGGTGGGAAACAAGACGGAAAGTGTAGCGCTCGCGGGCGTTTGCAGCCACTGCCCACAGTCTCACCGGGCCCGCGACCCGCTTGACCGGGCCGTATGGGGACGTGTCGGACGTTTCGCCGACTCAAAACCCGGTTTCCGGACTACAGCCCCTCCCCGTGGGGATGCGTAGCCTAATTTCCTGGGCCAGGAAGGCCCAGCCTCGCCGAAAGGAACACACTGATGCCATTCGTGACCCGTAAGCTCACCCTCGTCCTCGCCGCCAGCCTGACGGCCACCGCCTGGCAGGCTCCGATCCTCGCGCAAACACCTGCCGCAAGCCTGTTCGACGCACACGTCGCCGCCGGGTTGCCCAAGTCCTTCGCGCTTCCCCGCGAGACCGACGACGAACGCGGCCCCGGCGTGGATCAGGTCGTGATCAAGGAACGGCTCGATACCGATGTCGTCTACCCCGATGGCAGCCACGCCATGACCTACACCGGAACGGCCGGCAGCCATGAAGCCGTCTTCACCCGCCTTGGCGAAACCCTGCGTATCTCGGTCCTCGGCCAGTCGGTCGAGGCCAGGACGACGATCGCTCAGTATCGATCCGCGCCGGCACCAGCGCCGACACCCGTACCGGACGATGCGATCGTTCCGTCGTCCACGCCATCCGCACGCACCCCCGCAACGCTGGCCAAGAACTCTGTCGCGGAACTCCGGTTCTGGATTTTCCTGCACGACGATGCAGGCGAATCGAACTATGCAAAGTTCCACAACTGGTACATCGCATGGTGGGTCCGCGACATGGAGCGAAGCGTCAAGCCCGGCATCCCGATCAAAGTCGTCATCAAGGACCGCCTTCCCGGCGTCACCGATTTCGACTATCGGCAAGGACGCGCCGACGAGTCCCTGTACGCCTTCAGGAACGCCGCGGACCGATACCTCTACACGCAGGGTATCGTGTCGTCCGCATTGACCAAGGTCATGCTCTTCGTGGGCGACCGACCGGATAACTGGAAAGGTGCTTACGGCCTCGCACTGGCACGGGACACGGTCGCGATGGCGTCCGGCACCGGGCCGCGACATGGCGTTGCGCACGAATTCGGCCACACCCTGAACGCGCTCCATGAACACGCCGAAACCCGCTTTCCGTGCGTGACCAACATGAGCGCCTATGTGCCCGGCCTCTTCAGCTGCCAGATCCACTCGGGGCAAAACGATGTTCAGATCAGGGAGTACGTGCAGCAAGCTGTCGCGCGTGACGCCAACTGAATGCATAGTGGGTAAGGCAACGCCGGTCTTGATCGCGAATCGGTCGCGTCGTTCGTAGGTGTCGGAAATAAGGAAGAGCGTCCACGTTAAGTTGCGTGGACGCTCTTCCCCAACCCGACCGAGACGCTCTTATGACCACTCGCACAACGCTATCCACGCTCATCCTGCTGGCGCTTTCGACGACGGCAACCCACGCGGCGACATGGGATGCCTCCACCTCGCTCGGCCTGTTCGACCAACGCGTTGCCGACGGCCTGCCGCTGCGCGGCCTGCGGATTCACGCCACGGACGAGGCTGGCCTGGTCACCCGTGCCCGGATCAGTGTCGATACACGGCTGGAAAACGAGGTCGTGTTGCCCGACGGTAGCCACATGGTTACCTATATCGGCCAGTGGCGGGGCAAGCAGGTCACGATTTCACGCGGCGACGGTCAATTGCTCATCGACACCGGTGAAACCACCGCTCCTACCGCGGTGCCACCAGGCGACTCCATCGCGCGATTCGACCTGGCTATCGCCGCCGGACTGCCGGCACGCGTCTCCCTCGACGGCAACGTAGTGAACACCGCTCGAGCCGCCGACGACGATCTGGTCGTACTCGACGCCTTCGGTGGCGACATCGTGTTCGCCGACGGCAGTCACGGCCAGATGTATGACGCCACATGGCATGGGTCGTCGGTGGTCGTCACCCGGTCAGGCAATCATCTCGACATTACGTCGTTGTCGGCGACCGGAGTCGGCATCACGGGCTTCACCGCCGGAAGTGAGGCTATCGAATACGAACACCTGCCCGCGGAGACGACCGCCGGCCAGGGCTCGCCTGGCGCGGGCAGCGCACACGCCGTGCCGTCACGCGCCGCCGCGATTACTCCGGAGGATCTCAACCCAAGCCGGCTCACCTTCCATCTCATGCTTCACGACGATGTCGGGTCCACCTCGCAGCGCATCCACGCAGGTTACGTGGCGTGGTGGCTGGCCGACCTGCAGCGCAACATCCTTCCCGGCAAGAAGGTCGACCTGCTCTACAGTCAGCGGATTCCGGGCGTCACCGATGTGAAGTACGAATACGTCGGATCACTGCACGACTGGTCGGATGTCGTCGAGCACTACGCGCTGGAGCAGGACATCCCGCGCACCTACAAGCACAAGTTCATGCTTATTGTTAAGGGTCTTCCCGAGCCGGAGCGTCACGGTCGCTCCTGGCAGAAGGGCACCGAAGGCATCGCGTCGGTCAGCGGCAGGTACCCGGAGATCGCCCATCAACTCGGCCACCTCCTGGGCGCGACCCACGCCAGGGCCGAGGTCCGTTATGGTGGATGGTGGTGTGAAACCAACATGTACGCTCCCAGCCTGACCGTGCGCTCGAACTGCTACGAGTATTCAGCAGAGAACGCATACCAGATTCGGGAATACGTCACCACGGCCGGTGGCCACATCGAGAACAGTCGCTGGTCGGAGGACCGATGACAGTGCGGCTTTGCGATGCCACAAGGGCCATGCTTGTGCTATCACCGACCTGGGTCGCGCCGACCGGGCCCGCCATCATCGATCGGTTCGATGCGTTGGCCATCGGACCACTGCCCACCGCCCTGAGTGTTCCCGCCTTCGACAGTGGGATGGATGAGGCTCGCCTGTCTACCCTCGTCGTGACCTCGCGACTGCACAGTTCAGTGACCTTCCCTGACGAAGGGCCGTCGATGGTCTACGACGCAAGGTTCGACGGTTTGCCGGCAGTCGTGACTCGATCGGACAAGGGTCTGGATATCAGCGTCGTCAGGGAGGATGGCGTACACGTCACCACGGTGACAGCGGGTATGGCGGTCATCTCGCATACGCACGGGCTCGCCGCCGTTACCCACGCGAATGTCGACGGAGATCCGCGAAGGCGTCGTCGCTCACTTGAACACGGCTCCGACGACGACTTCGAAGACGATGTAGAAGGCATCGATACGCCCATGGAGCCTATGCCGCTGGCAGATCCCCTCGCACCACTCTAGATACGGATATTCCTGCACGACGATTTGCGCTCGAGCGAGGCGAGGAGCATCCATGCCGGTTATGTCGCATGGTGGTTACGCGACATGGAGTCGAACATCCTGCCCTCCAACATACCGATCAACATCACCTACATGCAGCCGATTCCCGGCATCAGTGACTTCTCCTACGGCACATCCTCGTCAATGACCACGTGGCGCGCCGCTGCCGAACGGTACGTGACCAGCCGCGGCATCCGCCGGACATGGAAGAACAAGTATGTCCTTGTCACGCGCCTCCGGCCCGCTAAAGGAAAGCTGGGTCAGGCCATCCCCGCGGGAGGCGTGGCTATCGCAGGATTGACCGGCCCTTACAGCGTGATCGCGCATGAACTCGGGCATCTTTTCGGGGCCCGACATGCCGACGCGGAGTGGCGATGGGGCTGGTGGCCGTGTACGACCAACATGCACTTCGACAACGCGGCACTTCTGGCCAATTGTTATCAGTACTCGGCGACGAACGTCACCCGTATCCAGAACTACGTCGATCTCAAGGGATATATTCCTCCCTGAGGGGCCGTCCCACCGAACTGGCCCTCTCCTGAGAGGGCCAGCCGGAACCCGGATTACTCGGGCGACGGTGCGTCCATCATGCGGCGCGGCGCGTACGTGTCCGGCCCGTGCCTCATGTATGAACGAATGGCACGCCGATTGGCCGAGGAATATTCCAGGCAGTCGGCGCGTGCCCGGCTCGAAATGGAAAGCATGTTGGTTTCACACCCCCACCAGCCGCGCGTTTCTCCGGCGGCGTGGGTGGCGCCCAGCATGTGGCCGATTTCGTGGGCGACAATCCTCGAACGACCCGCGATCGACGCAATGGCCTCGTTGCCGCCTTCGTAAGCGACGCCCGTCGTCCCCGGCATGGGCCGTCCGGCGGTGAGCAGCACGTACTTGTGCTTATAGGACTGGTCAACCCCGAGCCCGTACCGGGGATCCATGACTTTCAATGTCTGTTCAAACTGCTTCAGCGAGTCGGCACCACCGTAGGCCATGGAGGTCACCCAGGGCGCTTTCTCCCAATAGCTGACCCGCATCGACTCCACCGACAGCACATTGACCGCCATGTCGGCCAGCCACCACGCCACGAAGCGCGCATGCAGCTCCCTGACATCACGGTCGAGCAGGTCGTCGTGCTTCAGGAAATGAAAATGCAGGGTGTAGGCGGCCGGATCCTCGAAGTGGCCCGGTGCGAGAGAACGACGGGCCCGTGCCCCCTCGGGAGCCTCGCTCACGGGCGCCTGGTTCACCAAAGCCAGATCCTCCGAAGTCGCGTCGAAGGACATCACCTCGGTATCGCCATTGCGCATGACGGTCGCATCCAGGGAGTCGCCCGCTCGGGTGAAGACGGCCGCCTCACCATGGAAGACCCCGCTGTACATCGATCCCCGGATATCGCCGGGAAAGGAGACATCGACATTCAGGCGGCGCTGAACCGAAAAATCCGCTCCGGACCGCTTCGTCCGGCCCAATGCATCGATCGTGCCCTCCTCCGCCGAGACAAGTTGGGCGACCGCGGCGTCGAACCGGGCGACCATGCCGGGGGCAGCTATCGCGGCGGCGGGCCCCAGGGCGAGAGCGAAGGACAGGCAAGTGAAACGTGGCTGGAGAACCATGGTGGGCGGACTCTGTGGGCAAGGCCGTCCAGTCTCGGAGGCTCGCCTGAAAGCGTCTGCGGGGCGACTGCCCGACCGGGTACCGCGGCGCTCCGCCGGGCCAAGTCCGCGCGCGCCCACGCGAGCCCCCGCCGTGTCGTCGGCGACAGCGCCCTGACACCCGAAGTCGCTATAATCGGGGTTTGCCCACCCGGCGTGCATCGGCCCCGGGGGCGCGGCCTTGGCCTACGGAGCATCCATGCAGTACATCTACACCATGAACGGGGTGAGCAAGATCGTCCCCCCGAAGCGCCAGATCATCAAGGACATCTCCCTGTCCTTCTTCCCCGGCGCCAAGATCGGCCTGCTGGGCATCAACGGCTCGGGCAAGTCGACGGTGCTGCGGATCATGGCCGGCGTCGACACCGACTTCCAGGGTGAGGCACGCGCCAATCCGGGCACGAAGATCGGCTACCTGGCCCAGGAACCGGATCTCGATCCGACCAAGACCGTCCGCGAAGTGGTCGAAGAAGGCGTCGCCGAAGTCCTCGACGCACAGAAGCGCCTGGAAGAGGTCTACGCCGCGTACGCCGAGGAAGGTGCCGATTTCGACAAGTTGGCAAAGGAGCAGGAAGCCCTCGAGGGCATCCTCGCCGCGAACGACGCGCACGCCCTCGAGCGCCAGCTTGAAGTGGCCGCCGACGCCCTTCGCCTGCCGCCGTGGGAAGCCTTGGTCGGACCCCTGTCCGGTGGTGAGAAGCGCCGCGTCGCCCTGTGCCGCCTGCTGCTTTCCAAGCCGGACATGCTCCTGCTCGACGAGCCGACCAACCATCTGGACGCCGAGTCGGTGGACTGGCTGGAAACCTTCCTGCACGACTACCCCGGCACCGTCGTGGCGGTCACGCATGATCGCTACTTTCTCGACAACGCGGCCGAGTGGATCCTCGAGCTCGATCGCGGCCGGGGCATCCCCTGGAAGGGCAACTACACCGAGTGGCTGGAGCAGAAGGGCGAACGCCTGCAGCAGGAAGCCAACCAGGAAAAGTCGCGCCAGAAGGCGCTGGCCAAGGAACTGGAGTGGATCCGCACGGCCGCCAAGGGTCGTCAGTCCAAGGGCAAGGCCCGTATCAACCGTTTCGAGGAGCTGAACTCGGTCGAGTACCAGCGCCGCAACGAAACCAATGAAATCTTCATTCCGCCGGGCGAGCGTCTTGGCCAGGAAGTGATCGAGTTCAAGAACGTCACCAAGTCGTTCGGTGATCGCGTCCTGATCGAAGACCTGTCGTTCAAGATCCCGCCGGGTGCCATCGTCGGCATCATCGGCCCGAACGGCGCCGGCAAATCCACGCTCATGAAGATGATCATGAATTTGGAGAAGCCCGATACCGGTGAGGTCAAGCACGGCCACACGGTCAAGCTGGCCTACGTGGACCAGTCGCGTGACGCGCTCGACCCGAAGAACAACGTCTGGCAGGAAGTGTCGGGCGGTTCTGACATCCTGCAGATCGGCAACTTCGAGATCCAGTCGCGCGCCTACATCGGCCGCTTCAACTTCAAGGGTACCGACCAGCAGAAGATCGTCGGCAGCCTGTCCGGTGGTGAACGTGGCCGCCTGCACATGGCCAAGACCCTGCTCCAGGGTGGCAACGTGCTGCTGCTCGATGAGCCGTCCAACGATCTGGACGTCGAAACGCTGCGCGCCCTCGAAGACGCGCTGCTCGAATTCCCCGGCTGCGCCGTGGTCATCTCCCATGACCGCTGGTTCCTCGATCGTATCGCCACGCACATCATCGCGTTCGAAGGCGATTCCCACGTCGAGTTCTTCCCGGGCAACTACAACGAGTACGAAGCCGACAAGAAGCGCCGTTTTGGCGACGATGCCGGCCCGAAGCGCGTCAAGTACAAAAAGCTGGTCTGACAAGACCCGCGAACCTGTAGGAGCCGATTCATCGGCGAAAGGCCTTCCGGCTTCACCGCTCCGTTGGCTTTTCGCCGATGAATCGGCTCCTACATTTCTTTACACCGACAAACATAGCGAAGCCGACCATGAACTTCATGACCACCCTGAAGGACGCCTGGCGTCGCAACGACTCCCTGGTTTGTGTCGGGCTCGACCCGGAACCCGGTCGCCTTCCCGCCGGTCTCTCCGGTAACGAGGGCATTTTCACCTTCTGCCGTGACATCGTTGACGCGACCGCCGGACTGGTCTGCGCCTACAAACCCCAGATCGCCCACTTCGCCGCGCAGCGTGCGGAAGGCGTGCTGGAACGATTGATTGCCCA